>CAZCBJ010000012.1:17968-37363 GCA_964496705.1 uncultured Anaerolineaceae bacterium | reverse complement strand
TCCTGTGTCCCTGTGCCAATATCAACCGCCAGAACGCGCATCCTCGCCTATTCGTCGATTCTATTCAGACCGTAAACCCGGGCGATAGGCAGCACCACCAGAATGCCCGTTTTAGGTAGATTCAAATCGCCGATAATATTCTGGGTGACCTTGATCACTTTATCCACCAGCGGTTCGCCCTCCACCACCGTGAGCAGGGTGCGATTGGTTTGCTCTACATGATCTTCGAGATCATGTAAACTTGGAAATAAAGAAATGTCATCTCGCAGTGCAGAATGGTCGCGTAACCTACCGAGACCTGTGCTGAGCAAAATGGTAATCCCCGTCACCCCGGCGGTTTCCCAAGCATCCAAAATTTCTTCCAGGCAGGTCATGTCGTGAAGCACAAATAGGATCATGAATTTCATAGGTTCTCCTGAATTAGTCATTCTTCACTTCCTGGTGAACATCGCTTCCTAATCCTTTTCGACCGCCAAAGGCTGCGCGAAGCAGGGGCGGCGTGACCAACGTGGAAATCAAGATCATACCGACGATGGCGGGTAGGTATTGGGCGGAGATCAGGTTTTCATCAATTCCGACTGCGGCAACGATCAAGCCGACCTCGCCGCGTGAAACCATGCCCAATCCAATCTGTGTGGATTCACGCCATGAGAATTTTGCCAGTTTGGCACCCAAGCCAGCACCGAAAATCTTGCCGATGATGGCAACCGCGGTGACCGCGAGAAGAACCCAAAAATCGTTCAGCGTGAAACTATGCCAATCTATCTTTAAGCCAATGGATATGAAAAATACCGGGACAAAGAAAGAGAATGCCAGAGTCTGAATACCACGCTGAATGGGAGTTTTTCCCTGAGTGCGGCCAAACATCAAACCAGCCAAAAACGTGCCGGTTATGGCTGCCATGTTGCCCACCAGTTCGGCAGCAAGACCGTAGATCAGGAGTATGATGATTGCAAAGGTCAGGCTTCCTTGACTGATCTCCAATTTACCAATCACTTTCGTGAGGGTTGGAAGAATGAACACCCCAAAACCTGCGCTCAAGCCGAGGAAAAGAATCATTCTCCCTAACACTATAACAATCTCAAGAAGACCGTTGCCGCCATTCACCAAAGCAACAAAAGTTGATAAGAAGAGGATGACGAGGATATCGTCGAAAACCGCTGCTCCCAACAAGCCCAATCCGACCCTGCTGCGAAGTACTTTTAACTCCATTAATGTTTGTGCCGAAATACTTACGCTGGTCGCTCCCAGGGTGAGGCCTAAGAAGAAGGCAGGGGAAGGCTCCAGACCAACCAACCGCCCTAATCCCCAGCCCAGACCGACCGGGACCAGAACACCCAACGTACCAGCATATGCAGACACGCGCGTATTCTTGGCTAGGTCATTCAAGTGCAGCTCAAGGCCGGCCAGGAACATGAGTAACAGAACACCCAATTCGCCGATTTCAGCAATAACTTCATCCAAAAGATGGGTATCCTGAATAAACGGCAGATGAGTAAGGTCAATCAGAGATGGGCCCAAGATCAAACCAACGATCAACTCTCCCAACACGGAAGGCTGCCCGAGACGAGAGCTGATGTAGCCGGCGAATTTCGCCGAAAATAAAATGACACTTAGTGCAAAGATGAGCTCGAGGAAATGGGTCATAGTCGTTTCAAACTGTAAAATTCGGTAGAAGTTTACCATAAGGAAATTAATTCCACAAACGGAGGGGCTAAGGTATACTCAAAAAAAAATGGAACGGATGGAGTAATCATGGACACTAAAAAGGAACAAGAACGTTGGGAAAACGAAATCTTGCAGCCTGCGATCGAGCGTTTTCCTGAAAGGAAAAAGGAATTCACCACTTCATCAGGTATTCCCATTCCTCGTGTAGCCTTGCCGGGTGTGGCGAATTATGCCGATAGCTTGGGATTTCCCGGTGAGTATCCTTTTACCCGTGGAATCCAACCGACCATGTATCGCGGGCGTTTTTGGACGATGCGACAATATGCTGGTTTTGCTTCGGCGGAGGAATCAAACCGCCGTTATCGCTTCCTGTTACAACAAGGGCAGACTGGTCTCTCCGTGGCTTTTGATCTACCCACCCAGATCGGTTATGACGCAGACGATCCGCTAGCGGCGGGTGAAGTTGGTAAAGTGGGTGTGTCAGTGTCGTCCATAGATGATATGGCGACACTTTTTCAGGAGATTCCGTTGTCGAAAGTCTCCACCAGCATGACGATCAATGCTCCGGCGGCCATCCTGTTGGCCATGTATATCGCTGTTGGTCGCCGACAGGGCGTTGAGGAAAAACATTTACGCGGGACAATCCAAAACGATATTTTAAAAGAATTTGTCGCGCGGGGAACTTATATCTTTCCTCCCAAACCCTCTTTACGTTTGATCACAGATGTTTTTGGCTATTGTAAAGCCCATGTTCCGAATTGGAATACGATAAGCATTTCCGGGTACCACATCCGCGAGGCAGGTTCCACTGCGGTGCAAGAGGTGGCATTCACATTGGCCAATGCCATCGAATATGTCAACGCCGCCTTGAAAGCTGGATTGGCGGTGGATGAGTTCGCCCCACAGTTGTCGTTTTTCTTTAACGCTCACAACAACCTGTTTGAGGAAATAGCCAAATATCGGGCTGCCAGAAGACTGTGGGCCGAAATCATGAAAGAACGGTTCGGCGCGAAAGACCCTCGTTCGATTATGTTGCGATTTCACACCCAAACTGCAGGATCTACTTTGACGGCGCAGCAGCCTGAGAACAATGTGGTACGGGTGACCCTGCAGGCGTTGGCAGCGGTGCTGGGAGGGACGCAGTCGCTGCACACAAACAGCATGGATGAGGCTTTGTGGTTGCCAACTGAGAAATCTGTGCAAGTTGCCTTAAGAACCCAACAAATCATTGCTAATGAATCGGGCGTTGCAGACAGCGTTGATCCTTTTGCCGGATCTTACCTGATTGAATATTTGACCGATGAAATTTGTAATCGAGCGCGGATGTACATTCATTTGATCGATGAAATGGGCGGTGCTCTCTCGTCTATTGAAAACGGCTACATGCAAAAGGAAATTCAAGAGGCTTCGTATCGTTATCAACTTGCCGTTGAAACCAGGGAGACCACAGTGGTGGGGGTGAATGCCTTCCAGGTTCAGGAGATACTTGATCTAGAAAGGGTGTCTGTGGATCCGGCCATTGAGAAAGCGCAATGTTCAAAACTGACTGCAATCCGTGCCTCGCGCGATGCAGACAAAGTGGCTGAATTATTCACCCGCCTTGAGGCAGCCGCCAGAGGATCAGATGAGTTGATGCCTCTATTTATTGAGTGCGTGGAACACTCAATCACATTGGGAGAAATCTGTCATCTTTTGCGGGCTGTGTGGGGTGAATATCAGCCTGCATCATGGATCTAGAAAGGGTATTTAAAAAGATGGCCAAAATTTTACGAGTTAATCACATTGCGATTGCCGTGCCGGAAATTGAGACGGCGTTGTCATTCTGGCAGGAAGGGCTGGGTTTACCGGTTGATCATTCAGAAGATGTGCCCAGCCAAAAAGCAATAGTGGTCTTCATGCCAGTCGGAGATACCGAGGTGGAACTTGTCAAACCCACGGTAGATGACTCGGGTGTGGCGAAATTTATCCAGGAGCGTGGTGGAGGAATGCATCATCTGTGTTTTGAGGTGGACGACATCGTGGAAATGTTGGCACAGTTGAAGGAAAAAGGCATCCGCCTGATCAACGAAACCCCACTTGAGCTTCCGGGCAGAAAGATGGCGTTTATCCACCCGAAAAGCGCAAATGGGGTATTGGTTGAATTATACGAAGTAACAAATTAAGCAGCGCCAGCCGCCACCAAGGCATCTTCTTCCGCCTTGGCGACACGAATGCCCTCGTTTTCGTTAACCCTGGAGAGGACCAATGCTCCAGCGATGAAAAAGATAATCAAAGATACAATGCCAACGCGACCGCCGCCCAACAACTGGCTGGCCAGCCCAAAAACCAACGGACCGACAGTCCCTGCAATTTTCTCACTGACTGCAAAGAAACTATAAAACTCAGCGGACAGGCTTTTTGGCATCATCCGTCCAATCAGAGAGCGGCTCAAGGCCTGGCTGCCTCCCTGTACGGTAGCAACCGCAAACCCGAGAATCCAGAAATGGATTTCTTTTTGCATCAGGAAACCACCAATGGCGATAAACGTATAGACTAATAGACTGAGATAGATGGCGCGTTTGGTGCCCAGTTTTTTAGCCAGCCAACCGAATAACAAAGCAAAAGGCATGGCGACAAATTGCACCATCAGTAATGTGCCGATGACGGTCACATCGCTGAATTGCAGTTCTTTGCCATATATACTGGCCATATAGATGATTGTGCCGATACCGTTGTTATAGAGCCAGAATGCAATGATGAACAACATTAATTGGCGGTATTGCTTGATTTTTCCAAATGTATTTCCGAGCCGTCTGAAACTGGCAAGAAAAGGATTGGTTTGAAAGGTTTCGCCTTGCATAATTCGCCGGGGGGGTTCTTTGACGTTGATCAGGATCGGAATGGAAAAAGAAAGCCACCAGATACCAACCGTGACAAATGCCAGACGAGTCATGAAAGAGGTTGTCAGGCTGGGCACCAACTCGGGAACGACCATGATCATAGCTAGGTTAACCGCCAGCAGTATCCCTCCACCAAGATAGCCCAAGGCATATCCTCTGGATGAGACCTGATCAATTTCTTCTGGACCAGCGACATGAGGGAGTAGAGAGTCATAGAATACCAGCGAACCGGATAGACCGATACTTGCCACAATGTAAATGGCGGATGCCAGGAACCAATCTCCCTCCCCAACCAAATATAATAATATCGATGCGATGACACCCATTAACATGAATGTGGATAGAAAACGTTTTTTCGAACCTTGAAAGTCAGCCATGGTGCCCAAAATCGGGCCAATTACCGCAACCAATAATAAAGCAATCGTTGTGGTGTATGCCCAATAAGCAGTCACAAGATTTTCTTGCAATCCAGATGCAGCCACATTTGCATAATAAACAGGCAGAACTGCTGCAGTAATGGTGGTGACGAAGCCCGAGTTTGCCCAGTCATACATCACCCATGATTGGATAGCACGTCTCTTCAGGATGGAATCCATGATTTTTCCTCTCGATTGGAATATACAAGAATTTTACCTCAATCTAATCTACACGATGACCGTAGGAAATGAATAAAATTTCATGAGTGAGTGGTTGGTGTAAAATTAAGAAATCCCATGGGATCGCGAAAGATCATTCACCTTGACCTGGATGCTTTCTTCTGCTCAGTGGAAGAGCTAAAGAATGGGTCGTTGATGAGAAAAGCATTTGCTGTGGGAGGTAGACCAGGGGAGAGGGGGGTTGTTTCTTCGTGTTCGTATGCAGCCCGGATGTTGGGGATACATTCAGCAATGCCGATGGCGAGGGCTGTGCGCCTGTGCCAGGATTTGATCATCCTTCCGAGTGATTTTTCGGCATATCATGAGAAATCTGTTCAGGTTATGAGAATCCTGGGTCAACTGACACCGCTGGTGGAGCAGATATCCATTGATGAGGCTTTTCTAGATGTTAGCGATATGCCGGATGATGGTTTGTCCATTGCCCGAAAGCTGCAGCAGGATATACTTCGCGAATTGAGATTGCCTTGTTCGTTAGGGGTGGCCAGCAACAAGCTGGTCGCGAAGATTGCCACCAATGTGGGGAAGTCTGCCCATCGGGGGAATCAACCGCCGCAGGCTATTCGATATGTTCCTCCGGGCACAGAGGCGCAATTTCTGGCGCCATTACCAGTCAGAGAATTATGGGGAATTGGTCCGAAGACCGCCGGACGATTGAATGATCTGGGAGTCAAGACGATTGGCGAGCTGGCTGAGAAATCAGATGGATATATGCGGGATGTGTTTGGAAGGAATGGGCCTGAAATGGGACAACGCGCCCGAGGGATTGATCATCGACCCTTGTCAACCGAATCCGAGATGAAATCCATCAGTCAAGAATTGACATTTGCTGATGATGAAGGAGATTGGCGTATCCTTGAGAAAACCCTATTGTCTCAGTCGTCTGAAATAGCCAGGGCGCTTCGACGTAAAGGTGTACAAGCACGAACCATCCGGATCAAACTGCGTTGGCCTGATTTTTCCACACATACACGCCAGAGGTCATTCTCTCAGCCCACTGATCAAGATCGTGTGATTTTTCAGACAGCCTGCCATTTGCTGAATATGATGTGGAAACCGGGTAAACGAGTGCGTTTGCTTGGGGTGGGAGCGTCATCATTAAGCAGGGTTCCAGATCAACTTTTGTTGTGGGATACTTCGGATCAACGCGAACGCCGGTTGCATGATGCTCTGGATGAACTTAGAGAACGTTTCGGCGATAAGGCTGTTTACCGCGGCGATGAACTTGATCCGGATTAGCCAACACGTGTTGATATATCGTGATGACCTGTTCGCCAATAATTTCCCACGCATAATCTTTGGCCAGCAGTGCGGCTTGTTCGCCCATTCTCTGACGTAATCCAGAGTCCGATATCAGCTTGCGAAGTGCTCCAGCCAGTTTTTCGGGGTCGCTGTCCGGAATCACAAAGCCGGTAACTCCATCTTTGACGAGAAAGGCCAGGCCGCCCACTTGACTGGCAACCACCGGAGTTCCACAAGCCATCGCCTCCAGCGCGACCATGCCAAATGATTCATATTGAGAGGGCATAATTAACACTTCAGCAGCAGAATAATAATAAGGCAGCGAATCCTGACTTCTTTTACCCAGAAACAGAACAACCTCAGAAAGGTTCAATTCTTCACAAAGCTTTTGCAAACGAACCATTTCATGGTTCATCGACTGGATGGGCATGGCAGGGTCTCCGCCAATGACGGCCAGGTAATAGGGGCAGTGAGTCAGTTCTCCCCGCGCGTGCAGCAAAGCCATGGCCTGGATGAGTGTATCCACCCCTTTCAAAGGTTCAATCCGCCCGACAAACAACAGCATACAATTTTCCACGGGAACGCCCACCACCTCTTTCGCCTCATCGGAAGGGATGGGATAAAAATGATGGACATCCACACCAGGAGGAATAATTTTTACCTTGCGCGTGTCTGCTCTGTAGAGGAAGGCGAGCTGCGACTGTTCAGCCGGCGTGGCAGCGATGATGCAATCAGCGCTCTTAATGACCATCTGTTCACCATCCAGACGGTAGGCACCTTCCTTTTCCATTTCGTTGCGCGCCACACGATTTTTCATGTGCCCGAGTGTGTGAAACATATGCACAATGGGGACGTTCCAGACGGCTTTTAATTGTTGCGCTGCAATCCCTGACATCCAATAATGGCTGTGGATCAGGTCGTATTGGATTTTCTTTTCAGAGCCAAAATTTAAAACGCCCTGCGCAAATAGCGGCAAATAGCCGGCAATATCTTGTTTCGGCAGCCAGGTTTCGGGTCCTGCGGGAATGTGAACCACTCTATTTCCGTAACCCAGATCATGCGAGATATGCGGGACATGATCATCCTGAGACCGTGTGAACACATCCACGTGAACGCCCAATTGCCCCAGGTGGCGGGTCAACTCACGTACATAGACATTCATTCCGCCGGTATCTTTACCCCCCAGAGTGGCTAACGGACAGGTATGGTAAGAAAGCATTGCGACTCTGAGCATGTCTTGTAAATATCTTTCGGCTGCTGGTATAATTCGCCCGCTGCCACCGTAGCTCAGTTGGTAGAGCAGACGATTCGTAATCGTCCGGTCAAGGGTTCGAATCCCTTCGGTGGCTCTATGGTTTTAAATCAACTTGATCTTGGTTCCTGTCGTCTGAGCTATCCTGCCTTTGCTTTGAACTCCAGCAGCGATAACATAAATACAACACGGCCGTATCTGTTTTCACGCGGTAAGCGGCATGAAATTGTCCACACCATGAACAGCGACGTAGAATTTTCACTGATTTTTTCTTTTGAACCTTGTTGTTATCTTCCGAAGGTGGGTTCATGTGAAGTGGATCAGGCTGGATTGGTACGTCGCGTTGATTTTGATGGCACTCGGAACATAAATCCAACCTTCTTCTTCAATACCAATCCGAGCGACTTTTTCAGGTTGGTTGTGTAAAAGCCAGGCCATATTAACCATTGCATAAGCATTCAAGGTGGATACAGGAAGTAGATCATCTGCAGGCATGATACCTTGCAGCAGACGATGTCTGGTCACTTCCTCGAAAAAGCGCATGGGGTCTTTCACAGGAAGATCCAATTCATACAACACCAACTGGCGCTGCAATCGCCCCTCGAGACTGCGATTATCCAGTAGTCTGCCGTGGATCTGGGCTTTGAAAAAAGCCTCGGCATGACTCTCAAAATGTTGGCGCGGTCCACCACCAGAAGGATTAAGCGTAGATGATATTGTCAGGCGGAGTTGTTCATAGAGCTGTAAACCGTTTTTTACCCAGCCGGTTGCGCTGGAGAACCTGTCAGGTGTGCGGTGAATGCTGACGCCGTTATGGGCGAGAAAATATTCCGCGACACGCAGGTTCTGCCAGCGGGCAGGATGAGGAATGGGGTTGAGCGATTGGCGAAAAGGATGAGAGTCCATGCATCCTTTGTTCAATGATTGGGGGCAGTTGAGAGCTGTCAGGAATGACGGCTGGGTAGAAAAAAATGCCAGCAAATCGTCCAGTTTACATCTTTGCAGCAGTATCAACTTTTTATTTTGATCCATCACAGCCATGGTGAAAGGCTGGCGATTTGGAGAAATGTCGACACCAATCAAGTGAAGAGGTGTATTGTTCATACTGAGTTAACTGAGTTTAACTCGGATTATGCCTTTCTGCAACTAATCTTCATGTCTGGGTTCGTATATTTTGATGATAAATGACCTGTGACTTTGGTTTCACATTCGGCTATACTTAAATCAACAAGTCATTCAACAAAATTTTAGGAGGTATCTTTAAAATGCCTGACCAGACTCCCTTCAGGTTAACGTACGCTACGATGTTCAATCCACCCGAGGAATTGCACATCCGATATGACCAGGCATTGGCGCAAGTGAAAGCCAGGTTGGGTCAAGAACACGCCATGATAATTAACGGCGAAGATCGGTACGCTGAAGATAAAATCGAAGATCGTGCGCCCCAGGATACGGATATTCTGTTAGGCATCTTCCAAAGAGGGACAGCGCAAGATGCAATTGATGCGATTCAAGCTGCAAGAAATGCTTTCGCGGCGTGGAGTCATACCCCATGGCAGGAACGAATACGCCTGTTGAGAAAAGCAGCCGAGATTATGGACCAGCGTACGTTTGAAATGGGGGTTGTGGTTGGAATGGAAGTGGGGAAAAGTCGGATGGAAGCGCTGGGGGATGTCAGCGAGACCGCAGACTTGTTCCGATATGCCTGCGATCGAATGGAGGCAAACGAAGGGTTTACCGTTGAAATGGGTAGGGATCCGCTGACAGGGGTGATTTCGACCAATACTTCGGTGTTAAGGCCCTATGGCGTCTGGCTGGTAATCAGTCCATTCAATTTCCCATGCGCATTGACCGGGGGGCCGACAGCAGCTGCTTTGGTCACCGGCAACACGGTTGTGATGAAGCCTGCGACCGACACCCCCTGGACAGCACGCTTGATCGCCGAATGCTTACGAGATGCAGGAATACCGGATGGTGTTTTCAATTATGTCACCGGACCGGGGTCAACACTGGGTCAGGCACTGATCGAAAGTCAGATGGCGGATGGGATCACATTCACCGGCTCTTATGATGTGGGGATGAAAATTTTCTGCGATTTTGGGCGTGGGCGCTGGATCCGGCCAGCAATTCTCGAGTTAGGAGGCAAGAATCCGGCTATTGTCACCCAAAACGCCGATCTGGAAGATGCTGCGGTCGGGATTGTGCGCTCATGTTTCGGTTTACAAGGCCAGAAATGTTCCGCCTGTTCGCGAATTTACATCGAAGAAAAGGTGTACGAACCGCTGGTCAGCCGGCTTGTGGAGTTAACCGAAAAACTGGCGATAGGCGACCCGACAGAGCGGGGAATCTACCTGGGGCCAGTCGTCAACAAAAGTTCATACCGGGATTACCAGCAATTCTGTGCAGAATTGGCTGAAGCGGGAACCATACTGACTGGCGGCAAGGTTCTGACCGAAGGCAAGTATTCCAAAGGTTATTTTTGCACACCCACCCTGGTGGCAGACCTCCCGCAGATACATCGTTTATGGAAGCAAGAAATGTTTGTGCCAATTGCGACCATCGCCAAAGTCAGCTCTTTTGAAGAAGCTCTTCAACGGGCGAATGATGTGGACTATGGATTAACTGCAGGTGTTTATGGCTCTGAAGAGGAAGTGGCGCAATTTTTCGACCGCATCGAAGCGGGTGTTAATTATGCCAACCGCCCGCAAGGTGCCACCACCGGGGCATGGCCTGGTTTCCAGCCTTTTGGCGGATGGAAAGGATCCGGTTCGAGTGGAAAGAATGCCGGGGGTGTCTATTACCTCCAGCTTTATATGCACGAACAAATTCGTACCCATGTACGTAAACTGTAATGTTTAGGCGTTTAGGCATATTTTTCCTTTTCATCGGGAGCATCACGCTTTTATTATTTGGACTTTCGGTGGCTGTGATGGCTCCGGATTTCAATGTATTATTGGTGGGCGGTTTGATTTTCTTTACCGGTCTATTCTTCTGGTGGTTAACGCCCCGAAAATCACCTAAAGAAAGTGGACGGTTTCGATTATTGCGACGAGGAAATTTGAGAAATAAAGAAAATAAACAACGATGAGGGAAAATGGCAACATTATGTTCGTTGAAAGAAGCTGTATCAGAATATATACAAAATGGTGATTGTGTTTATGCCGCCGGTTTCACGCATTTAATTCCATTTGGCGCCGGGCATGAAATTATCCGTCAACAGAAACGTGGGTTGACTCTGGCACGCGCGACGCCGGATTTGATTTACGATCAGATAGTGGCGGCTGGCTGCGCAAGCAAGGTGATTTTTTCCTATATGGGTAATCCTGGCGTCGGATCATTGAGAGTGGTTCGAACTGAAATTGAAGCAGGAAGGCTGGCGTGGGAGGAATACTCCCATTTTGGGATGATATCTCGTCTACAGGCTGGCGCATCGGGACTGCCCTTCATCCCGATGAATCAAACTGCTGCGACAGACCTGGAGCGAGCCAATCCAAACTATAAAAGGGTGAAAGATCCTTACTCAGGCAAGGAGGTGATTGTGTTGCCGCCTTTAAATCCTGATGTGGCGATCATCCATGTTCAGCGAGCTGACATTCATGGAAATGCGCATATCTGGGGAATCATCGGAGAGCAGAAGGAGGTGGCTTTCGCATCAAGACGAGTGATCCTCACGGCTGAGGAGATTGTTCCCGAGGAGATCATCCGTTCGGATCCCAACCGAACACTGATACCCGGCTTCATCGTGTCTGCCGTCTGTCATGTCCCGTATTGCGCGCATCCGTCCTACACACAAGGTTATTATGACCGAGACAATCAGTTCTACTTATCGTGGGATAAAGTCAGCGAGTCCCCGGAACAGGTGAAAGATTATCTAGATGAATGGGTTTATGGGGTAAGCGACCGGCAGGCTTATTGGGACAAGTTAGGAATTGAGGCGCATGAACGGCTCAGCGTGAACAGGCGGCTGGCAGCCCCCGTGGATTATGGAGCGTATTAACATGGAACAAGCCTACACTGCATCCGAATTGATGACGGTGAATTCTGCGCGATTATTGCGTAACGGTGATACGGTTTTTGTGGGTGTCGGGTTGCCCAACCTGGCATGCAACCTAGCAATGCGAACTCACGCGCCCGATTTATTGATGATTTACGAGGCGGGAGTCATCGGCGCCCGGCCTACCCGATTGCCGCTGTCGATTGGTGATCCCACCCTGGTCAGCGGAGCGGTGGGGGTGTGCAGTATGTACGACATCTTCACGCTTTATTTACAACGGGGAAACGTGGACGTGGGTTTCCTTGGCGGAGCACAAATTGACCGCTTTGGAAATATCAATGCAACGGTGATTGGTGAATATGATCACCCAAAAATCCGACTGCCTGGTTCCGGTGGATCCATGGAAATATCCGGATGGGCTAATCGGTGTTATATCATGACGCCTCACCAAAAGCGTCGGTTTCCAGAAAAAGTGGATTTTTGCACTTCGGCAGGATTTTTAGGACACCGCGATCAGCGCTCAAGTGTGGGCGTGCGAGGCGGTGGGCCGCAGGCTGTGGTCACAGACCTAGGGATCTTGGAGCCAGACGAATCAGGCGAACTCATTTTGACAGCCATCCATCCCGGAGTGCAGGTTGAACAGGTTATCGCAAATACCGGATGGCCATTGATCACAAAACAACCACTGCGTATCACAGAGCCTCTGAGCGCACACGAGTTGCGCATTCTACGTGAAGAGCTTGACCCGCAGGGCATTTATTTGAAAGGTTGAAATGGGCGCTGGATTATTGGATGTATTGATCACGGTGCAATTTCCTGACGTAATGATTGAAAAATTGCGTCAGGTTTCACCGCGTTTACGAATTACTGCACAAACGGCGCACAAGGTGGAAGAAGTTCCCATTGAATTATGGAACAGGGCAGAGATTCTTTACACAGATCGCGTTCTTCCAGATCCACTTATGGTGCCCAACCTGAAATGGATACAATTCCATTTTGCCGGAATTGACTTTGCCAGCGGATCTCCTTTGGTATCAAAGAACGACATCCAGGTTACCACTTTGAGTGGGGCGGCTGCGCCACAGATGGCAGAGTATGTAATTATGATGTTGCTGGCGTTGGGTCATCGGATACCTGATCTTGTGGCCAATCAAGAGAAAGCAGAATGGCCTCACGACCGCTGGGAACGGTTTGGACCCCGGGAACTGCGCGGTAGTACGGTTGGGATTGTTGGCTATGGCAGCATTGGTCGGGAAATTGCGCGCTTACTGCAGCCGTTTCATGTGCAGGTGCTGGCAGTAAAACGTGATGTGCGCCACCCGGAGGACACGGGGTATATGCTTGAGGGTTCGGGAGATCCGCACGGTTATTATTTCACCAGGTTGTATCCAATCGAGGCAATCAAATCGATGTTGAAATTATGCGATTACCTGGTTGTTTGTTTGCCTTTGACGCGTGAGACCCGAGGACTGATTGGGGAAGAAGAACTGTCTGCTTTGAAACCCAAGGCGTATCTGGTCGATATCGGCCGCGGAGGGGTAGTTGATCAGGCGGCTTTGATCACGGCGTTACAGGAGAAACGGTTGACCGGGGCTGCATTGGATGTTTTCAGCGAAGAGCCGTTACCTCCCAGCAATCCACTCTGGCATATGCCTCAAGTCCTTGTGACACCTCACATTGGTGGATTAAGTGCATCATACAGGGATAGGGCAGTAGAACTATTTTCTGAAAACTTGAAACGATATCTGGAAGAGATGCCCCTGTTGAATCGATTTAACCCCGATCTGGGTTATTAGCTAGTAAAATTGAGCCTTGTTGTTTATCCTCCAGATAATTCCCTGTCCGGAGGATAAAATATGTGTGCTAGGAAATGGATATGTCCGAACTCGAAAATATTAAAGTTGTGTTGTTTGACCTGGGTAATACATTGATTTATTTCTATGACCAATGGCCATTGGTTGAAACGGAATGCAATTTGGTTCTAAAAAACGCATTGGAAGAGGAGGGGTATAAACTGGGAGACGATTTTTTGGGAGGTTTTCATGCGTATATGCATCAATCATATCAAGAGAGTGAGCAAACGTTGATTGATGTTGCTATGGGAACGCATCTCAAGGCCTATCTTCAGTCCATGGGTGTCGAGGCTATTCCTGAGGGTGCCATTCGCCGCGCTTTGGACGCCTTTTTTGGGGTCAGCCAAAGCCATTGGACGCCACGTAAGGAAACAATAGAGGTTCTGACCCGGTTGAGGGTGGAGGGGTATCGCATGGCTATCATCTCCAATGCTGGAGATGAAAAAGATGTCCGCGAATTGATGGATAAAGCCGGAGTAACCCCTTTTATGGAAAAGCTGTGGGTATCCTGTTCGGAGGGCATCCGCAAACCCCATCCGGCGATTTTCCAGAAGGCCCTGGATTATTTCAATATCTTGCCTGAAGAGGCAGTCATGGTAGGCGATACGCTGGCTGCGGATATTGCAGGAGCCAATGGAATCGGTATGCCCAGTGTATGGATCACTCATTGCGCGGACCGGCCGGATAACCACCTTCACCTGGAATCAATCCGCCCGAATGCCCAGATTGAATTACTACCTGAGTTGCCACTCCTGCTTCGTTCATGGCAGGGATAGTTCATGTTGGAACGATTTCGTAAGGCTGCCCCATATCTGGCATTAGCCTGCGGCGTTTTAGTGCTCAGTTTTTCGGCGCTGTTCGTTCGCTGGGCTGACGCTCCTGGCACCGTGACATCTTTTTATCGGATGGCCTCAGCAACCATCATTTTTCTGCCTATTTTCGGTTACTTTAAATCCAGGAGTCCGCTGCCGGGCTGGGGCAGCCTGCTGATCCCAGCCTTGGCGGGTTTCTTTTCTGCACTCGATCATTCCCTTTGGAGCACAGCGCTTGGAATCACGAGGGTGGCCAATGCAACCCTGTTCAACAATTTTTCGCCTATCTGGGTGGCGCTAATCGCGGTCATTTTCCTCCGCCAGAAACTGGGTATGAAATTTTGGCTGGGGTTGACACTGGGACTGGCGGGCGCAGTCATCGTGTTTGGCGAAAATTTGGTAAGAGATCCGGCGCTGAGTAGTGGAGATGGACTGGCAATCCTTTCCAGTATTTTTTATGCCGGTTTTTTTCTAACCGTCCAATGGGGTCGAAAAAGAATGTCAACATTAACTTTCACATTTTTTGAGGTTTTATTTTGCGCCATTTTCCTCCTATTTGTGAATCTATTGTTGGGTCACCATTTGAGCGGATATTCTACAACCACCTATTTGGTTTTTATTGCAGCGGGTTTGGTCTCTCAGGTGATCGGATACTTTTCAATTACCTATGCGTTGGGACATGTGCCGGCTGCGATTGTCGCGCCAACGATGATCAGCCAGCCTATCATCACCGCATTGCTGGCTTATCCATTGCTGGGT
The DNA here is from genome assembly GCA_964496705.1 of uncultured Anaerolineaceae bacterium. Lineage (GTDB taxonomy): Bacteria > Chloroflexota > Anaerolineae > Anaerolineales > Anaerolineaceae > CAZCBJ01. The sequence continues at coordinate 22,251 of CAZCBJ010000012.1, read as the reverse complement.
GAGGAGTTAACAACAGCCCAATGGGTGGGCGGCGCAGCCGTGCTGGCGGGGGTTTATATTGTCAATCGCAGTCAAGTAAAATCAACAGAAAAAACCGATTGAATTACGGGCTGGAAAAGCAACCCTTTTTATAATACAATCGATTCATGTTGGTAACCGATGAGCAATTATCTTTATTGCGTGGGATTTTGCCTGAGATTGACTCCTACATTTGTGTGGATGTTGAGACCACAGGGCCCAATCCAAGCGAGTATGCGTTAATTTCTATTGGCGCGTGCAACCTCGTCATACCCCGACAAACTTTTTATGTGGAGATAAGACCAGACACGCTCGCCTTTGAAGATGAGGCGATGGCTATCCACCAACTGTCTTTGGAAAAGTTGAACGAAAAAGGTCTTGCTCCGGTTGACGCACTAGACCAGCTTGAAAAATGGCTGAAGAACACCGTCCCTTACGGTCTCAGACCCATTTTCATCGCCTTTAACGCGCCCTTTGACTGGATGTTTGTCAATGATTATTTCTTGCGCTACCTGGGTCGCAATCCATTTGGACACAATGCTTTGGATATCAAGGCCTACTACATGGGGTTCAGGCGCAGCAATTGGGCGCAAACATCAATTCGAGAAATCAGTCATCACTATCTGGGCGATAAACCACTGACCCACAATGCTTTGCAAGATGCGGTGGATCAGTCGGAAATGTTCCTGGCCATTCTGGTAGAAGCATTATTGTGAAAAGGAGATAATAATGAGTGAAAACAGTGTACCTACCCCTGACAAGGACCTGCAGCGAATCATCGACTCAGCTCACCGGTTGGGCGTTGAACTGAATGAGGCTGAAGCGTTGCAATGGTTGACGGCAGTTTCTGCTTCAAAAAGTGAAGCAGATGTGGTTCTTGACGTGCAATCAGGTGTCTTTGGGCACCGCGTGACCATGTTGGATTTCAGTGCTGAGGATTTGGCCAACTTTCGCCGCATTGGAAAGATTATCGAATTCTATGATGAGCCCGGCGTAGTTGAAACTGCGTTGGCTCTATCGGGTTCAGCAGCGCAGTCAAAAATCCAGACCTATCCAGGAGATGCGGATTTTTTTGAGCGGATAAATATTCGCGCGGGAACCCAACAGGAAGCGTGCAATATCCTGGCAAGGATCATCCGTGAAAAAGCGCTCAGTACGATGAAGGCTGAGGCATACCAACTGATCGAAGTGAAATTTGGCTCGTATCCCTTCGATGTCATCCGGGGCGAAAGAACGATGCGCAAGGACAGCCCTATTGCCTGGACTGCTGCTGAGATAGAGGTGGGGAAATTTGATGCTACTGACATCGATAGCAATCCGGTAACGATCACCTGGGAGAGCGTGGCTTCCAATCCTGGATGGTGTAAATTGGATTGGGTGATGGTGGATCCAGTGCGAAAACAGCTTGTCAATGTTAGCAATATGTTGGATGTCACGTGGGAAGCGCCAGACGGCGAAGTTTCACCAGTAGATGGGTATCTTGATCCCTATTTCCAGGAGGTTTATCTGGAAGCTGAGTCAATCCCGGTGTTTTCCAAACTGGCAAAGCATGTTGACAGTGATGCGTTGGATCATTATGTCCAACAGTTAGAGAAAGAAGTCAGAAAATATCTAACCAGAGATCCCAATTACGGCAAGGTGGCCAAGCGCATGTACAATATTTTCCGTTTGACTGGTCGTTACCAGGAAGCGGCATTTCTGCGTGAATTGTTCGACGAGCCAGCTACCGTTTTGTATCAAGTATGGTCTTTGATTCGCACTGTTGATGATTGCTTCCAGCCAGGTTCGAGTATCCCTTTGGATAACCTGCTCAACCAGACGGATCATTTGATCACCACGGTGGTGCGATTACTGGAGGGTGAGAAAGAAGTGGAAATTGTTCGTGAGCTGTTGGAATTGCGCGACATCCTTTCCCGCGAGACGCCGGGGCAGGGACTTTCGCGGCGCGCGGAAGCTGCCAGGGCGGAGGTAATCAACCTGGTCAACAACTTCTATTATGAACGGCTGTCCGCTGTACCTTCCATCAAGCAATACATGGATGAGATGGCCCGGGAAAATTAAATGGATTTATTTTCTCATGATCTGCAGGAACGGTTGCGCAGTGAAGCCCCACTGGCTGCACGGATGCGCCCGCGGTCATTGGAGGAATTTGTCGGGCAGGATCATATCATTGGTGAGGGCAAGTTGCTGCGCCGGGCTATCCAGGCAGACCGGTTGTTTTCGTCGATCATTTTCACCGGGCCACCAGGTACCGGGAAAACCACACTGGCACAGATCATCGCCGCGACCACAAAAGCGCATTTTGATAGCATTTCGGCTGTGCTGGCAGGTGTGGCGGATTTGCGTAGAATCATCGCGGAATCAACCGAGCGCAGGAAGCTGAGCCGGCAGCGGACCATTCTGTTCATCGATGAAGTGCACCGCTGGAATAAAGCTCAGCAGGATGCATTGCTTCCCCATGTTGAATCCGGGATGCTGACCCTGATTGGGGCAACGACTGAAAATCCTTATTTCGATGTCATCCCAGCCCTAGTCTCTCGATCGCGAATTTTTCAGTTGGAAGCCTTGAATGAAGAGCAACTGGGTTTGATATTTGATCGGGCAATGAATGATGTTGAACGCGGTTATGGCGCAAGGCTGATTCAAATAGACCAAGAAGCCCGCCGTCATTTGATTGATCTTTCGGGCGGCGATGCCCGAAATTTGCTCAATGCGCTAGAGTTGGCGGTCGAGACAACATCACAAGACCTGGTGGGGAGGGTGCATATCAGTCTATCTGTGGCGCAAGATTCAATTCAACGCAGAGCTGTGATCTATGACCGGATGGGCGATGCGCATTATGACACGATATCTGCGTTCATTAAGTCGGTGCGAGGTTCTGATCCTGATGCAGCATTATACTGGCTGGCGAAAATGCTCATCGCTGGAGAAGATCCACGTTTCATCTTGCGAAGGCTGATCATCCTTGCTGGAGAAGATATTGGGCTGGCAGACCCGCACGGATTACAGGTCGCAGCAGCTGCAGCCTATGCTTATGAATATGTGGGCCTTCCTGAGGGCATTTTCCCCATTGTGGAAGCCACACTTTATCTTTCCACGGCGCCCAAGTCAAATTCCAGCCTGGCTTTTTTCCAGGTGCGGGAGATGATCGAGCGAGAAGGCACCGGTGAGGTGCCGATTCACCTGATGGATGCCAGTCGGGATGCGAAGGGATTCGGTCATGGTGCTGGGTACCAATATCCTCATCAATTTCCTGGCCATTTTATCCCTCAGCAGTATCTACCGGATGGAGTGGTGGGAAAACATTTCTACGAACCATCTGACCAGGGTTATGAGGCACAGGTTACAGAGCGGTTGGCTCGTTGGCGAAAAGCGCAGCAAGATGCCATGGAATCCACAGAGACTATAGAAAAGGAGAATCATGACGATCTTCCTGTTCATCCGCCACGGGGAGAATGATTTTGTCGGTAAACGCCTGGCAGGACACCTGCCGGGCGTTCATTTGAACGAAAAGGGTCACCATCAAGCACAATTATTGGCTCAGTCCCTCGCAAAGGCTCCCATCCAGGCTGTCTACTCGAGTCCGCTCGAAAGAGCGGTTGAATCAGCTCAACCTCTTGCCGAGTGCCTTGGTGTAAATATCCAAATTGTTGTTGGCCTGGCGGAAATCAATTACGGCAGTTGGCAGGGAAAAACTGTCAAGCAGATGCAGCGAATGAAGATGTGGAAAATTGTTCAGGAACATCCTTCTCTGGCATTGTTCCCGGGGGGCGAGTCCTTTTCTGCGGCACAGAAGCGTTTGATAGCGGCAGTGGAAGAGATTAACCAACAACATGAAGATAATGAGTGGGTGGCTTGTTTCAGCCACTGTGATGCCATCCGATTGCTTATTGCGCACTATCTCAATATGCCGTTGGATGATTTCCAAAGGATTGGAGTCGATACGGCTTCGATCAGCGTTATTAGTTTGGGAAAGGGTGTGCCGCGTCTGGGTGTCATCAACTACAGACCAGAAATGATCTGGGAGAAATGATACAATAATGACATGGGTGAAGATATCATTGATAACTTGGTGATCGCTTTTGTATCCGGCGACGATATGGGGCGATTATCTCAAGCTCTGCGCGAATCGGGTTTCTATTTCACGCGCGTGGACAGCCATGGTGGTTTTTTGCTTGAAGAAGTAGCCAGTTTATTAATCGGCATTCCCGCAAATCGCCTGAGTGAATTGACCCAAATTCTTATAAAAAATTGCCCTCGCCGGC
>CAZCBJ010000012.1:0-17958 GCA_964496705.1 uncultured Anaerolineaceae bacterium | reverse complement strand
GAAGGTACGTGACCGCTCAAATGGAAAACCTTTTCATGACAGGACATCCTGTGGTGATGGAAGGCGAAGCCGGGGGTGCAACTTATTTTGTGCTCGAGGTTGAGCGTTTTCTCAAAATTGCCTAACGAGTTTTAATATCCTCATGGCGCCAGACAGATCAATCCGTCCTGTTTTTGACCGCTTGCAAACCAATCTGCGCCATCTGAGTATGGGGGGATCTTGGGCAGCGATGCTGCCGTTGACCATTCAGCACAACCTGCGCAGCTTTTTCTTCGATGGAGTGTTTTCCGCAGCCTCAGATGCCGTGATTCTGACTTATCTCACCCTGTTCGTTCTGGCATTGGGAGCCACCAATGCGCAAATTGGGCTGATGGCGGCACTGGGCAACATTATAGCCACGCTGGTGCTATTACCGGGCGCGATGATCACTGAAAAAACGCGTAGCCGGAAAGATCTGGTTGTCTGGTCTGGTGGTGGAATCTCTCGGCTGGTGTGGCTTGGACTCGCTGTCATGCCCTTTCTGCTCAAAGGCCAGGCAGCGGTGATCACGGCGATCGGTTTGAAACTTGTGGCGGATGCGTTTGGCAACCTGGCTTATCCAGCCTGGACGTCTTTGACAGGCGATATTGTGCCTTTGAATTGGCGCGGACGGTATTTTGGTACCCGAAATATTGTCATGGGCGCAGCAACACTCATCTTCACGTATCTCGGTGGAACCATCATCACCAAAATTGGGGGGATTTACGGATATCAGATTGCGTTTGCTTTCGCTTTTGTGATTGGCATGGTTGCGACTTATGCGTTTTCCCAGATTCGGGAGCCACGTAAAGAACTTGTGGCTGAGGGACCGTTGTCTTATTCGCCTAAATCGCTCTGGAAAACAATCTCAGGTGACACGGCCTTTCTAGCCTTTTTGTTGCATGCCATTGTCTGGAATTTTTCCATTAATATTGCCGGGCCATTTTTTACAGTCTTTCAAGCCCAGGTGCTACAATCCACGGCGACGATGATTGGCCTGGTGGCAATGATGTCCAGCCTGGCCAGCTTGCCTGCGCAGCGATTCTTTGGTCTCCTTTCTGACCGTTGGGGAGATCGCAGGGTGATGACGGTCACAATGCTTATCGTTCCGCTGGTTCCTGTACTCTGGGCTTTTGCCACCAAACCCTGGCACCCTTTGGTTTTCAATGTCTTCAGCGGGATCGTCTGGGCCGGCTATCATATCTCGTCATTTAACTATCTTTTGAGCATTCCTGCCAGTGAACAGCGCGCCCGTTACACGGCCATCTTTCAGCTGGTGGTGGCAGTTTCGAGTGCAGTCGGCGCCGCGTTGGGGGGCCAAATAGTAACCCACTGGGGGTATGCGGTCATTTTTATCGCCTCGGGTGTGGGACGTTTATTGGCTGCCTTAATTTTTATTAGGTTTTCACCCAAGGCGCCGGTCAAAAACCATGAAGGTGAGCGTTGAAGCAAGACCGATTTTGGGCTTCAGCCTTTTACTTTTTTTATTTTGCCGCTATGGCGAGCTGTTTTTCATATTTGATCATTTATTATCAGAGTGTGGGCATCAGTATACAAGAGATCGGCGTCCTTCTGTCGCTGCCCACACTGATCACTGTATTTGGTAATCCTGTTTGGTCGGCAGCGGCAGATGCTTTTCATTTGCATAAATGGATGCTTCCATTGTGCCTGTTCTTGACCATCCCGGCTATCTTGCTGGTTGCGATCTCCGCCAATTTTTTCATGCTGGCCGTGTTCCTTACTCTTTACACTTTCGTAGGATCACCGATCATATCATTGGCGGATTACGCTACTGTAAACATGCTGGGAGAGAAACGAAATGAATATGGAAAATTACGTGTATGGGGAGCGGTGGGATTTGGGCTGTCTTCACTGCTGGTAGGCAGCCTGATCGAGCATTTTGGTATTCGCTTAATCTTCCCCATTTATATCGTGCTGATGAGCATTAATGTGTTGGTTGCTACCCGTCTCCCCAGGCCGCGGTTGTTACGCTCGGCTCCTTTTTGGACTGCAATTGGGCTGCTGATCCGTGACAGGAGGTGGTATGCTTTCTTGGGAAGCCTGTTTTTAACCGGCATGGCCTTTGCGACTATAAATAATTTCTTGATCCTTTTCATCAAGTCAAAAGACGCAGGCGAGAGCCTGTTCGGCATGGCTACAGCAGTAGCTGGGGTGGGTGAATTGCCAGTGTTTTTCTTTGCGGCCATCTTATTGTCACGTTGGAAAGCAAAACAACTGGTGCTGAGTGCGATGCTTTTTCTGGTCTTGCGTTGTTTATTAATCTCGATGGTGACCAATCCTTATTGGATCCTGCCAATCCAATTGTTGCATGGTTTGACATTCTCTCTTCTATGGGCAGCAGGGGTAAATTATGCCAATGAGATCGCCCCACAAGGACTTGGAGCAAGCGCTCAAGCTCTGATGGGCGTCACCCTGTATAACATTGGAGGTGGTACGGGTTCAGTAATTGGCACCCAGCTGTATGACCTGGTGGGTGTCTCGAACCTTTTCAGGTTGGGTGCATTCTTAGCGTTTGTGGGGTTTATTTTCCTGCTGGTTCTGTCAGGTAAGTCTAAAACATCCAATGGGGTTGAGCAAGCATCAACCTGAACCGGTTTTTTTAATTTGACTACCAAAAAAAGTGTCCCAGGGGATGCGCACTGCTTGGCCTTGCTTAATAATGTCATGCAGGTGCATTAGCAGCGGGAAATCTTGCAGATTGAGCAAGTTTCGAGAAGCCAGTTTTGGTATCGCACGCCCCATGCAGCGGATTATCTCAATGCTCTCGAGGGTTTCTCCAGCTAAAATTTTCCTCGCTTGAGGATAGCTCAGGCCTTGTCCGAGTAATTTCCCCATCCGAACAGTTCGACCGCCATAAATGGTCACATAGAGGTCGCCTGCTCCCGGCAGCCAGACTGCGTTATCCTCTCCACCACCAGTGAACTTAACCAGGCAGCGCATTTCATAACACGCCTGAGCAAACAAGGCTGCCTGGGGATTGTATGCCAAGGCCAACCCATCTGGGCCGGCTTTTTCCATCATGCCGACCGCCAGACCCACTCCCAATGCGTAAGCGTTTTTTAAGGCAGCACACACCTCGACACCGATGATATCCTGTGAATTCCATACATGGTAATAATCCGTGGCAAATATACCTTTGAGTGTTTCCAAATCACCTGGCAGATTTCCACAAAAAACCACACAGGTTTGGCGACGGGCGGCCAGCTCATGCGAGGTGCATGGACCGCCAATTGCATTTAGACTGATCTGGTCTCTGTGTCCTGCTGGCAATCTTCGCCGGGTGACTTGAGGAAATACTAGAAGACTACCGTCCTCCTGATCCTCCAGACCTTTGGTGACGGCAATCACAGGCACCCCGGGCCTAAGGAGCGGCCCAACTGTATCCGAAAACCAATGCACACCAAAACTGCTGACCCCGCTCACCACCACATCGCAGCAGTCCAGCGCCTCAACAATCTGCTGATGCGTGAAGGGCTGTACGATGTCGGGCACTCGCCTCTGAAGTTTCGGGTGGATGCGATTGGCCTTTATGGATGAAATAATCTCTTCATCCAGGTGGGTTCCTACCAGGCGGATGGTGTGACCATTGTCTGCCAGAGGCCAACACAGGGCTGTGCCCATCATGCCGGCTCCGATGATCGTTATTGTGCTCATCAGTTCACTTGTTTTCGAAAAAGTTTTCGAAATTTTACCAGTGATTGTGAGTATAATCAGGCAATTCCATTCGAGGTGAAACACATGCAGATGGATTCGCCCTTATTTCCTGAAATAGAATCTTTTCGTCAGGATTTCCTGGAAGTTTCCAGACTTCACCGTTTGTATATTGAGGAAGCTGGCAATCCCATTGGAGAACCGGTAGTTTTTTTGCACGGCGGACCTGGCGGAGGAACTTCACCGTTGGCGCGGCGTTTCTTCGATCCTGCGTTTTACCATGTGATCCTGTTTGATCAACGCGGCTGCGGTAAATCCACGCCGAATGCTGAACTGGATGAGAATACCACCTGGGACTTAATCGATGACATCGAGCGGATACGCAGTATGCTGGGTATTGATCGATGGCTGGTTGTTGGGGGATCCTGGGGCAGCACGCTTGCGCTGGCTTATGCTATTTGTCATCCAAACAGGGTGACGGGGTTGATCTTGCGAGGAATCTTTCTGGGCCGTAGAAGTGAATATGATTGGCTGTATCAGAATGGCGCATCTCAAGTGTTTCCGGATGGCTGGGCGGATTTTCTCGCTCCGATTCCAGCCGGTGAACGCGGGAACATGCTGAATGCATATTACCAGCGGCTTATCTTAAATGACTCCTCCGTTCGGCTGGCTTATGCTCGGCATTGGTGCAGGTGGGAGACACATTGTTCAAGACTTGAACCGGACTGGGAAGCGATCAACAAAGAAGAAGAGGCGGAGAAGGTGCTAGCGATGGCGAGGATCGAAGCCCATTATTTTATGAATGGATGTTTTTTCCCTGAAGATGATTGGCTGCTCAGGCAGGCTCCTGCGTTGAAACAAATACCCACTCGTATCATCCAGGGGCGATATGATATGGTCTGTCCAATACGGTCAGCCTGGGAATTAAAAACTGCTGTACCGTCTTTTGATCTGCAGATCGTTGGCTTGGCTGGGCATTCGGTTCGAGATGTCAACATCGCCTCTAGATTGGTCCAGGCTACAGAGGATTTTAAGAAATTGTTTGCACAGACAGTATACAACGCTCAAAAAAAACAATAAGGTTCTCTTCCCCATAGATCATCGAATACCAGGTCAATAGAGTTAGTATAAATGGCTGTTTGGCCAAGGCCACACAATCGAATCAGGTGAAATGGTTGGATTTTTGGGGCCGAACAGGATAGGAAAAACCACCGCGCTCAAGATGGTGTCAGGTAACCTTCATCCCTCATCCGGGTCAGCGACACTGCTTGAGTTTATCTTCTGGGAGCGCCAGTTAGCATTCAAAATGCTATTTGCCTTCGTAATAGGGTTGGTGTAACATTTACAAGAAGTAATTTATTTAAAATTCTCGAAATGATATATTTCGAATTTATCTATTTTGGTTTGGTGTAACGGACGAGGATTGCATGTCCATTTCTTATAGAAATTTTTATATTTTGGTGGCGATCATTTTCTTGTTATCTTCATGCACAAGAGGCGGGAATAATGCAGAATTGACTGACCTTCCGCAAGCAGTCTCAACAAATCAACCCACGCAGGAAGAAGCAAATGAGCCAGGTACGGTTTCAGGAGGAGCAACTTCCACACAATTGATTGGATCGCATGATGGGGTCGAAACGCGGGCGACTGAGTCCGCCTGCCTGGCTTTCGGCTGGGTTGTGGGTTTAGATGACTCCAGTAAAGACGCCAGTGTGAGGGTGCTGGTGGATGGTGTTGAAGTGGCTCAAACCGAAGCCAACCAATACCGGCCAGACCTGGACGCTGAAGGTCGCTGCCTGAATGGGACATGCGCTTTTGAGGTGAATTTATGGGACCTGATCACGAGGAACGAGGAACACAGCGTGCTGGTGCAAGGCAGAGATGTTTTGCTGGGAGAATGGATTGATCTCAGCGGTTCACCCAAAAAATTAATCTGTGTTCAACCCTTGACCAAGAGCCAAACAGGATCAAAAGCTGTGGTATCCAGTGACCCCTCAGGGCGTTTCCGATTTGAGACTGGTCAAATCGCGTTGGTTCTTGAATTTCTGGATGATGATTTACTGCATTTTGAGTATTCAAGCGCCGCGGATTTCATGGATCTGCGCAGCCCTATGTACACCACTCCCATGGTGGTTAAAACCGATTATCCGGGTCCTAAAAAATTGTTATTAGATGATATCTACACATTTGTTACCACAGACCTAACCATCCAGGTGAACCCGGCGACTCTTTGTGTGACAGCGACTGATATAACCCGAGATCCTGATCTCATGTTAACCACCCTATGTCCTCAAAATCTGGGCTTCGGCAACCAGGGTATTAGCCTCACGCCGGAAAGTTATTTACATGCCTATGGACTGGGCCAGGAATTTGTTACGCCCGGTTCTGCTGATGGTGATTGGATTGGAAGGGTGAGAAACCCCGGCGGTCCGTATGGAAATGCCATGGTGGAATTTTTAGGCGGAGGCGTAGGAAATATACAATTTCCAGTTGTTTATTTCGCCGGAAATGAGCTGGATAATTATGCGCTCTTTGCAGATAATTTATTCCGGCAACGATGGGACTTCACCGGCTCAATATGGAAGGTAGACATGGGCGGTGAGCGCCTACGTTTTTACCTGATGAGTGGTCCAGATCTTCAGGATTTGCGTAAAGATTATATGGAACTGACGGGTAGGCCACCGGTCCCGCCCAAAAAGATGTTTGGGATGTGGATTTCCGAGTATGGATATGATAATTGGGCGGAATTGGATGGAAAATTAACCACCCTGCGGGCAAACAAATTCCCAGTGGATGGGTTTGTGCTCGACTTGCAGTGGTTTGGCGGTATCCAATCCGGTTCGGACAATACCCGAATGGGTTCTTTAAGTTGGGATCTTGTAAAATTCCCCAATCCCGGGGCAAAAATTGCTGACCTGCAAAGTAATCAAGGCCTGGGAATCATCACCATCGAAGAATCCTATATTGGCCGGGGTCTGGATGAGTTTCGGCGATTGGAGAGCAAGGGGTATCTCGTAAAACAATGTGAATCCTGTTCTGCCACCTATTTGGATTCAAACCCGTGGTGGGGAAAAGGAGGGATGATGGATTGGTCCAACCTGGAGGCAGGAGTCTTCTGGCATGATCTGAAACGGGAACCGTTGATCAACCTGGGGGTGATGGGCCATTGGACCGATCTGGGTGAGCCAGAAATGTATGACCCTGAATCTTGGTATGCGGGGATCGTCGAGGATGGACAGCTGCGAAATAAGCACGTTGACATCCATAATCTGTATAACTTTTTATGGAGCAAGAGCATCTATGAGGGATATCAACGCAACAGACATTCTCAGCGGCCAATGATCCTCTCACGGTCGGGAACGTCTGGCAGCCAGCGTTTGGGGGTCAGCATGTGGTCAGGAGATATCGGTTCCAATCTGAGCAGCCTTGCCACCCACTTGAATGCCCAGATGCACATGTCCATGTCAGGAATGGATTATTTTGGCTCGGATATCGGTGGGTTCAGACGAGAATCAACGGATGGAGACATCAATGAAATTTATACGCAGTGGTTTGCCAATTCGATGGCTTTTGATATACCAGCTCGAGCGCACGCAGAGAATCTATGCAACTGCAAGGAAACAGCACCAGATCGCATCGGCGACCTGGACAGCAACCTTGCGAATTTGCGCTCACGTTACGAATTGAGCCCTTATCTGTATTCTCTCAGTCACCGCGCTTATCGATTTGGCGAGCCGATCTTTCCGCCCTTGGTTTATTATTTCCAGAAGGACATGGCGGTGCGGGAGATGGGCAATGAAAAAATGATCGGACGCGATTTGCTGGTTGCAGTTGTAGCGGCCAATGGAGAGGCCGAACGAAGGGTCTACCTGCCAGCAGGTCGTTGGGTCAATTACCACACACTGGAATTTTATACCAGTCAAGGCGAATGGATCGGCCCATTTTCTGTTTATCCTGACGGGCTATTCCGGTTGCCGTTGTTTGCTCGCGCCGGGGCGATCATCCCCCAAATGTATGTCGACGAGAAGAGTATGAACATTGTTGGAAAACGAGCCGACGGCACAAATCGCGATGAATTGGTCATTTTTGTTTTTGCTGATGACGTCCCCAGCCAATTTGTGTATTATGAAGATGATGGCGCAACGACTGCTTACCAATCCGATGAATTGCGCGAAACCGTTCTTTCGCAGCAATCCACAAGTAATGGTGTAATCATCACCATCGCTGCAGCGTCCGGAAATTATAGCGGTGCTGCAACCAATCGGGAAACCGTAATCAAATTAGCCTTTGAAGATGCCGACCTGATCAAGGAGGTGATCTTGAATGGGGTTTCAATCCCGATGGTTTCCAGCCAATCCGAATTAGACGCCATGCGAAGCGGATGGCTTATGGCAGGTAAAAACCTGGTCATCGCCAAGTCAGGCAAGCTGCCAGTGGATCAACCAAAGGTGTTTGACTTTCGAAGGTAGTGAGCGTGCAGGGGCTCGAACCCTGAACCAATGGCTTAAAAGGCCACTGCTCTACCATTGAGCTACACGCCCGCCAGCGGACGATATTTTATCATGAGCAGGGCAGGGCGTCAATTTATACGGTTAACTGTTTATGGGTTCGTAAAAGGATAAAGTTTACATCTGTAAGGGTTGACGAATGTTTTAATTTTTGGTAATATCTCTATTGTAATAGTCAGAAAGTTGCGGGCGTGGTTCAGTTGGTAGAATGTCTCCTTGCCAAGGAGAAGGTCGTGGGTTCGAGTCCCATCGCCCGCTCAGAACCATCATCGGCGTCGTGGCCAAGTGGCAAGGCAAGGGTCTGCAAAACCCTGATCACGGGTTCAAATCCCGTCGACGCCTTTTTTGGCTATAATTAGTTTGTGAAGCAAATTTCAAAGCCGCTCAGCCAGGATCTTTTGGCATTAAGTCTGTTTTTGATGGTGGTAATGGCGTTGGCTTTTCTGATGCCAATCCAACCGAATGATTATGGCTGGTATGTGCGGCTTGGCAACGAAATCGTGCATTCTGGCAGGTTGCCGACCATAGAATTTATGAGTTATACACAGTCTGGTCAACCAGCAGTGTATCAATATTGGCTTTCAGGGGTCATTTTTTGGGCGGTGCGAGAGGCAGGTGGCGAAACTGGCACCGGGTTGTTGCGTGGACTTTTACTGGCGTTTTTTTATGTCGTTTTATGGTACTTATGTCGCGCAAATGAGGCCGGCAGGGTTATTTCCAGTCTTTTCACTTTATTAGCTGTGTTAATCGGCGGGAGCAATTGGGCTATGCGTCCACAATTGTTTGCTTATCCACTATTTGTTTGGGTATTGTGGATGCTGTGGGCCTGGCAAAAGGGCAATTCCAGACTCCTTTGGGGTTTGCCATTGGCAGCCGCCTTGTGGGTGAATCTACACGGCTCTTTTATATTGTTGTATTTTTTGGGTGCTGCCGCGCTTCTGGCTGGCCGCGGAGATAGGAAAGCTTTGTTATTTTGGTTAGGCTTGGGATTGGCTGCCTCAATGATCAATCCACGCGGGCATCTGGTGTGGCCGGACATGCTCTCCCTGGTACAAAATCCATCGAGCCAGTTGTTTTCTGTGGAGTGGCGTCCTCCTGCCAATAGCGGATGGCAAATGAATCTCTTTTTTGGGTGGCTACTGGTTTTCCCTCTTTTCGTTGGGTTTTCAAAGACACGATTGAATTGGTTGCAGTGGTTATTGTTTCTTGGCTTCGGTTGGCTGGCATTGATTGGCGTCCGATATGTGATTTGGTTTAGCGCGATTCTGTCTTTTCTCACTGCAGGTTTATTTCAATCAATCATCCAACCAAAAAGATGGATTCGCTTTCGTTTCGAGATGACCAAGGTGAACCTTATTTTTGCCTTGTTGTTTATTTTATTACCTTTGCCGTTACTCCCGGGATTGCGGCAGCGATGGTGGCAGCAGGCTCCTCCGTCTTTCTCTGATAATACACCTCTGGGTGCAGTTAGTTGGTTGAAATCGAATCCGGAAGTATCGGGTCCGTTGTGGGCAGACCTGGTGTATTCGAGTTACCTGGTGGATGCGCTGCCAGAGCGACCGGTATGGGTGTACACCCGCTTTGAACAATTTCCTCCAGAGCAATGGCAACGTTATTTGCTCATCGCCAATGCAGAACCAGGCTGGCAGGAGGCTCTGGCGGGGGACCAAGTAAATTTATTAATGTTGAGTAAATCTGATCAGCCGAAATTGATACAGGGTGTAATCAAAACGACCGAATGGCAATTGATTTACGAAGATGATATTTCTATGCTATTTACTCGCCTGTCAAGGTGAGTGATGACCTTGGATGTCCTTAATGGTCTCGTCCACCTGCTGTAGTAGTAAAGGAGGGGGAAATGGGGTTGGAGGTTGATGAAAGACCTGCCAGCCAAGATCGGAAAGTACCGGGCTGGCGGCTTTCCAGGCTACATTTGCGGGCAGCGATTGTGCTGTCGGGAGCAGGGCGGCCGCTTGAGCCCATTGCGGATACTTTTGAGCCAATGCCTGTAAATTATCCAAAGCGGATTGGGTTACCGGCAGTGATAAATTGCTTTCCACCAGGCGAGCTTGATGGCGGGCTATCACCAGCCATCGAATGAATAGCCAGGATGCCATTTGCTGCTCCGGGCTGCTGTATAGCACGGCATAAGATGGACCGTCCATAAAAGCCAAACCTTTTTCATCTACAGAGGGGTAGGCAATGGCTTTCCATTGGTCGTTATTTTTATTGTGTTTGAGTAGATCCGTTAGAGTAGAAATACCGGATAGGTTGCTGGAAATCATGAGAGCCTGGCGGTTGGAAAAATACTCATAGGGCGAAGTGTTTTTTCCGAGCCAAAAACAACCTTTTTGATATAGATTGTCCATATATTCCAGTGAGGTGGCGGAAGCAGGAGTGTTGTAGATCAATCCTTGGCTCTGGTTTTTGGAAGCCTCTTCTGTGGCGAAGGCGGACAGCCAACTCAGCATAACCACGGGGTCATAATCAACCAGCCAACCTCCTGTGCCTATTTTTCCCATTCTCTGTGTTCGAAGATTCGCCTGCATTGCAGCGCATGTCTGCTCTTGGAATTGCGTCGTTGAAAGAGGAGGGGTTGTAAAACCCAATTCTTGAGCCCAGGTCTGATTATAGAAGAGAAGATATATTTCGCGCTGAGCAGGCACGCCGTAGCGGTAACCATTTACATCATCCTGAGCCCAGATATTCAAGAAAAAATCTTCTGTGTCCTTGGCGGGCATCCCCCATTGTTGGCTGGCAACGTAACTGTTTAAATTGACCAGGGGATGCTGTTGATGAAGATTCAACAGGTGATCCAATGGAGCGGCAACCAGATCTGGAACTGGACTATCCGGAGACTCGTTCCGCAATTGTTTATACAAAACGGTCTGACTCGAGAATCCTCTGGCTTTTACATGAATGCCCCAAACATTCACCTGATTGAATTCGTCGACGATCTGGTCAAGACGTTTTGCGGTTTCTCCGTTCCAGGGATGCCAAAAAGTGATGATCACATCCTGTAAATCTTGCGCGTTCACCTGAAGGTGTGGCAACTGTGTGGCGATGGGTATTGGAGAAGGTAAGGGTGTGAGAGTTGCTTCAGGTGTACGACTGGCGATTGGTGTAGATGTGGGTAATGTTGTCGCTCTGACGGGCTCGGTTGTCGAAAACCCGGATTGGCAGGCAGCCAGACCCCCAATCAACAAAGCCGTTGATAGGAAAGGAATAAAGACTCTGAGGAGACGGTCAAAGAAGCAGTTTAAGGTTTTTGTGTAATTGGGTGGCATGAATATTTGGCAGAGCACTACTAAATGGAAAGGCTCTGAGAATTTACCTTTATTTTTCTGCTGAGCGAACAATGGCGAGGAAGTCAGCAGGTTTCAGGCTTGCGCCGCCCACCAGGGCGCCATCAATATCAGGTTGACCAAAGAATTCCGCCGCATTTGAACCGGTTACTGAACCGCCGTATAATATCCGCATACCTTGAGCGATCGAAACACCATACAACTCATGGATAGTCGGGCGAATGAAATCGTTCAACACAGCATTTGCGTCCTCACCACTGGCTGCGCGGCCAGTGCCGATTGCCCAAACGGGTTCATATGCCAGGACAATTTTCGAGGCCTGCTCATCGTTTAGCTCTTTCAATCCCTCACGGGTTTGGCGTATGATCACTTCTGCGGTTTTCCCAGATTCGTTTTCAACCAACGTTTCACCAATACAAACAATTGGTATCAATCCCACTGCCAATGCAGCTTTTAACTTGCGATTGACAGTTTGGTCAGTCTCACCAAAATGAGTACGCCGTTCAGAGTGACCGATGATCACATACTGACAAAATTCCTTTAACATTGACGGAGAAATTTCTCCGGTGAAGGCGCCGGCGCTCTCCCAATACAAATCCTGAGCTCCTAGACCTACTCCGCTTCCTTCGAGTACGCCGCTAAGGGCCATCAGTGATGTGAACGGCGGGCAAATCACACGTTCGACAGAGGTCATTTTCTGTAATTCGGGCAACATTTCGGCGACCATTGCACGCGCCTGTTCAACGGTTTTGTTCATCTTCCAATTTCCGGCGACTAATGGAGTGCGCATATCAATACCTCTCGGTTCGAATGTTATGACCAGCAAATTCGTCTGATTATAACCCAAGTAAGATCGATTCCGTTTGATATTGGGATGCCTTGCCGGCGCGAATTGACGAGGTCGGCCAATCCGGTTATGATAAGTCTGCCCCAGGTCGATTGGGTGATCGCGATTTTACGAAAGTAAAGTTGAGGAAAGTCTGCACTCCACAGGGCACGGCGCCGGGGAATACCCGGGGTACCGTAAGGTGCGGGATCGGGCCACAGAAACATACCGCTCCACTCGGAGCAAGGGTGAAAAGGTGGTGTAAGAGACCACCGGCGTTCGCAGTGATGCGGCGGCCAGGCAACCCCCGCCGGGAGCAAGGCCAAGCAGGGACAACGGACCAGCGATGATAGCTGGGACGGGAGGCGGCCCGTCTCCCTGAGTTATCAGGAGTCTCGGGTAGGCTGCAAGAGCGGGGAGGTAACTCACCGCCAAGATAGATGATCGCCCAGGTGGGAGCCGTCCTTTTGGATACCCTCCTGCTGGACAGAATGCGGCTTACAAATCGACCTGGGGTCTGGTTTGTATTCCGCAGGTTGTTTGGGATTTATAATAGATTTCAGAACTCCCCGCTACCTGGGATCAATTGTGATGAGACGGTCTCGCTAGACAGCCGATTGAGCATATGCTGTCTGATAAAATCGTGAACTTCACGAAACTTGTGCAGCTTTTCTTCTTCTGAGCCGTCATAAGCTGCAGGGTCTTCAAAGCTCCAATGCAATCGTCGGTTGATTCCTGGCTTCGTTAATAATTCGGATTAAACAGAATCAATTTCAGGAGGCGAATTTTCTGCTTTCCTTGACAGGGTTAAAGGTTGCAGGTAAAATCGCTTTCACCAAAAAGATCGCCGAGATAGCTCAGTTGGTAGAGCACGCGACTGAAAATTGCGGTGTCCACAGTTCGATCCTGTGTCTCGGCACTTCATGTACACCCCGCCACGAGGGGTGTACCTTTTTTTCCACCTGTTAAGCTATTATAATCTTCCTATGGATAATAAGGGGATTGGACTCATTGGTTTGTTGGGTTCTGGAGAAACATCACAGACGGGAGGCCAGGTCTTTGAGGATCTGGCAAAGCAGTTGCATGAGCCGTTGACGATCAGTGTGATGGAAACTCCGGCAGGATTTGAGTCCAATGCGGAATTTGTTGCCAAAAGGGTGACAACTTTCGTGAGTTCCCGTTTGCAAAATTTTAGGCCCAAGGTTTACCAAATAGCGGCACGAAAAAAAGGGACACAATTCAGCCCGGATTCACAGGACCTCATCGAACCTTTGTATCAAAGTAATTTGCTTTTTCTTGGTCCGGGCAGTCCAAGCTATACAGTACGCCAGCTAGATGGCAGCCTTGCCTGGCATGTTTTACAAGCCCGGCATCGGTTGGGCGCATCGTTGGTATTTGCCAGCGCAGCGGTTATCGCCATGGGTTCCTTGTCATTACCGGTGTATGAAATATTTAAAGTCGGTGAAGATCCCCATTGGAAGCCAGGTCTGAATTTACTCGGTCCTTACGGGCTGGCGCTTGTTTTTATCCCGCATTGGAATAACCGGGAAGGAGGTGGAAACCTGGATACCAGCCGCTGTTTTATCGGCCAGGAACGGTTTGAGTTTTTGCTGACGCAGCTACCCGGAGAGCAAGTTGTCGTTGGCTTGGATGAACATACTGCGCTGCTTTTCAATTTGCAGACTGGCTTCTGCCGTGTTACGGGCATGGGCAGCGTGCATATACTAAAGGGATCTACTCGGCAAAATTTCTCATCGGGAAGTGAAATTCCTATTTATAAATTTGGTAATTATCATCATTTGACAGCTTTGGACGAAGGAATCCCTCCAGATGTGTGGCAAAAGGCGCTGACTGTTGAAGAGAAATCTGGATCGGAGAATTTTTCTAAGATTCCGCTCAATATCCAGAACTTGTTGCAGGAAAGAGAAGAAGCCCGGCGAAATCTAGATTGGCAGCGAGCGGACCAACTTCGCAACGAGATTGGTCGTTTAGGGTGGGAAGTCTCAGACACTCCAACGGGACCAACTGTAACAATAATTTCCTCGTAGCTCATAGCGGTTTTTGCCCCCAATGTATAGCTATTCCGCCTAACATAAAGCGTTTACATCCTGTAAGAATTAATCCCATCAGAGACAACCTGGCAGACAACATTTCAGCGGTAAGAAAATGCATCGTAGAATTTGGTAAATAAGTATAGGCTTCACGATTTTGGGCGACTATTTCTCCCATCAAGGGGATGATTAAATTTAAATAAAATAAGATTAATGGCTTGAATATACCCTTAACAATTGGCGTGGTCTCCAAGATGACATATTTACTGCCAGGCTTGCCGATCCGGCATTGTTCTGATAGTGCAAGATCCAGATTAGATACATTCCTCAATAAAAAGCCCGATATGATCCGGGAAAAAGATTCCCGTTGGAAGGGTAAGTAACCTGCATCAGCTATCACCCATGTAATTTGGTTTCCAGCAGGCCTGCAGCGAGCATTGGCAATCATGTCGGGATTGTTATCAACAGCGATGACGTGGATTTTAGGATCATGATTTAGAATGCAATAAGCAATATCACCGGTTCCAGAGCCAACATCCAAGACGAGATCATCCGATCGAATATCGAGTATTTTGACCGCTTCGTCTCGCCAATGCTGGTCAAAACCAAATGACATGATGGCGTTCATCAATCTGTAGCGCTTAGCGATTCGAGAAAATAAACCTTGCACGTATTTGGTGCGTTCGTCACTCTGTGAGATGTTAGTCATACCTATATCCAAGATTTTTGTTGGCAGTCAGTCTTCTGCTGGTTATGGTTCAACTCTTTTCCAAACGCTAGCCATCTCGATGCCAAAGCGGCGTTGAACCGAGAAAACCTTCTGATAGTTTTCTTTAAGATAGGTCAGGTTGTAAGGTCTACGCCAGATGAAACGAGGGGTATCCAGTCCCCAGCCTTGCCATATTAGGGCGTTGATTTGCTCGACAAAATAATCGGGACGTGAAGATACAGGGCGGTCAAACGCACTTTCAATAATATAATCGGAGCGATTTACAGACGATTCGACTATATGCCAATCAATCACTGCCGCCAGAACCCGCTCGCCAGGCCTGGCGTGTTCGTTCAACCATTCGAATATTTGTTGGGTTCCATCTGAAGGAGTCTGCACTACACTCCGGTAACCGATGGACGATCGTCCAGCGATGATACGATCGCCAAGATATTGATATCCATTCAAATGATAGTCTGGGTAGGATATGACCATATCAAGTAGCCATCCTGCCATGATGATGATCAGTAATCCTATTCCTACTCTGCGTGATTTTTGTACAAGAAATAACAACAGGTTCGCCGAAAATAAGGATAATATTGGCAGCAATGGAACGGTGTAAAATGTTTGCGCAATTGGCAATATCAAAAGACCCCCTGTATAGAACAGGGTGATCATCAAGGGCAGCCGATGACCGGTCGTTTTTTGCTTAATGAATGCAAAGACGGCCCCAATGAGCAGACTAGCGCCAAGCAGAGGCGAAGGCTTGAGCAACAGGCATAAGGCATGCAATGAGGCAGCTTCTTTACGAAATGAAAGGTTGAATTTCAATTCATATTCTCCACGCCAGAGAATGCTCTCCAAGATTGCTGGATTGGTGTAGTGCTCTGGAGGTAATATGAAAAAAGCCAACGCCGATACCAACACAAACAAGACCAAAGCGGATAGAGTATCCGGTGAATTTTCGATACGCGTCTTACGGGCTGAAAGAAAAAATCCAATGCAAACAGCTGGAAGGATTGCAAGGGCAGTGAATTTTGTCGAAAGACAAACGCCGAACAACAGTCCTATCAGCGCTGCATGCCCCCAGGTTGGTTGGACCTGCCAGCGATGAAACGCGACAAGAAGCCAGATGAAAGCGCACGCCAGATAAATGTCCGTTTCTGTGAAAGCGACCCTGGCAAAGGCGAGGAAAAACGGATTGATGGCCAACAGGAAACTTGCCAGGAGAGCGTCCCTGACGGTGAAGTGCAGCCTGGCATAAGTGTAAACCCCGAAAATTGTCAATCCGCCGACCAAAACGCTGGCAGCACGACTGATCAACAAATCGCTACCGGAAAGTAAAGCCATGAATATGGCAGAGAAAGCCATGGGCAATCGGGTTTGAGACGGGTCGATCGGAGAACCGGTCAGCCAGCCGCCAGGCTGCAGATAAGACTGTGCAACCCATAGATCGTTCTGTTCATCCCATGAAATGCCTTGTCTTGAAATCGTGGGAAATAACAGCAGCAGGTAGAGGGCGAGGATACCCGCGAGGACCTGGTAGGGCGGGAGGGATAGAAAATGCGCGAGTAAAAGTGGCTTGTTGCGCATAGATGATTCGCGAGAGATTATTTTAGGGATTATAACAGTCGGAAAATTTTGGAGGGCAAAAAAATCTTAATTGCGTCCACGAATATGTTACACTCTGGCTTCGAAAAGTAAATCTTCAGGAGGTCAGGATGAAAGTGTTCATCAGCGCTGATATTGAAGGCGTCACGGGCACCACGCATTGGGATGAAACCGAAAAAGAGAAGGCTGATTATCGCGAATTCCAGGAGCAAATGAGCCTGGAAGTAGCTGCAGCTTGTCGCGGGGCATTGGATGCAGGGGCAGAGGTGGTGGTCGTTAAAGATGCACATGGCTCGGGGCGCAACATTCTGGCAGAAAGGCTTCCACGAGAAGCGCTATTAATTCGCGGATGGTCCGGACATCCGTACGGCATGATGCAGGGTTTGGATGAGACGTTCGATGCGGCAATGATGATTGGTTATCATTCCGGGGCTGGTGTGGCTCGAAACCCCCTGGCACACACCATGACCGGCGCACCAATCAGTGTTCGAATTAATGGGAAAATTGCGCCGGAATTTATGATAAACGCTTTTACAGCTGGTTATGTACATGTGCCAGTGGTGTTTGTCTCAGGAGATGAGGGATTGTGCCAGGCAGCGCAAGAAATGGTGAAGGCGATACATACTGTGGCAGTGAAGTCTGGACTGGGAAATGCTACGGTAAACATACATCCAAAACTCGCGCTGGAAAAAATTCATACTGGTGTCCTGGGTGCCCTTCAGGGCGATCTCACCCGCTGTCAGGTTGATATGCCAGATGTTTTTGAGTTTGAGATCCGTTATAAATCGGCGCATCATGCATTTACTCATTCGTTTTACCCAGGGGTCAAAGTAATTGATGATTTCACCATTGCCTTTGCATCCAGAAATTATATGGATCTACTTGTGATGAGTTGGTATGTGCTTTGAAACTTTTTCCGGCAGCCTTGACACCTGCGTGAAATGCCTTAGAATCGGCTGGATGCCAATTAATGTCTCGCTGCGCGCTCGTCGTATCCCCAGCTACCCCCGTCACCGGAGGGCTGGGCGATTGATGTTTGCTGTCTAATCAGAGATAACTGGACACAGAAATCCCCTTGGCTAATCAGCCCCACCTCCTGGTGGGGCTTTTTTATTTATTTTGAAAAGGAGAAGAAAATGCACCAAAGATCAGTCATTAAAAAAGTTGTGTTAGCCTATTCTGGCGGTTTGGATACTTCTGTCATTGTGCCGTGGTTAATTGAAAATTACGGTTGTGAGGTGGTTTGTTTCTGCGGAGA
>CAZCBJ010000011.1:998-39665 GCA_964496705.1 uncultured Anaerolineaceae bacterium | reverse complement strand
CTCCCCGCGCAGAACCCGGCTGCCGCGCTCCGCCCACATCCCCCCCAACAGCATCGACCCCGACATCCACCGCGCCGGGATGACCCTGCTCTCCGACCTGATCGCCTGCACCGAGCAAATCCTGCGCCTGCGCAGCCGCGGCGCGCGGCCCACCGACCTGGCCGCGCTGCAGCGCACCGCGCGCACCCTCTCCCAGGCCTATCAGGCCATCAACAGCCTCAACCGCACCCGGCTCAGCGTGCGCCGCTCGCTGGGTCCCCCCGAAAAAGTGCGCGCCCACCTGCTGCGCATCGTCGCCGAAATCCGCCGCGACGCCGCCGACGAGCTGTGCTACACTTGTCCCATGCCCACTGAACAAGCCCTGCACGGCGGCAACAGCAGCGCCGTCGCGCGCATCGGCGACACCGTCCACCGCGAAGCCGGCGCCTGGAGCCCCGCCGTGCATGCCCTGCTGCGCCACCTGCGCGCCGCGGGGCTGCGCGGCGTGCCAGAACCGCTGGGCTTCGACCCCCAGGGGCGCGAAGTGCTCGGCTACCTGCCCGGCGAGGTGGGTCACGACCCGCTGCCGCTGCGCCTGCGCAGCGAGGACAACCTGCGCGCCGCCGCCCGGCTGCTGCGCCGCATCCACGACGCCAGCGCCAGCCTGCTGCCGCGGCTGCCCCCCGGCACAACCTGGCGCGCGCCCCTGCGCCAGCCGGTCGAGGTGATCTGCCACGGCGATTTCGCCCCCTACAACTGCGTCTTCGTCCGCGGCAGGCTGCGCGGGGTGATCGACTTCGACCACGCCCACCCCGGCCCGCGCCTGTGGGACCTGGCCTACGCGCTCTACCGCTTCGCCCCGCTGACCGCCCCCGCCAATCCCGACGGCTGCTTTGAGCCGCCCGTCCAGGCGCGCCGCGCGGCGCTGTTCTGCGCCGCCTACGGGCTGGAGCAGCGCGCCGGGGTGATCGAGGCCGTGCTGGCGCGGCTGGACTTCATGGCCCGGATGCTGCGCGAGGGCGCCGCGCGCGGTGATGCGCGCCTGCAGGCCAACATCGCCGCCGGGCATCTCGACATCTACACCGCCGACCGCGCCTACGTCGCCGCCCAGCGTGCCCTGTTCGAGCGCGCGCTGGCGTGAAGATAAGATCTCACACCAAGACAAGATCTCACACCAAGACAAGATCTCACACCAAGACACAAAGTTTTTTTATTATTTATTTCTTCTTTGTGCCTTGGTGACTTTGTGTGAGCTCCTCTTCTTTCTTCTCTGCGCGCTCGGCCTCCTCGCGGGGGCTGTCGAAGCTTTGCGCGGGAAGATTTGACAGGCGGCAAATTCTAATGTAAACTTGCTTAACTCCGATGGGGAGTAGCTGCCCGGAGAAATCCGGGAGGGCCAGTCGTCAAGACGGAAATTAATTTCCCGGCTGTCTCAAAGCAATGCGAGACCATCGCCACGCTGGCGGTGGTCTTTTTTTTACAAGCGGGTCATCGCGCCAAATACTGAGCCAAGACGCAAGCTGAAAAGGGTTTTTGAGATTTGATTGACCAACTGGAAGCCATCATCTTGTCCACCGCCCAATCCATCTACGACGCCTGGGGCTGGCTGGGCGTGGCGGCGCTGCTGGTGTTCGAAAACGCCACCGGCATCACCCCCAGCGAAATCATCCTGGGGCTGGCCGGCTGGATGCTGATCGAAAGGCATGGCCTGCCCCCCAGCATGATTTTTTTGGGTGGGCTGTATGCCGCGCTGGCCAGCGTGCTGGGCGCGTCGATCACCTACTGGGCAGCGCGCCTGGGCGGGCGCCCGCTCATCGAAAAGCTGGCGCGTTACGCGCGCATGGATCTGCAGCATATCGCGCGCGCCGAGAAACAACTGCACCGCTGGGGCAGCGGGCTGATCCTGATCGGCCGGGTGATTCCCGGCATTCGCACGCTAATCAGCATCCCCGCCGGGCTGGCGCGCATCCCCTACCTCACCTTCCTGATCGCCACCTTCATCGGCGCCTACATCTGGTGCACCTTGTTGATCGGCGCCGGCTACCTGCTGGGTCACGAGTGGGCGCTGATCAGCGCCTACCTCAAGCTGGCCCTGCCGTATCTGCTGGCGGGCGGCGCGCTGGCCCTGCTGGCATACTGGTTTTTCAACCGCAGGCGTTCCCCGCACCCAGAAAGAAGTACTTGATGCCCCGGCTTTCTTCCCGGGCTTTGTTCAAAAAATTGTGGAAGCCTGCCGCCGCCACCGGCGCCGGCGGCACAGCCATCGCCATCTGGATTGAGGAAATCCTGCTGATCGCGCAGGAGCTGCTGGCCTTTGTTTTCCTCTTTCTGATGGCGGGCGTCGTCTACCTGTTGAATCTGCTCATGTTCAAAACGCGCATGCCCAAAAAGTAATACTGATTAATCTAACCAAGAGAAAAGAGTGAAAAACTGATCTATGGAAAAGCACGCATGGCACACCCTCACCACAGATGAAAACCTCGCCAGCCTGGAGGCCTCCCCCGGCGGCTTGAGCGGCGCCGAAGCCGCCAAAAGGCTGCAGGAAAACGGCCCGAACGAAATCCAGGCCGCCAAACGCGTCTCCGCCTTCGAAATCCTGCTGGCGCAGTTCAAGAACGTGCTCATCCTGATCCTGCTGGGCGCGACGGCCATCTCGCTCTTCCTGGAGCACGGCACCGAATCGATCATCATCGCGGTGATCGTGCTGTTTGCCGTGCTGCTCGGCTTCATCCAGGAATACCGCGCCGAGCGGGCGATTGAGGCGCTGCGCCAGATGGCCGCGCCCACCGCCACGCTGCTGCGCGACGGCGTTGAGCTCAAAATTCCCGCGCGGGACGTGGTGCCGGGGGATGTGATCCTGCTGCGCACCGGCGACCGCGTGCCGGCTGACGCGCGGCTGCTGGAGACGGTCAACCTGCAGGTGGAAGAAGCCGCGCTGACCGGCGAATCGGTGCCGGTGGAAAAGCACACCCACCCGCTGGACAAAGCCGACCTGCCGATTGGCGACCGCAAGAACATGGTGTACGCCGGCACGGCGGCCACCTATGGGCGCGGACGGGCGCTGGTGGTGGCGACCGGCATGCAGACCGAATTTGGCAAGATCGCCCAGTTGCTGCAGAGCGTTGAAACGGGCAAGACCCCGCTGCAGCACAACCTGGACCGGGTTGGCACCATGCTGGCGCGGGTGGCCATCGTGGTGGTCGGTCTGATCGTGGCGCTGGGCCTGCTGCGCGGGCAGCCATTCATCGACATGCTCATCTTCGGCATCGCGCTGGCGGTGGCGGTGGTGCCTGAGGCCCTCCCGGCGGTGGTGACCATTTCGCTGGCCATCGGCGTGCAGAAAATGGTCAAGCGCAACGCGCTCATCCGCCGGCTGCCGGCGGTGGAAACACTGGGCAGCACATCGGTGATCTGCTCGGATAAAACCGGGACGCTGACCAAAGACGAGATGACCGTGCGGCGGCTGTACTGCGGCGGGCAGACCTACCAGGTCTCCGGCGCAGGCTACGCCCCCCAAGGCGAATTTTCCAGCGGCGGCGGGGTTGTCGCCGAAATACCGCTGGCGATGCGCCGCATGCTGGCGGCGGCAACGCTGGCCTCCGACACGCGCCTGGAACAGCTCCCCAGCGGGGGCTGGGGCATCAAAGGCGACCCGACCGAAGGCGCGCTGGTGGTTGCGGCGGCCAAGGCCGGCATGAGCAAAGACGAGCTGGACGCCGAGAACCCGCGCACCGCCGAGATTCCCTTCTCGTCTGAAACCAAGCGCATGACCACGCTGCACCAGCGCAACGGTGTGGTGACCGCCTACGCCAAGGGCGCGCCCGAGATGATCCTGGCTGGCTGCGACCAAGTGCTGACCGCCGAGGGGGTGCGCCCGCTGGATGCCGCCGCGCG
Source organism: uncultured Anaerolineaceae bacterium (assembly GCA_964496705.1). Lineage (GTDB taxonomy): Bacteria > Chloroflexota > Anaerolineae > Anaerolineales > Anaerolineaceae > CAZCBJ01. The sequence continues at coordinate 35,792 of CAZCBJ010000011.1, read as the reverse complement.
CGAACATATCCTCAACCAGGCAAACGGCATGGCGGACGAGGCGCTGCGCGTGCTGGGGGTGGCCGAAAAGTCCGACGCCGTGGTGGAAACCGCCGAACAAGGCATGACCTTCCTGGGGCTGGCCGGCATGATCGATCCGCCGCGCCCCGAGGCCAAAGCCGCCATCGCGGTGTGCGCCGAGGCGGGCATTCGCCCGGTGATGATCACCGGCGACCACCCGGTGACGGCGCGGGCGGTGGCGCGCGAGCTGGGCCTGCTGGGCAACGGCGGGCGGGTGGTGACCGGGCCTGAGCTGGAAGCCATGAGCGATGAAGAGCTGCGGCGCGAGGTGGAGGAAATCGGCGTGTATGCGCGCGTATCGCCCACTCACAAGCTGCGCGTGGTGACGGCCTGGCAAAGCCACGGGCATATCGCCGCGATGACCGGCGACGGCGTCAACGACGCCCCGGCGCTCAAAAAGGCCGACATCGGCATCGCCATGGGCATCACCGGCACGGATGTGACCAAGGAAGCCGCCGAGATGACCCTGACCGACGACAATTTTGCTTCCATCGTAGCCGCGGTGGAAGAAGGGCGCGGCGTGTTCGGCAACATCAAGAAGTACCTGATGTACCTGCTGTCCTCCAACATCGGCGAGATTGGCCTAATGGCCGGGGCCACCCTGCTGGGGCTGCCGCTGCCGCTGACCGCGGTGCAAATCCTGTACGTCAACCTGGCAACCGACGGGCTTCCGGCGCTGGCGCTCTCGGTGGACCCGCCCGAAAAGGACCTGATGAAGCGCAAACCGCGCGACCCGCGCACCGGCATCTTCACCCGCCCGGTGGTGACCCTCATGACGCTGGGCGGGCTGTGGTCCATGCTGGTCAACCTGGTGCTGTTCACCTGGGCGCTCAAATCGGGGCACAGCCAGGAACAGGCCATGGCGATGACCTTTATCTCGCTGGTATTGATCCAGTTCTTCAAGGCCTACAACTTCCGCTCAGACCGCCATTCGGTGCTGGACAAGCCGTTCGTCAACAAATGGCTGAACCTGGCGGTGGGCTGGGAGATGGTGTTGCTGGCGCTGATTGTCTACCTGCCCTTCCTGCAGAAGCCTTTCGGAACTTACGCGCTGCCGCTGACGGACTGGCTGGTGGTGGCCGGGTTGGCGGTGACCATTATGCCGGTGCTGGAAGTGGCCAAGTGGATGGAGCGCAAGGGCTGGCTGGGAAAGATGAGCTGAGCGGGAAACGGGCAGCAAAAATAAGGCTGCGTTAGGCAAAGATTGTGCGAAGCGATTGACATCCATTGAAAAATCGGTATAATATCATTGTAAGCGCTTACATCTTTTCACTCAAAAGGACAACCCCATGCAAACCCTTGCCATCCTGGGCGGCGAACCCGTCCACCCGCAATCCTATCCCGATTGGCCCGTCTTTGACGAGCGCGATATCCAGGCCGTCACCGATGTAATCCGCTCCGGCAACTGGGGCGGCTTCCCTTACCCGGGCCCCAACACGCAGAAGTTCCTGCAGAAATTCGTCGAAATGCAGGGCGGCGGCTACCCCGTACTGATGATGAACGGCACGGTCACCATGGAAGTGGCCTGCCGCGCCGCCGGCATCGGCTGGGGCGATGAGGTGCTGGTGCCGGCGATGACCTTCCAGGCCACCGCCGCCGCGCCCATGGCCGCCGGCGCCATCCCGGTCATCGTGGACGTCGACCCCGAGAACTACTGCATGGACCCCAAAAAGATCGAGGCCGCCATCACCCCGCGCACCAAAGCCATTATCCCGGTGCACCTCGGCGCGCAGGTGGCGGATATGGACGCGATCATGGCCATCGCCGAAAAGCACAACCTGATCGTGATCGAGGACTGCGCCCACGCCCACGGGGCGATGTGGAACGGGCGCGGGGTGGGCACCATCGGGCATTTCGGCTCGTTCAGCCTGCAATCCTCCAAGATTTTGACCACCGGCGAGGGCGGCGTGCTGCTCTGCCGCACCCAGGAGCTGGCCGACCGCGCCGAGAGCATCATCAACTGCGGGCGCTCGGTGGGCGGCAACCCGCCGATGATGGGCGCCAACTACCGCCTGCCCGAAGTGCAGGCCGCGCTGGGCGTGGTGGCGCTGGAGCGCTTCCCCGAGCAGATGCGCCAGCGCCAGGAGGCGCAGGCCTATCTGGAGGAATGTCTGAGCGAGGTGCCCGGCGTGCGCATCCTGCGCCGCGACCCGCGCAACACGCGCCGCTCGTTCTACCAGTACGGCTTCGCGGTGGACATCCAGCAGTTCGGCGGCTCCAAGTACGGCCTGATCATGGCGCTGGAAGCCGAGGGCATCCCCGCCGGCTGGGGCTACGAGCCGATGCACCAGTATTCGCTCTTCCAACCCTGGACGTCGCGCCTGCCGGTGCCCAGCGCCTTCCCCGAGCGCTTTGACATGTCCAAATATCACCTGCCCGAGGCTGAGGCCGGCTGCTGGCGCGACTCGGTCTGGCTGGAAGAACACGCCTTCCGCGCCGGGACGCAGGGCATTGACGACATCATCAGCGCCCTGAAAAAGATTCAGGATCAGCGCGAGCCGCTGGCGGCCTGGGCCGAGGAACAGAAAAAACTGCGCGGAAAGTGATGCGGCCTGATCACGCCCATCCCACCATCGCGGATGTAGCCGAGCGGGCGGGCGTTTCCACCGCCACGGTCAGCCGGGTGTTGAACGGCAGCGACCCGGTGCTGCCGGCGACGGCGGAGCGCGTGCGGCGGGCGGTGGCGCAACTAGGCTATGTGCCCCAGACCGCGGCGCGCAACCTGGCGGCGCGCAAGACCAACACCATCGGCCTGCTGCTGCCAGACGTGGACAGCGATTTCTATTTTCCCATCCTGCGCGGCATTGACCTGGCGGCGCGCCAGGCCGGCTTCGACCTGCTGATTGCCATCCACACCCCACTGGGGACAGGCGCGCATAAAGGCCCCGGCAGCCCGCTGGGCAAGCACAACGCCGACGGGCTGCTGGTGTACGGCGGCGAGCTCGGCACGCCGCCCCAGCGCGCGCTGGAGCGCCTGGCGGGCGCCAGTTTTCCCGCGGTGCTGCTCTACCACAGCGCGCCAGCCGGCAGCCATTTTTCCAGCGTGATGGTCGAAAACCGCAGCGGCGCCTACCAGGCGGTGCAGCACCTGATCGCCGCACACAGCCGGCAGCGCATCGCCTTTCTGCGCGGGCCGCAGGATAACGAGGACTCGCAGCAGCGCGAGCTGGGCTACCGCCGCGCGCTGGAGGCGCACGGGCTGGCTTTTGACCCGGCGCTGACCGCCACCGGCGGGTTCAACGAGGGGCTGGCTGCGGCTGCTGTACGCGCCTGGCTGCAGGCCGGGACGGCCTTCGACGCAATTTTTGCCGCGGATGACGAGAGCGCGTCTGGCGCGCTGGCTGCGCTGCAGACCGCCGGGGTGCGCGTGCCCGAGCAGGTGGCGCTGGTGGGCTTTGACGACAGCCCGCTGGCGCGCCACCTGACCCCGGCGCTGACCACCGTGCGCGCGCCGGCCGAGCAGGTGGGGCGCGAAGCGGTCAACGAGCTGCTTGAGCGCATCCGCAGCGCGCGCCCGGCCCGCGAAATCCGGCTGCCCACCGAGCTGGTCGTGCGGCGGTCGTGCGGGTGTGAAGGAAGTTATCCATGATCGGTTGTCAGGTTTCGGTGGCCGAAAATCAGTGCTCAGTGATTGTTTTTCGGGCACAAAATTGATTAAAATGGATGAATCTCAAATCCTCATTCATGAATCCCATCACCCGACAACCGAAAACTGAAAACTGAAAACCGACAACTGACAACTCCAGAAGAAAGGACTTCTCCCATGAAAATCACTGTAATTGGCGGCGGATCAACCTATACCCCCGAGCTGGTCAACGGCTTCCTCTCGCGGCGCGAGAGCCTGCCGGTGAGCGAGCTGTGGCTGATGGACATTGACGCCGAGCGGCTGTCCGTGGTGGGCGGCTTCGCCCAGCGCATGGTGGCAGCCAAAGGCGCGCCGTTCAAGGTGGTGCTGACCACCGACCAGCGCGAAGCCGTGCGCGGCGCGACCTACGTGTCCACCCAGTTGCGCGTGGGCAAGATGCAGGCGCGCATTGCCGACGAGTACCTTGGGCGGCGGCACGGGCTGGTGGGGCAGGAGACCACCGGCGTGGGCGGCATGGCCAAGGCGCTGCGCACCATCCCGGTGGCGCTGGGCATCGCCAAAGACGTGCGCGAGGTGGCTCCCGGCGCGCTGATCGTCAACTTCACCAACCCCTCGGGCTTGATCACCCAGGCGCTGCAGAATTTCGCGCCGGACGTGGCCTCGGTGGGCGTGTGCAACGCGCCGTTCGGGATCAAGATGGGCATCCTTGAGCATCTCTCCGAGCGCATGGGCGCGCCGATCCCTGAGGCGCGCGCCGAGCTGAAGGGGCTGGGGCTGAACCACCTGTCGTGGTACAACGGCTTCACCCTGGACGGCGAGGACCTGTGGCCGCAGGTCTTCCGCGGCTATGTGGAAGAGCTGCGCCGCGAAGGGCACCACGGCTTTGACGCGGATACGGTCGAGGCGCTGGGCATGATCCCCAACTATTACCTGCACTATTTCTACGACACCCGCGCGGTGCTGACCGATCAGGAAAAGTGGCCGCCCTCGCGCGGCGAGACGGCGCTGGCCATCGAGCAGGACCTGCTGGTGCAGTACGCCGATCCGGGCCTGCTGGAGCCGCCCGCCGACCTGATGAAGCGCGGCGGGGCGCACTACTCGACCGTGGCCACACAGTTGATGAGCGCGCACTACAACGACCTGGGCGAGACGCACATCGTCAACACCAAACACAACGGCGCGGTGGCGGGCTGGCCGGCGGACTGGGTGCTGGAGCTGCCCTGCCGCATTGACCGCGCCGGCATCCACCCGCTGCCGATGGAGCCGTTGCCGCCGGCTGCCTTCGGGCTGCTGGCGCAGGTCAAAGCCTACGAGCTGTTGGCCGCCGAGGCCGGCGCCACCGGCGACCGCCGCCTGGCCTACCAGGCGCTGCTGGTCAACCCGCTGGGACCCGACGCAAGCCAGGTGCAGGCTGTGCTGGACGACCTGCTCGAAACGCACCGCGCGCATCTGCCGCAATTTTGGGCATAAGCGAGGAATTTGAGTCCCTCCAACCTCCCGCAGGTTCGGAACCTGCGGGAGGTTGGAACGAATGTTTTTTTACCGGAGTGAGCGCACATGCAAAACTACTATCTAGGGATCGACGTCGGCGGATCAAAAACCAACGCGCTGGTGGCGGATGAGCACGGGCGGGCGGTGGGCTTCGGCGCCGCCGGGCCGGGCAACCACGAGGTGGTGGGCTACGACGGGCTGGCCAACGCGATGAACACTGCCGCGCAGCAGGCCATGCTGCAGGCCGGCATCACCCCGGCGCAGATCGGCGGGGCGGGATTTGGGCTGGGCGGCTTCGACTGGCCCTCCGAGCTGCCCGAAACGCTGGAAGCCATCCGCGCGCTGGGGCTGGATTGCCCGCTGGGCGTGGTCAACGACGCCATGATCGGGCTGATCGCCGGGGCTGAGCGGGGCTGGGGCATCGGCGTGGTTTCCGGCTCGGGCTGCAACTGCTACGGGCGTAACCGCCAGGGCAAGATCGGCAATGTGACCGGCATGGGGCTTTGGATGGGCGAGGGCGCGGGGGCCAGCGAGCTGCTCGGCGAGACCGTGCGCCGCCTGTCGCAGGTCTGGTCGCTGCGCGCGCCGCAGACCAGGCTGGCCGCGGCCTTCTGCGAGCTGTACGGCGTGCCGGATCTGGGCGCGCTGATCGAGGGCATCGCCCAGGAGCGCATCTCCTATTATCACCGCGCGGCTGCGCCGTTGATCTTTCAGGTGGCGGCGGAAGGCGACGCGGTGGCGCAGGAACTGGTGCGCTGGGCGGGCGAATCGCTGGCCGACCTGGCCATCGGGGTGATCCGCCAGATCGACATCCAGCATGAAACCTTCGAGACGGTGCTGATCGGCAGCATGTTCAAGAACGGCGAGGCGCTGATCGCGCCGTTCCGCGCCGCGCTGCATGCCTTTGCCCCCGGCGCGCAGCTCAAGCGGCTCAGCGTCCCGCCGGTGGTGGGCGGCGCGCTGCTGGGCATGGAGCGGGGCGGGCTGGATATCACCGCACTGCGCCCCGCGCTGGTGAGCTCGACGGCCGCCTTCCTGACGTTGGAAGAAGAGGCAGAAGGGTGATCTGAAAACTGACGACCGACAACCCCACTCCCTCCCCGCGTCGCTGGCTGGTGATGGCGGGCATCGGCATGGGCGTTTTCATGGCCACGCTGGACGCCAGCATCGTCAACATCTCGATGCCGACGCTGGTGGCGTATTTCCACACCGACCTGGCCACCATCCAATGGGTGGTGCTGAGCTACAGCCTGGTGATCACCTCGCTGATGCTGGTCTTCGCCCGGCTGGGGGATATGCTCGGCAAGAAGCGCATCTACCAGACCGGGCTGGCGCTGTTCATCTTCGGCTCGCTGCTGTGCGGGCTGGCGCCTGGGGTGGGTTGGCTGATCGCCTTCCGCGCGCTGCAGGGGGTGGGCGCGACGATGATGCAGTCGCTGGGCAGCGCGATCATCACCGAGGTGTTCCCCGCCAGCGAGCGCGGGCGGGCGCTGGGCACCATCGGCAGCGTGGTCTCGGTGGGCATCGCGGTGGGCCCGCCGCTGGGCGGGCTGCTGATCAGCCTGGTGGGCTGGCGGGCGGTCTTCCTGGTCAACGTGCCGGTGGGGCTGGTGACCGCGCTGCTGGTGGCGCGCTTCGTGCCGCGCCTGGCGCCGCAACGCGAAGGGCAGCGCTTCGACCTGGCCGGGGCGGGCGTGTTGATGTTCACCCTGGTCGCCTACGCCCTGGCGATGACCGCCGGGCAGCGGATGGGCTTTGGGCGGGTCGAGATCCTGGCGCTGCTGGGCGCGGCGGCGGCGGGACTGGCGGCCTTTATCGCAGTCGAATCGCGCCAGCCCGAGCCGATGGTCGAGATGAGCCTGTTCCGCAACCTGCTGATGAGCATCAATTTGCTGATGGGTTTCCTGGTCTTCGTGGCGCTGTCGGGCTTTTTCATCCTGCCTTTTTATCTGGAGTTGGTTTTGGGCTATTCGACCCGCCAGACCGGGCTGCTGCTGATCATCCAGCCGGTGGTGGTGGCGCTGCTGGCCTCATTTTCGGGCTGGCTGTCGGACAAGATCGGCTCGCGCGTGCTCAGCCTGGCCGGGCTGGTGATCGTGGCGGGGGGCTGCCTGTACTTGAGCACGTTGAGCGCCGAGACGAGCGCGCTGCAGTTCGGGCTGCGCATGGCGCTGCTGGGGGTGGGGCTGGCGCTTTTTCAGTCGCCCAACAACAGCGCGATCATGGGTTCGGTGCCGCGCCAGCGGCTGGGCATCGCCGCGGGGCTGACCGGGCTGTCGCGCACGCTGGGCAATTCCTCGGGGCTGCCGCTGATGGGCGCGCTGTTCACCGCCCACGTCCTGGCCGCGGGGATGCTGGCGGCGGGCGCCTCGGTGACCGATGCCCCGCCTGCGGCGCTGGTGCAGGGTGTGAACGGCACCTACCGCGCCGCGGCGCTGGTCATCCTGGCGGCAGCCCTGCTCGCCGCGCTGGCGCTGTGGCTGGATGGGCGCAGGAAAGAAAACTGACCACCGAAAACTACAATTGCACCGTGACCCCTTCGCGGCGGGCGATCTCGGCAATCGCGCTGCGCTGATCGCTCTCGTATTCTTTCTCCCCCACCGGCACTGGTTCAATGCGGCTGTCCGTGCGCGCGGCCAGGCGCCACAACAGGTTGATGTCTTCCCTGCGGTGTTCGCCATCAAAACGCGGAGAAACGACCAGCAGGTCAATATCGCTCCATTGGCCCGAATCTCCGCGCGCCTGCGATCCAAACAAAATGGCATAGCGGACGGGAATTCCGGCTGCGTTTACAACGCGCAGATATTTTCGCACCGTGGCTACAATTGAGCGGACAGCCATTCAAAAACCTCATTCGCACTTTTACAAATCCGACGCGCTTCCTCAAAATTTGGCGCTGAAGTTGATATATCTGGATAACGCCCCTCCAGACTATAAGCGTTCATGTCAGCCAGAACATCCAGGTGATCCTGTGATGGGACCAGCCTGGCAATTTCAGCCAGACGCACCAGGTTGTGGAGTCGGGGAGCAATATCCCCAGTTCTCACACATACGATGGCTTTAAGGATTTTCTCCAACGCCAGATGAGTAAAAAACAAGCCATGCCGGATGTAACCCTGCTGGATTAGCTTTTCTGCCACCAACCGGTCTTCGTCTGCACTGCTCTTCCAGTACGCGACTTGTTGATTGATATCAATCATATCTTTATTATACGGCTAATTAAATGAGAAGAAAGTATGATTTGTAAAATCCTTTTTATCCCGTTCATCCCAGTTCTCTTTCTCCCTTCTTCCTGCACGGCTGAAAACCGGCCCTGCGCAACTTTTGGATGCAATCTGCGTAAATAAATCGGAACAGGGATGGATTTTATCCCGGTTGCACCTTTCCACATCCTGGCTTACCGGAGTTCCGCATGACTGAAAACGCTTCCATTGAGACCCCCGCCGCGCCGTCCAACCCCAACTGGGCGCGGCCTTTCTTCACCATCTGGATCGGGCAGGCGCTCTCCCTGCTCGGCTCCAGCGTGGTGGGCTTTGCGCTCACCTGGTATCTCACCCAGCAGACCGGCTCGGCCACCATTTTGGCAACCGCCGCGTTCATCAACCTGATCCCCGGCGTGCTCCTGGGGCCCTTCGCCGGCGCGTTGGTGGACCGCTGGAACCGCCGCCGGGTGATGATCGCCGCCGACAGCGTCGTGGCGCTGCTCACCGCCACGCTGGCGGTGCTGTTCTGGACTGGCCAGATCCAGATCTGGCATATCTTCGTGATCATGTTCCTGCGCTCGCTGGCCGGTTCCTTCCATTTCCCGGCCATGCTGGCCTCCACCTCGCTGATGGTGCCGCAGGATCAGCTCCAGCGCATTTCGGGGATGAACCAGACCCTGCAGGGCGCGATCAGCATTGCTTCACCGCCGCTCGGCGCGCTGCTGATGAGCCTGCTGCCCTTCTACGGTGTGGTCAGCGTGGACGTGGTCACCGCGGTCCTGGCGGTGATCCCCTTGCTGTTCATCTTCGTCCCCCAGCCCGCGGCAGCGGCCAGCGCAGAGGCGCTGACCCCGGCCGGGCTGCTGCGCGATGTGCGCGACGGATTCCGCTACCTCTGGCGTTGGACGGGCATGTTCATCATCGGCATGAGCGCCGCGGTGATCAACTTCCTCTTCACCCCCGGCTTTGTGTTCATGCCGCTGCTGGTCAAAGATTATTTTGGCGGCGGCGCCTGGCAGTTGGGCCTGATCGAGTCGGTGATGGGCGTGGGCATGATCGCCGGTGGAATCACGCTCAGCGCCTGGGGCGGCTTCAAGCGGCGCATGTACACCTCGCTGATGGGCGTGATGGGCATGGCGCTGGGGATACTGTTGGTCGCTGTTGCCCCGCACAATGCCTTCTGGCTGGCGGTGGTGGGCATGTTCCTGTTCGGCTTCATGAACCCGATGGCCAACGGACCGCTCTTCGCCATTTTCCAGGCCAAGATCCCGCCCGAAATCCAGGGGCGCATCTTCACCGTGATCAGCAGCACAACCGCCGCCATGTCGCCGCTGAGCATGGTGGTGGGCGCGCCGGTGGCCAACTTGCTGGGCCTGCGCGCCTGGTATGTGCTGGCCGGCGTGGGCACCATCATCATGGGCGCCTTCATGTTCACCCGCCGCTCGGTGCGCAACGTGGAGGATGACCAGGCCCCGGCTGTCTTGTGATTTGAAGAATCTCACACGGAGTCACGAAGGCACAAAGAAGAACGAGAAAACCTTTGTGTCTTTGTGTGAGACCTCTTCTTCTTCCTGTATTACAATTAAGCTCATCTTCCCCCGGAGGTGAGCCATGAAACGTTCCGAGATCAACGCCGTCCAGCGCTCAGCGGACGCCTTCATCCGCGCGCGCGGTTTTCACCTGCCGCCCTTCGCCTACTGGACGCCCGAAACGTGGGCGCAGAAAGGCGAAGAGGCGCGCGAGATGCGTGAATGCGGGCTGGGCTGGGACATCACCGACTTCGGCTCGGGCAATTTCCCCCGCACCGGGCTGTTCCTCTTCACCCTGCGCAACGGACGTCCCGAAAACTGGCAGACGCTGCAGGGCAAGCTGTACGCCGAAAAGATCATGATCGTGGAGCCGGGGCAGGTGACCCCGATGCACTTCCACTGGAGCAAGATGGAAGACATCATCAACCGCGGCGGCGGGAACCTGCTCATCCAGCTCTACAATGCCACTCCCGACGAAGCCCTCGACCTTCACTCGCCGGTGCTGCTCGCGGTGGACGGGTTGCGGCGCGCGTTCCAGCCGGGCGAGGTGCTGCGCCTGACCCCCGGCGAGAGCGTCAGCCTGCCGCAGCGCTGCTATCACCAGTTCTGGGGCGAGGGCCAGCGCGTGCTGGTCGGCGAGGTATCGCTGGTCAACGACGACGCGCGCGACAACCGCTTCCTCGAGCCGGTCGGGCGCTTTCCGCGCATCGAAGAGGACGAGCCGCCGCTGTACCTGCTGGTGTCAGATTACCTTCAGTGAAACGAGAAGGGGGAGAAGTAAGGAGGACGGATGAGTCGTGAAACAGCCCTTCCCGCCGTGGTCGCCGGGCACATCTGCCTGGACATGATCCCCGGTCTGGAGCATTTGCAGCCGGGGCAGTTCGCCGAGCAGTTCCAGCCCGGCCACCTGATCAACGCCGGCCCGGCGGCGGTCTGCACCGGCGGACCAGTCTCCAACACCGGGCTGGCGCTGCACCGCCTGGGCGTGCCAACCCGCCTGATCGCGCGGGTGGGGGCGGACCCCTTCGGCGACATCGTCCGCCAACTGGTGGCGCGCCACGACCCGCGGCTGACCGAGGGGATCGTCGCCGACGCGCACAGCCCCACCTCGTACTCGGTGGTGATCAGCGCGCCCGGGCGCGACCGCACCTTCCTGCACTGCCCGGGCGCCAACGACACCTTCGGTCCCGAGGACATCAACCTCGAGCTGGTGCGCGGCGCGGCGCTGTTCCACTTCGGCTATCCCCCGCTGATGCGGCGCATGTACCTGGACGGCGGGCGCGAGCTGACCGAGGTGCTGCGCCTGGCGCGCTCCGCCGGCGCCACCACCTCGCTGGACATGTCCTTCCCCGACCCGACGATGGAGGGCGGAAAGCTGGATTGGGCGGGCGTGCTGCACGCCGCGCTGCCGCTGGCGGATATCTTCATGCCCAGCATTGAGGAGCTGCTCTTCTGCCTGCGCCGCGGGGAGTATGAGCGCCTGGCGGCGCAGCCCGGCGGCGTGCTGGAACGGCTCAGCCCCGCGCTGCTCTCCAGCCTGTCGGATGAGCTGCTCGGGCTGGGGGTGAAGATCGCCGGGATCAAGCTCGGTCACCGCGGGCTGTACCTGCGCACGGCTGGGCGGGAGGCGCTGGCGCAGATGGGCCGCGCCGCGCCGGCAGACCCGGCGGCGTGGGCCGGGCTGGAGCTGTGGGCGCCCTGCTTCCGGGTGCAGGTGGTCGGCACCACCGGCTCAGGCGACGCGACCATCGCCGGCTTTCTGGCGGCGCTGCTGCGCGGGCTGGAGCCGCGCCTGGCGCTGCTCTGCGGCGTGGCGGTGGGGGCGTGCAATGTGGAGGCGGCTGACGCGCTGAGCGGCATCCGCGACTGGCCCGCCACCCGGGCGCGCCTGGCCTCCGGCTGGGCGCAGCATCCGCTGCGGCTGGATGCGCCCGGCTGGGCACAAGGCACGGATGGGCTGTGGCAAAAGGTTGTATAATCATTTTGGGTGAACTGGATGCTCTATCCATTTGATGTGATGCGTTTGATCGATGTGTGCCGCAGAAACCAGGTGAGTTTTGTGGGCGTTTTTGGTTCCATGGCCCGCGGGGATGCCACCGATCAGAGCGATATTGATCTGCTGGTCAGGTTTTCCGAGCCAAAGAGTCTGCTGGCGTTGGTGCGGCTGGAACGCGAATTGGCCAGCGCACTGGGCAGACCGGTGGATGTCTTGACCGAAGCCTCGATCAGCCCTTACCTGCGCGAAGATATCCTCAATGATCTGCAGGTGATCTATGAAACATAATCAGGATTTTTATCTTCGCCATATCCTGGATGCTATCTCGCGGATCGAGGAATATTTATCCGGTGTTTCAGTAGATGCCTTTCGCGGCAATTCACTCGTTCAGGATGGGGTCATCCGGCAGTTGGAAATCATTGGCGAGGCGGTGAAACATGTTTCCGCCGAGTTGCGTGAGCAGTACCCGGGAATTCCCTGGCAGGATATCGCTGGTACCCGCGATAAGTTGATTCATGATTATTTCGGGGTGGATATTGACAAGGTATGGCTGATGGTACAGGATGATATTCCCCCGCTGAAAGCGGAGATCAGCCAGATTTTAGGCCGTTTGAACCGTCCCTGAAAACCACCATCCAATCATACACACAGGAGGTCACATGAATCTCTGGGGATCATCTTACACCCGCGCCGAAATCCTGCGCCGGGTGGGCGACATGCGCCAACTGGGCGGGGTGACGCCGTTTGAGCTGAGCGAGGGCGCGCAGCGCGGGGTGCGCGGCGCCTGGCTGCGCAACGCCGCCGGGCTGGAGCTGGCGGTCATTGCCGAGCGCGGCATGGGCATCACCGAGCTGCTCTACCGCGGTGTGCCCATCGCGCATCTCTCCGCGGTCGGCACCAGCCACCCGGCCTTCTACGACCCGCGCGGGACGGGCTGGCTGCGCACCTGGCCGGTGGGCTTTCTGACCCCATGCGGGCTTTCGCAGGCCGGCGCGCCAAACCTGGACGGGACGGAGGAGCTGGGGCTGCACGGGCGCGTCTTCGGCATCCCGGCTCAGAACGTGCGCTGGGGCGCCGATTGGCAGGGTGAGGACTACATCATCTGGATGGAGGGCGAGGTGCGCGAGACGGCCGTCTTCGGCGAGAACCTCAGCCTGCGGCGGCGGGTGTGGATGCACCTGGACGAGCCGCGCTTCCGGGTGGAGGATGCGGTCACCAATCACGGCTTTGCCCCCGCGCCGCTGATGCTGCTGCAGCACATCAACATCGGCTTCCCGCTGCTGGATGCCTCCGCGCGCCTGGAGCTGGGCGGGCACAGCACCGCCCCGCGCGACGCCGAAGCCGCCGCCGGGCTGGACGACTGCCTGCGCTTTTCCGCTCCCGTGCCCGCCTACCGCGAGCAGGTTTTCTACCACGACCTGGCAGCGGATGCGCAGGGCCGGGTGGAGGCGCGCCTGGTCAACCCCACCCTCGGACTGACGCTCAGCCTGCGCTACGCCAAAGCCGAGTATCCCATCTTCGTCGAGTGGAAAATGGTCGGCGAGGGGCTGTACGTGTTGGGCATGGAGCCGGCCAATTGCCACGTGGCTGGGCGGGCTGCCGAGCGCGCCGCCGGCACGCTGCCCACCCTCCAGCCGGGTGAGGAGCGGCGCTTCGCGCTGGAAATTGCATTCGCGGGGTGATTCCCTGAGCGGATTGGATCAGAGCTTCCCATGCGCAGCACTCCGAAGCGATCGCGAAGCATCCCTGCGGGAAGAGCCTGCCCACGAAGACCGCCGCCAGGGATTCATTTTGCAGGCAGGTGGGGGGGCGCTTTTACTCTTCCAAATCCCGACTCGCGACTCAGCATCACTTGTCCGCCAACCCCGCCAGCACGCCGGAGAGTTCCAATCCCCGGCCGCGTTCAAGCGCGGCGCTGCGTTCTTCCGTGGTCAAGGCCGCAGCAGCCTGTTCCATCGCCTGCCCGTAAACCTCCGCGAACCAGCGGGAGCGCGCCAATTGTTCCTGCTGTAAGGCCAGCCCGTACAGTTCCAGCCCTCGCACGGTTTTCCCTTCTCTCGCCAGCAGCAGCCCCGCCTGGGCCAGGCCGAGGTACACAAAGTAAGTGTAGAGCTGCATTTCGCCGTACAGCCTCAACGCCTGCCGCAGGTGCTCCCAGGCCGCCGTGCAATCGTCCAGCGCCAGCTCGGTCCGGCTGAGCCCGATCAGCGCAGTCATCGTCCATCCCTTTTCGTGGACGGATTCGAAAAATCGCTGGCTGAACTGGCAGGCCGCGCGGGCTTCCTCAGCCCGCCCCTGTGCCAGCAGAATGTCCCCCAGGTAGCGGTGGCGCAGAGCGTATTCATAAGGGCTTAACTCGCGCAGCAGCGCCATCCCCGCCCGCAGCCGCTCTTCCGCCGCCGCGTACAGTCCCTGGTGATACAACCCCTCGCCGATCTCGGCCAGCGCAATCCCCACCATCCGGCGGTCGCCCAGGTGTTCGAGCGTTGCCAGCTCGCGCTGCTTTAGCTCGCCAAACTTGGTGAACTGCCCCCGCGCCAACAGCAGGTATCCCAGCGTTTTGGTGATCATCACCTGCGTGGTCGGATCGTCCATCACCTGGAAGCATGCGCAGCATTCGCCCAGCAGCGCCTCGGCGCGTTCCATGTGGAAGTAATGATACAACGCTGCGATACCCAGCACGAACAGGTAGCAGCCCAGTTCGAAGGGGTCACCGACGTTTTGAATATCGGCCTGCTGTTGCTCAATGTACGCGTAAAGCTCCCGGGAAACCGCCCCGCCCATCAGGAAACGCCAATTGTAGATCAAAAAGCCGGGCCATTTGCCGTTGGCCTGCCTGGAAAGTTGGAAAGCCCGATCATAAAGCACAATGGTGGCGGCTGTGTCATAGCGCCGGTTGGCCAGCAGGGCGCGGATGCAATCGTGGAAAATCCGTTCCTGAACCAGTTGTCCCATCTCCAGCCGTGGATCATCCAGAAGCGGACTGCACTCCTCCAGTAGTTGATCGGCCTCGTCAAAACGTTCCTGGTTCATACTCAACAACGCCTGCCAGGTGAGCAGCCGCGCCAGCAGCCCGGAAGCCAGCAGCGGGTCTGCGACCGGTGCGGCCTGCCTGACCGCCTCAACCGCCCGCCGCAAGGCCTCGTCCCCCTCTGTAAAGCGCGCCCGGCGGAAGTAAAAGGTGCCCAACCCGTCGGCGGCCTGCGCCAGATATTCCAGCCGCCCCTCGCCCGCCGCCCACTCCCAGGCGGCCTGCAGGTTGCCCAGCTCGCTTTCGATCTCACCCAGAATGCGCCCCTGGTTCTCGCCGTGCAAGCCTGCGTTCCACTGCTCCAGCCGGGCGCTGTAATAAGCGCAGTGGCGTTGGCGTGTCTGATGGGCCTCCTCTGGCTGTGCGTCCAGCTTTTCGCGGCAGTATTGGCGCAGCAGGTCGTGCAAATCGAAGCGCCCGTCCGGCGCGCGCCGCAGCAGCGACTTATCCACCAACCCCAACAATTCGCGCAGCGCGGTCCCGGCGGTGGGTTCAGCCGCCAGGCGGGTAAACCCGCCGTGAAAGACTGCCAGCCGGGATAGGATCAACTGCTCGCGCCGGCTCAGCAGGTTCCAGGAACGCTCAAATACCGCCCGCAGGCTGTGCGGCTCCTCCGCGCGCACGTCCAGAATATCAAGCCCGCGGCCGATCTCTTCGGCGATTTCCGCGCAGGATAGCGTGTTGACCCAGGCAGCGGCCAATTCCAATCCCAGCGGCATACCCTCCAGCAGCCGGGCGACCTGCCGGATGGAACGCAGCTCCTCCGCGCCCGGTTGGAACGCCGTCCACGCCCGCCGCGCGGCCTGCAGAAACATCTCCACCGCACTGTAAGGCTGATCGGAGAGGCATTCTTCCTCTCCTTCCGGCGGCACCTCCAGACCTTTCACTTCCAGCACCCATTCGCCCGGCAGGTGCAAACGGTGGCGCGAGGTGACCAGCATCTTCACCCCGGCTGCCTGCGCGTGCATTTCCTCCAGCCAGCCCGCCCAGGGAGCCAGGTATTCAAACGAATCCAGGATCAATAACAGGTGTTTTTCGCGCAGAAAGTCCAGCACCTGCTCCTCCGGCAGGCGCCCATCCTGGCGGAAGACCAACCCCAGCGCACGGGCGGTGCCGAACACCAGCGACGGCCTGTCTTTCACCGCGCTCAGCGGAATCAAGTAGGCGCCGTGAGGGAAGCCGGCCGCCTGTTCGCGGCCCACCTCAAGCGCCAGGCGCGTCTTGCCAATGCCGCCCGGGCCGAGCAGCGTCACCAGCCAGCAGCCCGGGTCAGCTAACAACGCGGCGATCTCGGTCAGCTCCTGCCGGCGGCCGACCAGGGGTGTGGCAGCGGCTGGCAGGCCGCCGGCAGGCCTCGCCTCGCCTGCCAGCAACGCCGCGCCTAGCCAGGCGTTGAGCGTCCCCCCGCCGGGCGCCGGCAGGGCGCTTTCCTGCTGGAACCGGCCGGAAACGATCGCCTCGTGCAGCGCGCGGGTGGCCGGCTCGGGGGCCGCGCCCAATTCTTGTCGTAGAATCTGCTGGCATTCCTGGTACTGGCGCAAGGCCTGGTGGCGCTGTCCGCTGCGCGCGTAGATGCGCATCAGCAGGCGGTGGGCCTCTTCGTTGAGCGTGTCCAGTGCCAGCCAGCGCCGCGCGAACCCCGCCGCCTCATGGGTTGCCCCAGCAAGGAAAATCAGGTTGGTCAATTGCTGCAGCACGCTCGCGTATTCGCGGCGCAGCCCCTCGGCCTGGAAGAACTGCCAGTCTTCGAAGGCTGGGCTGTCGCGCAGGCTGAACCCTGCCAGGAAATCCCCGCGGTACAGCAGCGCAGCGGTCTGCAGGTTCGCGATACATTCCTGGCAAATCGTCCCGCCAGGGTGGTCGTGCCGCCGGAAAGCGCTCAGGTGTGACTGAAAATCCAACAAATCCAGGGTCATCCCTGCTCCGGGGCGGATGCTCAACTGTCCGCTCTCCGCCGCCAGCCAGTCCTCGCCCAACAGGCTGCGCAGTTCCCACAGCGCGCGCCGCAGGTAGGCATATGCTTTGTCTTGTTCATACTCCGGCCACAGCAGCCCCGACAGCGTCTCGCGCGTGTGTGTCCCGGGCATCGCTGCCAGGTACAACAGCAGCGCCAACGCCTTGTGCCGGCTGGTCTGCACGACCTGGCCGTCCAATTCAATTCGCAAAGGGCCCAGCGCAAAAATATTCAAGCGGCTCATCAAATCATTATAGCAATTTAACCCCAGCCTGCATGGATTTTGGAAACGTTCAATAAACGCCCGGCGGGTATGCTGAAATCAAACAACCTTCCATAGTAGAAAAGGAGAATCGAATGAGCATCAAACTGATCGTACTGTACCCCTATCCGGCTGATCAACAAGCCTTTGATGCAGCCTACGCCAACGAGCATATCCCAATGGTCAAGAAAAGCCTCAAGCGCCTGACCAAAGCCGTGTACACCCGCGTGCTGATGTCGCCGCAGGGCGCCTCGCCGTTCTGCCGCATCGCCGAGTTGCATTACCCTTCGCTGGAAGCCATGCAGGCCGATTTCTCCACCCCCGAGGGCCAGGCGCTCGGCGCTCACGCCGCCGCCATCTCCACCGGCGGTCCGACGGTTACACTGATCTGCGAAGAAGAAAGCGAGGAATGAACATGAAGACCATTCGTCTGATCGCGGCGGGATTGCTGCTGCTGAGCGGATTGCTGCACGTACTGCAAATCACCACCGGCGCAGCCCTGGATGCTGCCCTGATCATCACCCTGACCTTCGGCGTGATCTACCTGGCGCTCGGCGCGCTGCTCTTGCGGGGCGGCCGGGTGATCCTCTGGCTGGCGGCGGTGCTGCCCCTGATCGGCCTGCTGCTGGCCGGGGTGGGCATGTTCACCAAGCCCACCCTGCTGGGCGCGTTCTTCATGCTGGTAGATGTGGCCGTGTCTGTTGCCTGTTTCTATCTGATCGCGAAAAAGTGAAACGGGAACACGAAAGCTGAATTCCTGGCTTTCGCTTTGGGGGCACGTAAAGAATCATGGGCCTGACGGGTCGCTCTACCCAACCTACGCGGGCGGGCTGCCCTCACCCCAACCCCTCTCCCGTAAGTGAGAGAGGGGTTGGGGGTGAGGGCTAATCTTCACTTTCCCCAATTTCCTATCTCCTATTCCCTATTCCCTATCCCCTATTTGCTATCTCCTATTTGCAATTCCCTATCCCCCCATCCCCCCTCACTTTTATGCTACAATATACCCATTCCCATTCTCCTCAAGGAGCTAACTTTATGGAACCAGTCATCAAGGAGATTTACGACAGCATCATCAACGGCCAGCAGAAGGTGACCACGGTCAAGGTGCAAGAAGCCCTCGCCGCGGGCGTGAACCCGGCCGTCATCCTCAACGAGGGCATGGTGGCAGCGATGGCCGAGGTGGGGCGGTTGTTCGAGGAGGGCGAGTATTTCGTCCCCGAGATGCTCATCGCAGCGCGCGCCATGCAGAACGGCCTGGCCATCCTCAAGCCGGCGCTGATGCAGGCGGATGTCAAGTCGGTGGGCAAGGTGGTCGCCGGGACGGTGAAGGGCGACCTGCACGACATCGGCAAGAACCTGGTGTGCATGATGCTGGAAGGCGCGGCCTTCGATATTGTCGACCTGGGCTGCGATGTTTCGCCGGAGAAATTCGTTGAAGCGGTCAAGTCGTCTGGGGCGAACCTGATCGCCATGTCGGCGCTGCTGACCACGACCATGCCCAACATGAAGGCCACCATTGAGGCGCTCAAGACAGCCGGGCTGCGCGACCAGGTGAAGGTGATGGTGGGCGGCGCTCCGCTCACCGACCAGTACGCGCGCGAGATTGGCGCGGACGGGTATGCGCCGGATGCCAGCCGTGCGGTGGCGCTGGCCAAAACGCTGGCTGCATAAAAAATAATCGGGGTGGGTCTGGATGAATATTGGGCGCGGTCATTTCGCCCCACAGACCCACGATGAAATACGCAGGGGTGGGTCTGGAGGACGATGGGCAAGGTGGTTTTGCCCCCACAGACCCGCCGCTACGCAGTACGCAGGGACGGGTCTGAGAAAGCCAGGACGATAACCTGGCATCAGATCCGTTTTTTTAACAGGAGGATGCATGGCAGACTCATTTCTTGATCGGTTGAACAGCGGCAAGGTGCTGGTCTCAGACGGCGCGACCGGCACGAATTTGCAGAAGCGCGGGCTGTCCCGCGGGGTGGCCGCCGAGCGCTGGGTGCTGGAGCAGCCGGAGCAAATCATGCAATTGCACCGCGACTTCCTCAAAGCCGGGGCTGACATCATCCTGACCTGCACCTTCGGCGGGACGCGCCTGCGGCTGGAGCACAGCGGGCTGGCCGAACAGACCGCCGAGGTCAACCGCCAGGCTTCTGCGCTGGCGCGCCAGGCCGCCGCCGAGACCGGGGCGCTGGTGGCCGGCTCGATCGGCCCCACCGGGCAGTTGATGCAGCCCTTTGGGCCGCTCTCCGAAGAGGTTGCCGTGGCAACTTTCGCTGAACAAGCCGCGCTGCTGGCCGAGGGCGGGGTGGACTTTCTGGTCATCGAGACGCAGTTTGACCTGAGCGAAGCCAAAGCCGCCATCCAGGGCGTGCGCGCAGCTTGCACGCTGCCGCTGGTGGTTTCCTTCAGCTATGACCGCGGCTCGCGCACCATGATGGGCGTCAAGCCCTCCCAGGCCGGCGCCGAGCTGGAAGCGCTGGGCGTGGACGTGATCGGCATCAACTGCGGGCGCAGCCTTGACGAGAATCTGAATGCACTCAAAGAATTGAAGGACGCGGTGGGCAAGCCGCTGTGGTTCAAGCCCAACGCCGGCCTGCCGCGGCTGGATGACCAGTCGAACCCGGTCTATGACGTCACCCCGGAGGGGATGGGTCACCACGCCCAGGATTGGGTGGCGGCGGGCGCGCGGGTGGTGGGCGGCTGCTGCGGCACCAGCCCCGAGCATCTGGCGCAGATTGGGCGCGCGGTCAGAGGCTGATGCCCAGATTCACGCTTGACCTGGAACCCATCGGCCGGCGGGTGGAGGTTGAACCGCACACCGACCTGCTCAGCGCCGCCCAACAGGCGGGGGTGGACCTGGTGGCGGCCTGCGGCGGGGTGGGCATCTGCGGCACGTGCAAGGTGCGCCTGGCCCAGGGGCAGCTCAGCCCGCTGACCGCCTCAGAGGAGGAGCAATTGCGCCCCGAGGAGATCGCGCGCGGCTACCGCCTGGCCTGCCAGGCCTACCCGCTGAGCGATGTGCGCCTGGAGATCCCGCCCGAGTCGCTGCCCGTGCCCCAGAAAATACAAATTGAAGGCCAGGAGAGCGCGGTGGCGCTCGACCCGGCGGTCATCGCGCTGGATGTGGCGCTGCCCGCACCGCACCTGGAGGACCTGCGCGCCGACCTCAGCCGTGTGGATGACGCGCTGGCCGCGGCCGGACAGGCTGCGCTGTGCGCCGGGCTGGGTCTGCTCGACCAGCTCTCCACCCACCTGCGCCGCTCGGACTGGACTGCCCGCCTGGCGCTGCGCCCTGAGCCGGGCGGTTCGCGCCTGGCGGCGGTGCTGCCGGTTTCCACCCGGCTGCTCGGCCTGGCGGTGGACATGGGCTCCACCAAACTGGCCATCTATCTGGTGGACCTCGAATCGGGGGTCACGTTGGCGCGCGGCGGGGTGATGAATCCGCAAATTTCATACGGCGAGGACGTGGTCAGCCGCATCGCTTTTGCCAACAAGAGCGCGCAAAACCGCCGCACGCTGCAGACCCGGCTGGTGGAAACGCTCAACCAGGCGGTGGCGGGCTTCTGCGCTGAGCTGAACGTCTCAACCCGCCAGATTGTGGACGCGGTCATCGTGGGCAACACCGCCATGCACCACTTCTTCTGCGGCCTGCCGGTGGAGCAGCTCGGCGCGGCGCCCTACGTGCCGGTGGTCAGCCAGCCGCTCGACCTGCCGGCGGGCGAATTCGGGTTGGAGCTGGCGCCGGGGGCGATGGCGCATCTGCCAGCCAACATTGCCGGCTATGTGGGCGGCGACCACACCGCCGCGTTGCTGGCCTCGCAGGGCTACGCCGCCGGGCAGACGCTGGTGCTGGTGGACATCGGCACCAACACCGAGATCAGCGCCGTCCACCAGGGGCGCATCGTCTCCTGTTCCACCGCCTCAGGCCCGGCTTTTGAGGGCGCGCACATCCGCGACGGGATGCGCGCCGCACCGGGAGCGATCGAGCGCGTATTCATTGAACACGGGCAGGTCAACGTGATGACCATCGCCAACCAGCCGGCGGTGGGCATCTGCGGCTCAGGCATTCTGACCGCAGTGGCTGAGATGCTCGACGCGGGGATCATCGATCCGCGCGGGGCGCTGCGCCGCGACGCGCCGGGGGTAAGGGTGAACAACGGCGGCAAGGCCGAGTTCGTGCTTGTGCCGCCCGAAGCCAGCGGTCACGGCTACGACGTGGTGGTCACGCGCGGGGATGTGAACGAGATCCAACTGGCCAAGGGCGCCATCCGCGCCGGGATCAACATCCTGCTGCGCGAGATGGGGCTGGAGCCGGAAGCGGTGGACGCCTGGATCATCGCCGGGGCGTTCGGCACGTATCTGGATTTGCGCAGCGCGCAGCGTGTGGGCATGTTCCCCGCCCAGCCGCTGGAGCGCTTCCACCAGGTGGGCAACGCGGCCGGGGTGGGTGCCAAGCAGATGCTGCTCTCGCGCGCCAGCCGCGCCCGGGCGCGGGAGCTGGCCGCCCGGGTCGGCTATATTGAGCTGACCGCCTACCCCGACTTCACCGGGCACTTCGTCGAAGCGATGTATTTCGGGGAAAGCTAATTCTTTCTCCGCGCGCTTCCCTCGCTGCCTGTCATTGCGAGGGTTGGATGCCTTTTCCCGGCCAGAAGCAATCTCCTCTCCTCCCGCTGCGTTGGAGATTGTTGCGCTCGCTGGCGCTCGCTCCACAATGACACACCAAGCTGGTTTGTATCGAAGGCTTTTTTCCCTCCTCACCGCATCGGCTCGAACATCTCCTTGCTGGCGCCGCAATCCGGGCAGGTCTTCGAAGGGGGTGCCGGGAGCGATGCCGCCCGCCGGGTCGCCCTCAGCCGGATCGTAGAGGTGATCGCAACCAGTGCAGATATATTTTTGCATGCTGTGTCTTCCTGGGGAATATTCCGCCTCCCGCAGGTCAAAACTCGCGGGAGGGTGCGCGATCCGCGCAACCTGCTGCCAAGTATGACGTATATCTGTTGAGCACAAGTTCATGCAATTAGGAGAAAAAATGAGCGCAGAAACAAATTCAGTGGAACGCAGACATAAGGGCGAGCGCGGCAACTATCAGGGCGGCGCCTCCGAGGCGGTTTACGGCCTGGGCGTGATCGGCGCGTGGGTCTATTTCATCGGCCACGCGACCACGTTCTGGGTGGGCGTGTTGGGGTTCTTGAAAGGCATCGTCTGGCCGGCGCTGCTGGTTTTTGAGGTGCTCAAGTATTTGAAGATGTGAGCGGGTTGTCGGTTATCGGTTATCGGTTGTCGGTTGTCAGTCATCAGTTTTCGGTTGCCGGCCGCAGGGGGGCAAATTTTATTCGGCATTGCACGCAGCGTGAGGGGCGAGTCGTCTGTGACGATTCACCCCTCACGCAGTGTATGCCGCCCTTGTTAAGTATCTGTAACGTCGCCGCGGGATATGGAACAATACTTGCACTATAATTAACTTGCAGGCCAAATGCCTGGAACATTGAAGAATCCGCGGATATCACAGACGGGCGCAGATGAAAAAATCAATCCAGTGTGATAAGAAATGAAGCCCAAGATCAGCCGGTTCTTCCTCGTTTTCGCCATGCTGCTCATCCTTGCAGCGGCTATCGCTGTTCATCTGTGGCGCGATTTTCAGATGGGCGGCGTGCTGCGCCTGGAGGAGCTGCTGATTTTCAGCGCGGTTTTTCTTCTCCTGTTGCTTGCCCTGCTGGTTTATATCGGCGTCAACGCGTTGGGGCTGATCCAGCGCCTGCGCAGGCTGGCTACCTCAATCAATATGCCCGACCAGCCCGCCGAAAAACCCCATCTGCGCTGGCTGGGGGAGGTTCTGGATCAGGTGCTGGAGCGCATCGCCGCCCAGAAAGCCGAGCTGGAACGCCTGAACGCCGAGCTGGAGCGGCGCAATCACGAGCTGCTCAAGCTGCACCAGCGCAGCCTGCAAAACGGGCAGGCCCTGACCCACAGCCAGGAGATGCTCGATATGGCCACACAGGGCGCCGATCTGGGTATCTGGGTCTGGATTCACCTGGACGGCGAGCAGCCGCTGTTCAACCGCCGCTGGCCCAGATCCATGCAGGGCACCCAGCCCGAGATTGGCCCGGGCCAGGAGGGCTGGCTGGCGATCGTCCATCCGGATGATTTGGAGCAGGCCAGCCAGAACTTCGTTGACCACGTGGAGGGGCGCACGGAGGCCTTTTCGGCTGAGTACCGCATCCGCGACACGGCCGGGGAGTGGATCTGGATCCTCGACCAGGGGCGCGTGTTGCAGCGCAACGCGCAGGGCAAACCGGTGTGCATCGCCGGCACCATCCAGGACATCAGCGTCCGCCGGGAGGTTGAGGAAAATCTGCGCTCCAGCGTGGCGCGCTTTCACGCCATCTTCGCCCAGGCCGGCATCGGCATCTCGTTGATCGGTACCAACGGGCGGCTCATCGAGGCCAACCGCGCCCTGCATGACATGCTGGGCTACGATCCCAAAGAACTGACCGGGCTGTATTTCCTCGAAATCACCCATCCCGACGACCGCGAGGTCAATCAGCGCTTGTGGGAGGAGATGGTGAGTGGCGCGCGGCAATCCTACCAGTTTGAGAAGCGCTACCTGCGCAAGAAGGGCGGCGAGGTGTGGTGCAGCGTGACGGTTACCCCGGTGCACACAGAAGACGGGCGGCTGGAATACGGCATCGCCATGATCGAGAATATCTCGCTGCGCAAAAAAGCCGAAGCGGCGCTGTCTGATCTGCTGACGGCCGAGCGTCACCAGCGCGAGCTGGCGCAGACGCTGCGCGAGATCGGCGCGCAAATGAGCGCCACGCTGGACTACCAGGCAGTGCTGATGCGGCTGCTGCAGCAAATTCCGCGCCTCATCCCGTGCGATGTGATCGACCTGCTGCAGATTCAGGGCGAGGTGGCGCGCATCACGCACCGCCTCTGGCTGGCGAACACCCCGCGGGTTGATCCGCCCGGCGCCGAGCTGCGCATCGCGGACACGGCCAACCTGTGCTGGATGAGCGAAAACCAGCGCCCGCTGGTGATTGCCAACGTGCGCAGCGACCCGGATTGGGTGGAAATCGAATCAGAAACGTTCATCAACTCCTGGGCGGGCGCACCGATCATCTCCGCGGACGGGGTGGTGGCGTTCCTGTCATTGAGCAGCTCCCAGCCCAATTTCTTCAACCAGGAGCAGGCCGAAACGTTGACCGCCTTCACCGGTCAGGCGGCGCTGGCGATTCAAAATGCGCGCTTATTCCAGGCTGCGCAGCGCCGCGCCGAAGAGGCGGAGACCCTGCGCCAGGCCACCTCGGTCATCGTCTCGGCTCTCGACCTCGAGCGTGTGCTGGACGCCATCCTGGAACAGCTCGACCGGGTGGTGCCGTATGACAGCGCCTCGGTGTTCCTGCAGGAAGGCGAGTGGGCCCGCCTGGTGGCTGGCAGCGGCTTGCCCGAGCCCGAAAAGTTGATCGGGCAGGCTTTCAACATTCAGGAAGACGCCCTGCTGCTGGAGATCATTCAGTGCAGTCATCCGGTCATCCTCACGGATGCCAAACGTGACCCGCGCTTTCACGGCTGGGGCGGGGTGGATTATGTTGGCGGGTGGATGGGCGTACCGCTGCGCGCGCGCGGGCAGATCATCGGCGTGCTGACGCTGGACAGCCGCCAGTCAGGCGCCTACAGCAGCGAGGACGCTGCACTGGCGCAGGCATTTGCGGATGAAGCCTCGATCGCCGTTGAAAACGCGCGCCTGTTCCATCAGGTGCAGCGCATGGCCACCACCGACCCACTCACCGACCTGTACAACCGTCGTCATTTTTACGACGCCGCCAGCGACGAGCTGGAACGCTCGCGCCGTTATGCGCATCCCGTTTCGTTGGTGATGATCGATTTCGACCACTTCAAGGATATCAACGACACCTACGGGCACCCCGCCGGCGACCAGGTGTTGATCGAAGCCGCCCGTCGCTGCCGGGCAGCGCTGCGCGACATAGATGTGGTGGCGCGCTACGGTGGGGAGGAGTTTGTCATACTGCTTCCGGAGACGGGGCTGGAGGGCGCGCTGCAGGCCGCCGAGCGCCTGCGACAGGGCGTCATGGAGGTGCCGGTGACGGTCGCCGACTGCGCCATTCCGGTCTCAATCAGCCTGGGCGTGGCTTCGCTGCAGGAGGATTGCGCGAACCTGGAAGCGCTGCTCGAAAACGCCGACCAGGCTCTGTACCTGGCAAAAGATTCCGGGCGCGGGCGGGTGTACGCCTGGCGCGACGGCAAAGGGGAGCTGGCGCTGTGAGCGCAAAGATTCGACGTCCGGGGCTGGCGGAGCGCTGGCGCGATATTTCCTCACGCCGGCCAATACTGGTTTCGCTGCTCACGGCCTGGCTGGTCGCGCTGCTGCTGATGGTGATGTGGCTGTTCGGCGAATCATATTACCGCCAGCGCCTGTACCAGTCTTGGCGCCAGCAGGTCGATTCGCGGCTGGTGGCTTACAGCAACGCGCTTTCCACTTCACTGGAGCGGCGCTTTGCCCTGCTGGAAGGGCTGCGCGCTTATGTTGAGGCCGAGTCGACCGTGGGCAAGGACAGCTCGCTGGCGGCTGAGTTTTATCAGATATCGCCGCGCCTTTCGCAATCGATGACCGGCGTGCACGCCTTCTGGGGGCGCCGGGCGGGCGGGTGGTGTATGCCAGCCCGCTGCCGGGCAACGCAGCCTGGCTGGGCGCGGACCTGCGCCAGCTCGATTCACCCGAAGTGTCCGCGGCGGTTGAGCGCGCCCTGCAGAGCGAAGAAATTGTCGCCAGCCACATCTATCCCCTGGACAGCGGCCAGCACGGCATGATGGTGATGCGCGCCGCGCATGTAGACGGCCGGTTGTGGGGGCTGGTGGCGATGGAGCTTGACCTGCAACCGATCCTCAGCGAAGCCGGACTGGAGAATATCCCCCAGCTGCGCTTTATGTTGCGCGACGAGGACCAGCATGCGGTCCTCGGCGATACGGCGGTGGCGGACCTGCGGCCGGTGGTGCGGTCGGTAGAACTGCCCGGGCTGAGCTGGCAGGTGCTGGCGGTGCCCGACGGCGGCTGGGAGAAAGCCATGCGCCTGGAGCTGTGGGTGTTCCGCGGCAGCGCATGGGTGATCATCCTGCTGCTGGGCGCGCTCAGCTACCAGGTGAGCAACCGCCATTTCCGCCTGCAGCGGGCGGTGAGCGAGCAGACAGCCGCGCTCTCAGCCGAGCTGAGCGAGCACCAGCGCGCCGACGCGGCGCTGCGCGAGAGCCAGCGCGCCATGACCACCCTGATGAGCAACCTGCCCGGCATGGCCTACCGCTGCCGCAACGATCGCGATTGGACCATGGAGTTCGTCAGTCCGGGCTGCGTCAGCCTGACCGGCTATACCGAGGCTGACCTGATATGGAACACGGCGGTCACTTACAACGATTTGATCCATCCCGAAGACCAGGAGCGCGTATGGCGCGATGTGCAGGAGGCGCTCAAGGAGGGCCGTCCCTTTGTGATGGAATACCGCCTGCAAACCGCCTCGGGTGAAGAAAAATGGGTCTGGGAACAGGGACAGGGCGTGTTTGAGAACGGGGTGCTGCAGGCGCTGGAGGGCTTTGTGGTCGACATCACCGAGCGCCGCCGCGCAGACCAGGCGCTGCGCGAAAGCGAGGAAAAATACCGCACCCTGTTTGATTCATCCGTTGAGGCGGTGCTGCTCGAAACCCTTGACCGCAACGTGCTGGACTGCAACGCCGCCGCCTGCAAACTCTACGGATATTCCCGCGAAGAGATGGTAGGCTTGTCGGCCTATGACCTGGTGCCGCGCGAGACCAAGCAGTTGATCCCGGAGATGATCCAGCGCGAGCTGAGCGAGGGGGGCGCGTTTGTGCGCGCCCGGGGGAAACGCCGCGACGGCTCCACCTTCCCCAGCGAGGTCAGTTCGCGGGTGGTGGCGCTGGGCGGCGAGCGGCATTTGATCGTTTTTGTGCGCGATATTTCCGAGCGTCAGCAGCGCGAGCGCGAGCAGTCAGCCATCGCCACGCTGGCATCCGCGCTGCGCATGGCGATGACCCGCGCCGAGGTGGCCCCCATTATTCTCAGCCAATCGCTCAGCCTGTTGAATGCGCAGGGCGGCGCGCTGCTCACGCGCGACGGCATCCAGCGCGACGGCGAGCGGCCGGTGGTTTGCACGCTGGGCAGCGGTGTGTGGCAAGGCTGGACCGGCATGCGGGTTGAGCAGCGGGACGACCTGTTGGCTGTGCCGCTGAAAAGCGGGCGCCCGACGTTCAACAATTCGATTTCGCCGGGCGAATCGCCCTTCAAAGTTCCCGCTGGCGCAGTGCGCGCGGTGGCGGGGGTGCCGATGGTGATTGAAGGCGAGGTCAACGAGGCGTTGTGGATTGGACGCACAACTCCTTTCAATGAAGGAGAATTGCACCTCCTCTCGGCCATCGCCGACATGGCCGGCGCCAACCTGCACCGCGCCTCGCTGCACGAAGAAGCCCAGCGCCGCATCCAGCGCATGGGCGCGCTGCACCAGATTGACATGACCATCAAGGGCAGCCTTGACCTGACCGTGATCCTCAACGTGGTGCTCGACCAGGTCGGCAGCCAACTGGGCGCCGACGCCTGCACCATCTGGTTGTATGAGCCGGATGTGCGCTTGCTGCGCCTGATCTCCCGCCAGGGCTTTCAAAACCTGACCCCGTCGCGCACCACGCTGCGCTTTGGGCAGGGCTACGCCGGGCAGGCCGCGATGCAGCGCCACCCGATGACCATCGCCGACCTGCGCTACCGCTCGGATGCCAACGCGGTGGAAAATTTGCTGGAGGAACGTTTCGTCACCTACCACGGCGTGCCGCTGATGGCCAAGGGCGAACTGAAGGGGGTGTTGGAGCTGTTCTACCGCGCGCCCATGTCGCCCGACCAGGAATGGCTCAATTTCATGGAAACCCTGGCGGGTCAGGCGGCGCTGGCGGTGGACAACGCGCGCATGTTCGAGAACCTGCAGCGCTCCAACCTGGAGCTTGAGCTGGCCTATGACACCACGCTGGAGGGCTGGGCGCGCGCGCTGGAGCTGCGCGACCGCGAGACGGAGGGTCACACCCGGCGGGTGGTGGAGATGACTCTGCGGCTGGTGACGGCGCTGGGGGTGCCGGAGGAGCGCATGGTGCACATCCGCCGCGGCGCGCTGCTGCACGACATCGGCAAGCTGGCCATCCCTGACCAGATTCTGCTCAAACCCGGGCCGCTGAGCGAGGAGGAATGGGAGATCATGCACATGCACCCGGTGTATGCCTACCAGCTCCTCTCGCCGGTGCCCTACCTGCGCCCGGCGCTGGACATCCCTTACTGCCACCATGAACACTGGGACGGCAGCGGTTATCCGCGCGGGCTGCGCGGCGAGGGCATCCCGCTGGAGGCGCGCGCCTTTGCTGCGGTGGACATCTGGGACGCGCTCATCTCGGAGCGCACCTACCGCCCGCGCTGGGGGCGCGACCGCGTGCGGCAGTACATCCAGGAGCAGTCCGGGCTTTACCTGGATCCGCGCGTGGTGGAGACCTTCATCCACCTGCTCGACAGCCGCGGATTTCATGTGGAGGAGGGGTAGAGGCGGTTCTCAGTGATCGGTTGTCGGTTTTCAGGAGCTGTCAGCCGTCAGCTCTCAGTAGAGGCGGATCGATTCCATAAAACAATCGATTTCACCATTCACCCAGAACCCGCTCGTGCGCCAGCCGGGGCGGGTCTGATTGAGCTTTGAGGGCGGGGACGGGCCGGAAACGGCGATTGCCCGGCGCGTTGATTTGCGCCCACAGACCCGCCGCTACCCGTGACGGATATTCACGTGCGACGATTTTCTATTCCCGAATCACAACTCACAAATCCCGATACACCTATTCCAAATCTCCTCTCACGACCTTCCCTTTTGCCGCATAACTCAGTAAACTTATCTCATCCATAATTAGTAGAAGGAGGCTCGGATGGAATACCGCAGTTTGGGCAGGACGGGGGTGATGGTTTCGCCGATTTGCCTGGGGGCGATGAATTTTGGCAGCCCCACCAGCGAAGAGGATTCGCTGGCGATCATCGCCCGCGCGCTGGAGGCGGGCATCAATTTCATTGACACGGCCAACGTCTACAACACGGGCGAGAGCGAGCGCATCGTGGGGCGCGCGCTGAAGGAGATGGGCAAGCGCAGCCAGGTGATCCTGGCCACCAAGGTCTTCGGCAAGATGGGTGACGGGCCCAACGACGGCGGCGCCTCGCGCTACCATATCATCCAATCGTGCGAAGATTCGCTGCGGCGCCTGCAGACCGACCACATTGATCTCTACCAGCTGCACCGCCCGTCGCTGACCATCCCGGTGGATGAAACGCTGCGCGCTTTTGACGACCTGGTGCGGGCGGGCAAGGTGCGCTACATCGGCTGCTCCACCCATCCGGCGTGGATGGTGATGGAAGCGCTGGCGTTGAGCGAGCGCTTCGGGCTGGCGCGCTACATCAGCGAGCAGCCGCCCTACAATCTGCTCGACCGGCGGATTGAGAACGAGCTGATCCCATTGTGCCAGAAGTACGGCATGGCGGTGCTGCCCTGGTCGCCGCTGGCGGGCGGGGTGCTGGCCGGGCGCTACGCCTCCACGCAGAACTTTCCCGAAGGGTCGCGCGCCACACGCGGCTGGCAGGCCTTCATTGACCGCGTGACCACGCGCGGGGTGGAGGTGGCGAATGAGGTGGCCAGGATGGCTGCCGAGCGCGAGATGACCGTCTCGCAGTTGGCGCTGTTGTGGTGCAAGGATCAGCCCGCGGTCACCGCGCCGATCATCGGGCCGCGCACGCTGGGGCACCTGGAGGACGCGATTGCCATCCTGGACAAAACGCTGGACGAAGCCGACCGCCCGCTGTTCGACGCGCTGGTGCATCCCGGCAACGCCGTGTCGGATTTCCACAACAGCAACGAGTGGATGAAGGCAAGAATCAAATAATTAATTTCCCTTCTCCTATTGAATGGGAGAAGGGATCAGGGGATGAGGGTAACATGTCCAAGCAGCGCATTCGCACTTCTGAAAGCGTTCAACTTCGCGCGCGCGAGCTTCGCCAGCAAATGACAGCGGCTGAAGCTGTTCTTTGGGATAAATTGCGCGACCGCCGGTTGGGTGGATATAAATTTCGCCGGCAGGCGCCCATCGGCAGGTGCATTGCAGATTTCTTCTGCCCGGCTGCCAACCTGGTCATAGAGCTGGACGGCAGTGTTCACGCC
The DNA here is from genome assembly GCA_964496705.1 of uncultured Anaerolineaceae bacterium. Lineage (GTDB taxonomy): Bacteria > Chloroflexota > Anaerolineae > Anaerolineales > Anaerolineaceae > CAZCBJ01. The sequence continues at coordinate 5,430 of CAZCBJ010000011.1, read as the reverse complement.
AATCAGGTGGAATATGACGCGGAACGAACCCGATGGCTGGAAGAAAAAGGATACAGCATCATGCGGTTCAATAACCAGGCTGTGGAAGAACGCCTGGATGAAGTTTTACAGCAGATATTGGAGGCCTGTCAGAGAAGCGCAAAGGGCAAAGAGAGGTGAGGATATTTGGATGCCCTCACCCCTTGCCCGCCCTCACCCCTTACCCCTCTCCCGCGAGCGGGAGAGGGGAATCGATGGCGAGTTTCCCCTTCTCCCGTTGCATGGGAGAAGGGGACAGGGGATGAGGGCTAATGCTTTCCCTTTACCCATCCAATGCCAGAAAAGGTCAGGAGATGAGGGCCAATGCTTCCCCTTCCCATATCCATTAGCCCAAGGGCTCAGGAGATGAGAGCCAGCACCTCATACGGCGGGAAAAAGCCTTCCTGCGCGGGTAATACCTCCTCACAATGAAAGCCCGCCTCATGCATGAAGGCCGCCAGATCAGCGCGGCGCAGTGCCCGCCGCCGGTAGGCGAAGATTTCACTGCTCCACGGGTAGCCGCTCTTGCGATCATCCCTCAGCCAGTACACATGGATGTCAACCACGTGGACGCCGTCGCTTTCATAAGCCCAGTCCTCCATGCGATACAGCTTGCCGTAGGACAGGGGGATTTCCTCATCGAATTCGTAGCGCGGGCGGTCGCTCATCAGGTAATCGAAATCGCGCAGGCGGATGTACAGCTTCCCGCCTGGCTTGAGCACGGCACGCATCGCGCGCAGCGCCTGGCGGATGCCTTCGTCCTCGGGGATGTTGTCCAGCGCCATGCAAGTGACCACGCAGTCGAATTCGGCTCCGAAGCACTGTTCCAGGCGGCGCATATCGCAAGCCAGGAAGCGGATGGGCAGATTTGCCGCTTGCGCCCTGCGCCGCGCCTCAGCCATGTAGATTTCAGTGATGTCAGTGGCGGTGACCTGCCAGCCCAGCCGCGCCAATGTGACCGTCTGGTTACCGCTGCCGCACGAGCAGTCCAGCGCGGTCTTCCCCTGCCCCGCCCCCAGTGCGGCGCTCAGCAGGCTTGTCTCCCAGGTCTCGTTCTCGGTGTAATTCTCCCATTCTCTGTCCGGGTCCACCGCGCGCAGGTACTGCTCCTCCCGGCTGTAAAACTCATCTGCACTCAGTATCGGAAATTCCATTTCAACCTCAACACCTCACAAGGCCGCCAGGAAGGCAATTTTGCGCGCCCTCGCGGTGGCTTTGTGTTGATCCTTTTCATCCCGACGAATTCTTCTTCCTTCTCGATTTACTCCCCGCCGGCAGCATCTCCTCGGGCAGCACCAGATTCCAGTCATATCGCGGGCTGCGCGAGGGCTGCTTGTACTGCGACAGCTCCACCGCGCCGGACTCGTAGTCGCGCAGGAAGCGCAGCAGCGCCAGGGTCACGATCTGGCTGGCGGGCAGGCGCTCTTCGTCGGCCAGGTCCTTGATCTTGCCGCGCACCTCTGGGGGCAGATCATAGGTGGCGCGCTGGTCGCGGCGGGCCTGGATCTTGGCGCGCTCGCGCGCCTTTTTTTCGCGCAGTCGTCGCGGAAGCTGCGACTCGCGCTGGCGCTCCTCCATCGTGTTCAACAGGTCCGCCACCGCCGAGTCCAGCACCGGGCGCCGTTCAAATTTACGCTCAGCCATGCAGCACCTCCATCATGCGCTCGAGGATTTGATGATAGCCGCCGACCGAGACCCTGCCGTTGTGGTAGCCGGTCATGGCGGGCGAATCGGTCGAGTATTCCCACAGGGTCTTGCCATAGGCAGCCGCCTCGCGCACGCGCGTATCCTGGGGGATGGGCGGCCAGACGCGCTGACCAAAGGCATTGGCCAACTCCCTGAACTGGGCCAGTGTTTCACGGGTGGTGCGGTCGAACATGGTGGGCAGCACGGCATAGCCCTGGAAGGCATGTCCGCGCTGAGCCACCTCCCCCATGGTGAGCAGGATCTCCTTGACGCCGTCCACCGCCAGCGCATCCAGGCGGGTTGGCACGATGACCCAGTCGCTGGCCACCAGGCCGTTGATGTGCAGCACATCCAAGCTGGGGGCCATGTCGAGCAGCACCACATCGTAGGGCGCGGCGCGCAGCAGGTCGTCAAGGATCGCCTCGCGGAAGTCGGAGAGGGTGATCTCGCGCTTGACCTTTTCGGTGCGTTTGTCAGAGGGCAGGATGTCAAGGTTGGGACGCGCCGGGCGGACAACCTTCTTGAGCTTTTCATCCAGACAGATCACCTGGTAGAGGCCGGGGGCTTTGTCCAGACCGAGGGCCAGGGCGACGTGTCCCTGCGGGTCGAGGTCAACCAGCAGCGTGCGGTGCCCCTGCAGAGCCAGGCCGTGGGCGAGGGTGACGGCGGTGGTGGTTTTGCCCACCCCACCTTTTTGATTGGCAAAAGCGAAGATTTTCATGGCTTGTGCAGCGCTGAGTCCTTGTGTCCAAAAGTGCCGCGATGTGGTTTTGAGGGGCGACCCTGAATATTATACAGGGTCGCCGCTGGTTTTGTCAAGCGGCGACCCTTAGGGGCGACCCTGCCCCCAGTACAAGGTCGCGGCTTGGGCGGCTGGAAGCGCCTGCACGCCTCAGCCACCAATATCCGTGTGTAATTTTCCATTCCCCCCACTAGGGGTCAATTTACCGAAGCAGGCGGGGTTCCTGATCAGGGTCAATCCATTCCAATGACCGCCCGGGAATCAATTTCCGGACAGGCATTCGATATTCCGCGCTATCTCTGCTTTGCCGCACACTTCTCCGTGCCCGGGGACGATCGTCTCAATCTCCAGCGTTTGCAAGCGCCGCAGATGGCGCATCCATTCCTGTCTACCTTCATCGTCTGCAAAGCGAGTATTGGGCGGCAGGCCGGTGTTGACCGCGACCACCCGCAGATGCCCCAGCCCGCTTACTGCAAACACTCCACCGGCGAGTTCACAAATCTTCACCGTCGTGCGCGTCTCCCAAAATTTCAATGGTCGACAACCAAAAAGCGAAAACCCGCTACCGCGCCAGGCTCATCATCAGGCGCTTCTCCAGCGGCAGCAGGTACCGGTCAAACAGCGCGTCCAGGTCAGCATCCGTTTTGACCGCGTATTCCTGCCCGATGCGCGCCAGCGTGGCAATCAGCCGATCCTCGATCAACCCCCACATGGGGATCTGGCTGAAACCGCGCCCGGTGCGCAGCGCCGCCGCCGTCACCTGCATCAGCGGTTCACCGAGCGGCACCTCGTGCAGCGCATCCAACCGGGCGGGCATGGAGCCGGCCGAGTGGAAATAGGCCAACTGGCTGTCCTTGCTGCACAGGAACTGCGCCAGCAGCACCGCCGCCTGTTGACTGGCGAAGGGCGCATCCTGCCAGACGGCAATGTTCGAGCCAGCCACGAACGGCACGCCCGGCGACAGACAGGCCCCCAGCCGTGGCAGCAGCTCGTCCGCGTTGGGCAGCCCGTGAAGGCTATTCATCAGACTCATCGAAGCGTAGGTCACCGCCGCCCGCCGCGCTAGGAACTCACCCTCCTGCTGACCGGGGAGCAGCCCATGAAATTGGTCGGGCAGGTGGCGGAACAGGCGGTAAAAAGCGCGCAGGCCCGCACGTGCCGCAGGCTCATTGAACATCACCCGCCGCCCATCCGGAGAGGCCAGCTCACCGCCCGCACCCCAGATCATGGACATGCTGTTGTGCAGCGCCAGCAGCCCCTCGCCCGGCGGGAAAACCCAGGCCGGGATGCCGCACGCGTTCAGCCGCGCAAAGCTTTCCTCCATGCTCTCCGGCGAGGCGAAGGCCGCGCTTTCATCCACGCCAGCCTGCTCCAGCATATCGCGCCAGTAGACGGGGAAAAATGATTCGGCGATCCAGGGCAAACCCAGCACCTGTCCGCCGTCGTGGGTCACGCAGCTGCGCCAGGTCCCGGGGATGAAGGCCTGTGCGCCGCCCACCACCGACAGCTCAGCTGGGGAGAACGGCCGCAGCACGTTCATCGCCGCCAGCCCGCCCATCCAAGTGGAACCCACCTGCGACAGCTCGGCGCCGCGGTGATACAGGGCGATCTTGACCAGCTCGCCCCACGCCTCACCCCAGCCCAGCACGCGCAGGTTGGTGATGATGTCGTACTGCTCTTTGAACTTCTCCAGCAGCGCGCGTAGCTGCTCCACACTGTAGGATCCGCCGTTGAGGGTCATCACAATTTCAGGCATGGATTAATTATAGCAGTTTTCAGTTTTCGGTTATCGGTTTTCGGTGGGCAAAAGAGACTGGAGTCTATGAACAGGATGCACAGGATACCCAGGATATGGATATCATCTTTTTTATCCTGCCCATCCTGGTTATCCTGTTCGATATTTTGTTTTCAGAATCTATAAACAGGATGCGCAGGATACCCAGGATATGGATATCATCTTTTTTATCCTGCCCATCCTGGTTATCC
>CAZCBJ010000011.1:0-898 GCA_964496705.1 uncultured Anaerolineaceae bacterium | reverse complement strand
TGTTTAAATTCTTGTTTTTGATGTCTTTGAACAGGATGCACAGGATATTCAGGATATTGGTAACGTTTCCTCCTTTCTTATTCTATCCATCCGGGTGATCTTGTTGGGCTTCATTCGATGACACGGGAGTCTCGTCTTCCTTGCCCCTCCTGGGTCGATTCCGTTCGCACCGCTTATATTCAAGCAATGGTCGACCGAAGTTGACCAGCAACCCCACGTCAATGCCGGTTGCCTTCAAATAATTGATAACCTGCGCCTGATGTTCTGTCGCCAGGCTCGTAACCGCCTTCAATTCAACAATGACCTTGTCTTCGACCAAAATGTCTGCATAAAATTGACCCACCACTTCTCCCCGGAAGGTTACTACCAGTGGGTATTGGGCTTGCACCTTCAGTCCTTTTTGCTTCAAGGCAATCAATAAAGCATTTTGGTAAACCGATTCTAAAAAACCCGGCCCCAATTCATTGATCACTTCAAAACACGCCTTCAATATCTTTTCTGTCAATTCATAATGAATTTGTGGCATAGCTGCTCCTGGAAATATTTGGGGTACCTACTTTGGGTGATCCTGTCCGGTATCTTGTTTTCGGAGTTTATAAACAGTATACACAGGATATGAGTATTTTCTTCTTTTCTTATCCTGTCCATCCTGGTTATCCTGTTCAGATTCTTGTTTTTGGAGTTTATTAACAGGATACACAGGATATACAGGATATGAGTATCTTCTTCTTTTCTTATCCTGTTCATCCTGGTTATCCTGTTCAGATTCTTGTTTTTGGAGTTTATTAACAGGATACACAGGATATACAGGATATGAGTATCTTCTTCTTTTCTTATCCTGTTCATCCTGGTTATCCTGTTCAGATTCTTGTTTTTGGAGTTTATTAACAGGATACAC
>CAZCBJ010000010.1:0-41832 GCA_964496705.1 uncultured Anaerolineaceae bacterium | reverse complement strand
CAACGGCGACCCCCGAGCCGTCCACCCTGGGCAGCCAGGAGAATCCCCTCCTGATGTCGTTTGTATCCGACCCTCTCAACCCACAAACTCTGGCGAGCGCAGAAAAGGCAGCCGCTGATCTTTCACAGCTCAGTGGATTGTTCATCACCAGCGAAGTCAGCCCAAGTTTCGGGTGGACCGTGCGCGGCATGCGGCAGGGGGCGGTGCACATTGCCTGGCTGCAGCCTTTAGCCTATCTTTATGTCATGGAAAAGGGCATCGGTCAGGTTGTCTATGTGACCAATCGTTTTGGATCGTATGCATACGGCGCCCAATTTTTAATCAATAAAGACAACGGGCTGAAAGTGTATTATGACCCTCTCAACAGTAAAAATTTAGCCGACGCTGCCATTGCGCTGGCTCAATTCCGGGGTAAACCGGCTTGCTGGGTTGAACCCAATTCAGTACCGGGGTATATTTATCCCTTGGGATTATTAAAACAGAACAACATACAACCTTCTGATAGCATCTTCCTTGCCAACCACACCGGGGTGGTTCGCGCTTTGTATATTCGTGAGATATGCGAGTTTGGTGTCACCTACGCCATCGTCGGCGACCCGCGAACCGCCGCCAACATTCAAGAAGACCTGAAAGATGTAATGAACAAGGTCGTGGTGGCTTGGATGAGCGATGCGGTGATTCCAAACCTGAATATCACTTTTCACACGATGATCCCAGACGAAATCCGCCAGAAGCTGAGTGAGGCTTTGGTCCAGTATACGGCCAGCGATGAGGGCTTGTCTGTTCTCAGCGCAGCCGCCGGCGATGACATTCGGGGCATCAAGCCGGTTGACGATTCCATCTATTCTGCCTTGAAATCTGCTGTGGAGGCCTCCGGAATAGACCTTTTGGATGCCATTGGAAACTAGCCACCCAGAATACCGGTATGAAAATAATCAGGATCTTGTTTAAGATGGTATATACGATCGTTCTCGTAATTGGGCTGGCAGGAATCATCGCCATTGGCCTGCCACGCTTGATCACAGCTGTCTATTCCATCTCAAGAATACACACGGTTGAAAAAGCGCCGAGTGCGCGGGCTGCGATTGTTTTTGGCGCAGGTCTGCACCGCGACGGCTCTCCGACTCCGGTTTTGCAGGACCGGGTCGCCACAGCCGCCCGACTATACTTTTCGGGGCAAGTTGAGAAAATCCTCATGAGCGGCGATAATCGCTTCATGAATTATAACGAACCGGGCGCGATGCTTGAATTTGCACTGGCGCTGGGGGTCCCGCGCGAAGACATCGTCCTGGACTATGCAGGTCGCCGAACCTACGACACTTGCTACCGGGCAGGCGCTATCTTTGGCCTGCAAAAAGCAATCCTGGTAACCCAGCGCTTTCATCTTCCGCGCGCCATCTTTATCTGCAACATGCTCGGCATCCAGGGCCAGGGGGTCATCGCCGACCAGCGTGTTTATACTCGGTACGCGCGCAACATGTGGGCGCTGCGAGAACTGCCTGCCACCTTGATGGCGTTGTGGGATGTGTGGATTGCCAGACCGCTCCCCGTTCTCGGCGAACCTGAACCAATCTTCTCCGACAAAATCAGCCACCCCATACCCTCACCCGGCATTAAAATTGCACATCAGGATACACCACAAAAGGAGTGATCCATGAATCGAGACCAGGCTTTGGCCATCGCCAATGAGTTTATCAAGAACCCACATTTGGTCAACCACATCCTCGCTGTGGAAGCCAGCATGGCCTTTTATGCTGAAAAGTTGGGGCAGGATGTGGAACCCTGGCGAGTCACCGGCTTGTTGCACGACTTTGACTGGGAAATTCACCCCACCCTGGAACAACACCCACAGGCCGGTGAGCCCATTTTACGAGAACGAGGTGTGCCTGAGGAAGTGATCCGGGCTGTGCTAAGCCATGCAGAGCATACCGGCATCCCGCGGGTGACCATCATGGAAAAGGCGCTGGCAGCCTGCGATGAAATCACCGGCTTGGTCACTGCGGTTGCGCTCGTGCGCCCGTCACGATCTCTATACGATCTGACCTCGTCCTCGGTCAAGAAAAAATGGAAAGACCGCGCGTTCGCCGCCGGAGCTAACCGAGAAGAAATCGAGTACACAGCCCGGGATTTTGGCGTAGAGTTATGGCGCCACACGGATAACATAATTCTGGCCATGCGCCGGATAGCCCCCCGGCTGGGGTTGGAGGGCAATCTGACCCCGGCTGATCAGGTACCCATCGCGGACTAGCGATTTTTATTATGCCGGAGATACGGACCGGCTCTGCGACTTGAGTAATCGGAGGAAAAAATGATCAAAGGCAAAGGTTGGTTTATCTGGAGGATTGTCGCCTGTGAAGGTGGAAGCGCCACCGCCATCGCTTCGGTAGCCAAATCTACAGGGGTTTCACATGTGCTGATCAAGGTGGCTGATGGCGCGTATGCCGTCAACCTCGACCAGAATACCAAGAAGGATTTATGCCCGCCGGTGGTATCCGCTTTGCATTCCAAAGGTATCAGCGTTTGGGGTTGGCATTATGTGTACGGATATCCAGTGCAGGAAGCCCAGATTGCTGTCAAGCGCTGCCTCGACCTCGGATTGGATGGTTACGTCGTGAATGCCGAGGTGGAATTCCAGGCAGACGGCATGGCTGAGAAGGCGCGGCGCTTCATGAGCGAGCTGCGCAAAGGCATCCCGAAGTTGCCAGTTGCCCTGAGTTCATTCCGGTTTCCTTCCCTGCACATGCAATTTCCCTGGAAGGACTTCCTCGACCGCTGCGACATTAATATGCCGCAAGTGTACTGGCAGGGAGCCACCAACGCCGGCGCTCAGTTGCGGCGCTGTGTGCGCGAATTCCAGGCCATGATCCCCTCCCGCCCCATCATTCCCACCGGTCCGGTTTACCGCGGCGGGGGATGGAACGCCTCGCAGGCTGAAATTCATGAGTTTCTCGCCACAGCCAAGGATCTGAACCTGACCGCGGCCAATTTCTTCGCCTGGGATTACGGCCGCACCAATCTCCTGCCGTTATGGGATACGGTGACCGCCTTTAACTGGTCTGGCTCAAGCTTCGTCGACCTGCCGGAGAAGTACATCGCCGCCATGAACACCCGGGATGCCAACAAAGTCATCGCGCTGTACGCAGACAAAGCTGTGCACATCACCGCAGCGCAAACATTGCAGGGCTTGGAAGCCATTTATAACCGGTACGTGACATTCCTCGGGCAAACTTTGCCTGGCGCGACCTTTAAATTAACCGGGGCATCCGGCACAGGCAGCTCGCGCCATTTCACCTGGACAGCAACTTCGCCCAAAGGCAAAATCACGAACGGAAACGATACGGTTGGTCTGGTGGACGGCAAGATCACCTATCATTATTCCTATTTCACCATCACGGCGCCTTAGCATCGCCAGAGGCTTTTCGGGTGCGGATTGGCCGCGTCCTGGTTGGCAAGTCCGCCCACACGTTTAAACAATCCATCGGGACGGTCAACTCAAGTATGGAGTCTCCCTGCTTGACAGCCACTGCTGGTTTTCCGGTTGCCGCCCGTTTTCCCAGCGGAATTTCATCCAGCCGGATCATCTGGCTGGCAGCCCGCTGGAAATGCACCGTCCCCGTCTGGTTCTTTTTGCCAAACAACCCGCCTACCAGCCGCGCGCCTTTAGGCAACCGACAGGCGATCACCCCCTGACCATAGCGCCCCTGCAGCGGAAAATCGCTCATCGGTGCGCGCCAGCCCAGTCCATTACTGGCGAGCAGCAATAACTCGCCGTCTCCACTCAAAGCTTCCACCCCCACCACCTCATCGCGCGAAGCCAACTTGATCGCGTTCACCCCTGCCGCCACCAATCCCATCGGACGCACTTCCTGCTCGCTGAAACGGATCGCCATGCCGGCAGCCGTGTACAGCAGCAATTCCGCGTTACCGTTGGTGATCAAAACCCAGCCAATGGCGTCTCCGGGATTAGCTTTTGCCAGGTTGAAACTCTGCGATGAAGGTCCAGGCAGCTCACTGGCGGCAGTTTTCTTGACCATCCCAAATCGGCTGATTGTGCTGACATAGCGGTCTGCAGGAATTTCGGCCCTCGGCGGCATGGAAAACATCGCTGCCAGCATTTCGTCTTCAGGTAAATTGGAAACCTTGGCGACAGGACTGCCATCTGCGAATTTCTCAGCCGCAGGAATGTTTTCCACCGACACAGCGGCTGCCTTGCCCTGATCTGAAACCAAGACCAGGGTGTGATGGGTGTTGGTTTTTAATAACCACAACGGCGCAGCGCGACCGGTAACCCGCGGCAGCTCATCCGCGATGGTGCGCGCGATGATCCCATCCTCCATCACCCCGATCCACACCTCCTGCGCCGGGGTGATGGCGCGGGTGGTGAGCAGCTCTTTGGCCGACACACCGTTGCGCAAGGATACAATTTGTGTCCGCCGGCGGTCTGCGAAGGTTTGTTTGACTGCCGCCAATTCGTTCTCCACCACCTGACGCATCTTCTTTGGCGATTTCAATAATTCTTCCAGTTCCTTGATCAAGGCAGCCACTTCCTTGTATTCCATTTCGACCTTCTTGCGTTCCAGCGCAGCCAACCGTCTTAATTGCATGTCCAGGATAGCCTGAGCCTGGACTTCACTGAGTTTGAAGCGCTTGATCAGACGCCCACGAGCCTGCTCCACGTCTGACGAATTACGGATCAGGGCAATGATCTCATCCAGATTTTGCAGCGCGATGCGCAATCCTTCAAGGATATGAGCCCGCTGCCTGGCTTTTTTCAAGTCAAATTCACTGCGCCGGCGCACCACCTCCAACCGATGCTCCACGTAAACCCGCAGCGCCTGTTTCAGCGTCAGCAGGCGCGGTTCGCCGTCCACCAGCGCCAGCAATGATATGCTGAAGGTGTTTTGCAACGGTGTGCGTTGGTACATTTCCCGCAATACCGCTTCATGATCCACACCCTGTTTCAACTCAATCACAATGCGCATACCCTGGCGGTCTGATTCATCCCGCAGGTCGCTGATGCCTTCCAGGTTGCCTTCGCGCACCAGTTCAGCAATGCGCTCGATCAGGCTGGATTTATTGGTCAGGTAGGGCAATTCGGTGATGATGATGCGTTCCTTGCTGCGGCTCATCTCCTCCACCTGCACCCGACCGCGAACCTGGATTCGCCCACGACCGGTGGCATACGCGGACAACAGCTCGTTTTGTTCGCTCTCCTGCAAAATGATCCCCCCGGTGGGAAAATCCGGACCCTGGATGAAGCGCATCAAATCCTGCACAGAAACATCGTCCAGCTTCTCCCATTCGCGCAGCATGTGCGTCAGCGCATCCACCACCTCTCCCAGGTTATGCGGCGGGATATTGGTGGCCATACCCACCGCGATACCGTTGGTGCCATCGACCAGCAGATTGGGCACTGCAGCCGGCAGGACAACGGGTTCATTCAGCGTACCATCAAAATTCGGCACAAAATCGACCGTGTCTCGGTCAATCTGGTTGAGCATTTCAGTGGCGTAACTGGTTAGGCGGGCTTCCGTGTAGCGCATGGCAGCCGGTGAGTCACCATCCACACTACCGAAGTTGCCCTGCCCATCCACCATTAAGTAACGCATGGTGAAATCCTGTGCCAGCCGCGCCATCGATTCATAGACAGCCTGATCGCCGTGCGGATGATATTTCCCCAGCACCTCACCGACGATGCGGGCTGATTTTTTATAAGCCGAATCCGGCCGCAAGCCCATATCATACATAGCGAACAAGATACGGCGCTGCACCGGCTTGAGACCGTCGCGCGCGTCGGGCAAAGCCCGCGCTACAATCACGCTCATCGCGTAATCGAGATAGGATTGCTGCATCTCGTGGTCTATGTCAACTTTACGCACCAGGCCAATTTCCATATTTCTCACTCACATTGCGACGATCATTATTTTAGCGGTGGACGAATGCCAAAAACTGTTTTAAAGAATTATACATCCCCAAAATGATTAAAAAACATCCCCGGGAGGGTGTCCCGGGGATGTTGGTTGGATTTACTCGGCGGCTGGGAAATTCGAGACTGAAAGATGGAAATTATTGACATCCTCATCGTCAAAGCGCCCGTGGACATAACCCGTCCCGGCCGGAATGAGCTTGCCAATGATCACGTTTTCTTTCAATCCGAAAAGCGGATCCTCGGTGGACGCGATGGCAGCACCTGCCAGCACCTTGATCGTGTGTTGGAAAGAAGACGCTGAAAGGAACGAATCGGTGCTCAAGGCTGCCTTGGTGATCCCCAAGAGAACCTCAATAAACCGCGCGGGCTGCTTGCCCTCAGCAACCAATTGCTCATTCACCTTGCGGATCTCCAGACGGTCAACCAGGTCCATCGGCAGGTAGGGTGAATCGCCCGGGCGGACAACCTGTACTTTGCCAATCAACTTGCGGATGATGATCTCGAAGTGTTTATCGTTGATATTCTGACCCTGCGCGCGATATACCTTCTGAATTTCAGTGAGGAGGTACATCATGCAGGCATCGCGTCCGTTGATGCGCAGGACCGTGTGCGGATTCAGAGAGCCTTCTGTGAGAGGCTGACCGGCAATGACATGCTCGCCGTCTTTGATGATCAAGCGCGAGGTGCTGGGAATTTCGTACTCTTCGCTCTCGCGCACCTCATAACTGACGATCACCTTTTTGCCCTCAATGCGCACCCGCCCTGCGTGTTGGGCTTTGATCACCTCATCCCCTTGCGCGGCAACCACATCACCAACCGAAACATTGGTTTCTTCCACCGCCAGGATGGTCCATCCTTCGGGAATGTCATAGGTATCGCTGACCATCTGCGAATCTTCCACCCGGACAGCACGTTGTTCACTATAGCGGTCCGATTGGACAATCTTTGCCACACCGGAAATAGTGGTGACCACTGCCTCGCCTTTCGGCAACCGCCTGGCTTCCACCAGCTCTTCGACGCGGGGCAGACCGGTGGTGATGTCGCTGCCGGCTGCCACACCACCCGTGTGGAAGGTGCGCAGCGTCAACTGAGTGCCCGGCTCGCCAATCGATTGGGCAGCCACGATACCCACCGCGGAGCCCTGCTCAACCATAGCGCCCCGCCCCAGATCCATCCCGTAGCACTTGGCACAGATACCGTGGGTTAATTCGCAGGTCAATGGAGAGCGCACCTTGACCTCCGTTACAGATGAGGCCGCGATCTTGCGCACCAGGTCGTGATCGAGCATATCATCCCGTTCGGTCAGTATTTCGCCGGTTTGGGGATCGATGATGCGCTGAGCGGACAGTCGTCCATACAGGCGCACAGACAGCGATTGCCCGGCAACATCATCTGAACGGCGGATCCAAACGCCATCCTGAGTGACGCAGTCATCTTCGTTAATGATCACATCTTGAGCAACGTCCACCAGTCTGCGGGTCAGATAACCGGCATCAGCGGTGCGCAGAGCGGTGTCAGCCAGACCCTTGCGCGAGCCGTGGGTGGAAATAAAGTATTCCATGGCGGTGAGACCCTCGCGGAAGTTGGACTGGATCGGGAGGCGGATGATACGCCCTGCCGGGTCAGCCATCAAGCCACGCATACCAGCCAGCTGAGCGATGGGGCCAAAACCGCCTTTGGTGGCGCCAGAGTTGGCCATGGTCGCCAGGTTTCCGCTCGGATCCATGTGCCGGCGAACGGAAGCAGCCACTTTATCGGTGGTATTCTTCCAGATTTCAATGATGCGTTCGTTGCGCTCTTGTTCGGTCAGCAAACCGCGGCGGTAAGCGCGGTTGACGTTCTCGACCTCTGCTTGCGCAGCCGCCAGAATCTCCGCCTTTTCACCGGGGATGCTGATGTCAGCCACTGCCAGGGTGGCGCCAGAACGCATGGCATATTCAAAGCCAATGTCTTTGATCCGGTCGGCGATCTCGGTGGTGACCAATTGACCGCAAACTTCATATACTTCGGCGATCAGATCTTTCACTCCACCCTTATCCAAAACATCATTCACAAATTGCATTTTCTCAGGCAGGACGCGGTTAAATATCACCCGACCGACCGTTGTCTCAATGAATCTGCGTTCAGCCTTGGCCAGGCGATTTTTCTTTTCGCCATACCAGGTGATCACATAGACCTTAATGCGAGCGTGGATGTCAACCTGCCCCAATTGATAAGCCAGTTCAACCTCATCCATATCCGCAAAATTGCGCCCATCGCCTTTCTGAGGTGATTTCTCTTCGAAGGTCAAATAATACACACCCAGCACCATATCCTTGGACGGGCTGATGATCGGCTCTCCATCAGCCGGTTTCAACAAGTTGCGTGAGGAGAGCATCAAATTGCGGGCTTCCCAAACTGCTTTCTCAGCCAGAGGCACATGCACAGCCATCTGGTCGCCGTCGAAGTCTGCGTTGAAGGCGGTGGTGACCAGCGGGTGTAGTTGAATCGCGCTGCCTTCGATCAACACCGGCTCAAAAGCCTGAATGCCCAAGCGGTGAAGGGTCGGCGCGCGGTTGAGCAGCACAGGACGCTCGTGGATGACTTCCTCGAGAACCTCCCAGACTTCGGGACGATTGCGCTCGATGAACCGCCTGGCGCCTTTCACGTTGGCAGCATACTGGTGGTCAACCAGCTTGGCAATGACAAAGGGTCGGTAAAGCTCGAGAGCCATATTCTTGGGCAGCCCGCACTGGTACAGCTTCAGCGTAGGTCCAACCACGATCACAGAACGGCCGGAATAATCAACGCGCTTGCCCAACAGGTTGCGGCGGAAACGGCCTTTTTTGCCTTTCAACATATCACTCAGTGATTTCAATTCGCGGCGCCCACGGCGCGAGAGCGCCTTTCCGCGCTGTGAATTATCAATCAGCGAGTCAACCGCCTCTTGCAGCATTCTTTTCTCATTGCGCACGATCACATCCGGCGCGCCCAGCTCCAACAAGCGCTTGAGGCGGTTGTTCCGGTTGATCACGCGGCGGTAGAGGTCATTCAAATCCGAAGTGGCAAAACGACCGCCGTCCAACTGGACCATTGGTCGCAAATCGGGCGGAATGACGGGTAGAACGGTCAGGATCATCCATTCTGGATGATTGCCAGAGCGGCGGAAGGCCTCCACGACCTTCAAACGGGTGGTGGCTTTCTTGCGTTTCTGCTTGCTGCGCGAAGTGCGCACCTCGTTCCATAAATCTTCAGATAGTTTATCCAGGTCCAGACGCCGCAGAATATCATAGAAGGCTTCAGCGCCCATATCAGCGCGGAAAACCTGTCCCCAGCGCTGTTTGAGCTCACGATAGCGACTTTCGCTCAGGAAGGTGAAGGGGCGCAGCTCCTGCAACTCATCGCGCAGATGCGAAGTCTGCGATTGAGACTCGGCCGATTGATCCTCCAATTGATTGCGCAATTGCTCCATTTGCTCTTCCGCTTCAGCGCGCACCTGAGCCATGGACATTTTGATCTGTTCAAGCTGGCGATCAACCTCGCCTTTGTTTTCTTTTTCAATCTCTTCCAGGCGTTTCTTGGCAACCTGTTGAACTTTGGTCAGTTGAGCAGAGCTGATCGTTTCACCGGCCCTGGCAATAATCTCATCAGCAGAGGTGAAAACGACATCCACATCGACAGAGGACCCAATCCGATCCTGCAGCATGCGGTCCAGTCGCTGTCCTTCCTGCATGACCGGCTCAATCAGGGCCGCCACCTGTTCGTCTGCGCGGGCTTCCAGATCCGTTTTCCGCAGTTGCAGCTCGCTGATCTTTCGGTCACGAGCCATTTTGATCTCCAGGATGCGCGCATTGATCTGGTTGGCATGCTCGCGTTCGGAAACGCTGATCTCATCTTCCAAACGCCTGAGCGCCTTCTGGCGGGCGTCTTCATCCACAAAGGTGACGATATACTGCGCAAAATAGAGCACACGGTCCAGGTTGCGGCGGGAGATATCCAGGAGCAGACCCAGATAGGAAGGAATCCGCCGGGTATACCAGATGTGGGCAACGGGCGTTGCCAGTTCAATATGACCCATGCGCTCGCGGCGCACCGAGGACCGGGTGACCTCTACGCCGCATTTATCGCACACAATCCCCTTATACCGCGGATTCTTGTACTTGCCGCAATAGCATTGCCAATCCTTGGTCGGCCCGAAGATTGATTCGCAGAACAAACCGTCCTTTTCTGGACGTAATCTGCGATAATTGATGGTTTCGGGCTTTAGAACCTCACCATACGACCAGCTACGAATCGTCTCCGGTGAAGCCAAGTTGATTTTGAGTGATACGAGACCCTTGGTTTCCACTAATCCGCCTCCTGAATCGCCAGATATCTGGTACGAAAAAGACAAATAAAGCGTGAGAAACTACTCAACTTCTACGCTTGAAAGTCCAGCCTGCATGGTAGTCCGCACATATGCAAACTGAAATTATAACACAATCGGACTCGTTTTGCAAACAATTGCTTAAGAATTTTCTAATTTGCTCCCACCATTGGGTTTGACCGGCTGGCGATATGGAATCGAAATATAAAACTTGCTGCCTTTTCCCAGTTGGCTATCCACCCACACCCTCCCATGATGCCGTTCCACAATGGACTTGACGAGTGCCAAACCCAGACCCGTGCCGCGCTGCTGGTAGGCTTCACGTCTGCCGCTGCGGTAAAACCGCTCAAACATGTGCGGCAAATCCAACGGTGCGATGCCTATGCCCGTATCAGCCACCTCAATCAACAGCGAATCTTCACGGCGCCCAAGGCTGACACTCACCTTCCCATTCGGTGGGGTATATTTCACCGCGTTTTCCACCATATTGTAAATCGCCTGTTGGATCAACGCCCGGTCCGCCTCCACCACCACCTGAAGACCAGGCGACACTGATTGCTCCAAACGGATACTCTTTTGCGCAGCGTTCGGATTAAGGCTGGCAATCACCTGCTCGATCACCGCATCCAGGTTGACCGGTTCCACCTGCAAACCAACCCCGGCGTCAATTCGCCCCAGGTCCAGCAGATTATTAACCAGGCGCGACATGGTTTCAACTCCGGCAACAATTTTTTGTGCATATTTTTTTTGCTGCTCGTTCAGCTCACCCACCATTTGCAGCATGGTGGCATACCCGCGCATCAAAGTCAAAGGAGAGCGCAGGTCATGGCTCACTGTAGCGACGAAATCTGTCTTCAACGAGTCCAACTGCTTGTAATGGGTGATGTCGCGTAAAATGACCACCTTGCCCACATGACTCGCGCCCGCGTCCACCGGCGAGGCACTGACATAAAAGATGCGTCCACCCGGCAGGTTGATTTCCATCGAGGATAAGCGATCCTGGATGGGTTGGCGCAGGAATTTCACCAATTCGACATGGCTGATCACCTCTTGCAGTGGTCTGCCAGGTGTCGATGAAAGCACCAGACCCTGAACGTGCATTGCGGCAGGATTGATCACCAACAGATTCAAGGCTTGATCAAAAACCAGGATGGGTTCGGCTGCCGAATCTAGAATGGCCTGCAGGCGCTGCCGACCGATTTCGGCTGAGGCATACAGACGGGCATTCGCAGCCGCCAGCGCTGCCTCCCCCGCCAGTGTGGTCAGGAAGCGCACCTGCTCCTCGGTGAAATTGTGAGGTTGATCATAGGCAATCCACAAAACCCCGAAGAATGTGTGCTCTCGCCGCAAGGCAAAGGCGGCCATCGAAGAAGGTTTGGGGGCATTCGCGGGTAGATTGATCCGCCGGATGCGCGCAGTGTTGGAAACCGTGATCACATCCTGCTGCCGCATCAACTCAAGCAGTTGCGCATCCAGGTAGGAATACACTTCACCCGCCGGACCAAGATTGAAAGCGATAAATTGGCCTCCATCCAGGTTGAAATAGCCATCTTGTTGAACCAACAGCACTCTGGCCATCGAAGCGCCATCGCCGATCGCCGCTTCTAATACCGGCTGCATGGCAGTTTCTGCCGATAAACTGGCCGCCACACCCTGGGTGACCACCAGCAAACGATTCAATTCCTCCAGCCGAGCCTTGAGGCTGATCCGCATTTGATCAAACGCACGACCCAGACGCCCAACTTCATCCTCGCTGCCAAATTGCAACTCGTGACCCAATTGTCCCTGGGCAATCAGCGCCGCCTCGCCAGACAGCCGCTTGAGCTGGATTGAGATGCGACCCAACGCAAAAAAGAGGAAAATCAACGCCAGAACCAATAGAAAAAGGACACCCACTAATAGCGGGATGGCAATATCCAGCGCCAGACTCTGGGTTTGTTCTACCGGGACAAATAGCAGGATACCCCACGGCCTGCCTTCCACTGGCTGATAATAGACCAGGCGGCGCGTGCCGATGGGCGAGGCATCCATGAAAAACGCCTGCTCCTTCGGAACCTCTCCGGGATAGGCAGTCATGATCAATGCCGCAGAACCCAATGAGTCATAGAGAATGTTGCCATTCTCATCCAGGATCATGCTCTCGCCGCCCAGATCCTTGATCGTTTGCATCGCCTTCAGTATGGGTTGCGTAAAGGGATTGGATTCCAGATCGGTGCGTCCGAGCAGAACACCGATAACCTCGCCTGTGCCACCTTGAATGGCGGCGATAAATGATACCTGGGCGGTGGTCTGGCCTTCCCAGGGCGGCAATGTGTACACCTGAATCAGCACACCGCGGGTCGCCAGGGCAATGCCGGTCTGCTCATCTTTGCTGGGTAAAATTGCTTCAAACTGGTCTTCCGGATAGCCAGCCAGGGGCTGTCCGGACGCATCGAATAACATCAGTTGCCGAAAGAAAGGCACCGAGCGCAGGTCGGACGCCAAAATTGCAGGCAATTGTTCCGCGTCCTCAACCAACAAATTCTCATCGGCTAGTTTCTGGATCAAACTCTGGCCGGTTTCCAAAAAATACGGCAGACTCTCAGCAGAAGCGACGGAGATGGTCTCAAGACGTTTTTCCATCATCCTGCGGGCTGAATTTCCAGCCATCACCCAGATGCCGCCAAGCATGAGAAAGACCAGAAAGATCATCAAAGGAATAGCGCCGGATAAAATGCGTACCTGAATGCTCGTCTCAGCCGGAGAGGGCACCAGCGCACCTTTGCCTCCCCACCAACTAGATTTGCTGGAATACAACACCTGGGCAAACGCTGCCGCGATGACCAATTCACAACCGCGCGCCAGCGCAATGGGCAGAGTCTGGTTCAACGCGAAATCCAGGCGAATAGCCCAATCCCCTTGCAAAGCAAAAAAGGCGACCAGGAAATAAACCGGTGTGCTGATCACTGCCAGCAGGACTGCCGCCCCCAACGGATTGCGCATCAGCCGAAAGAATGGGCTGCGGTAGCGTTGGCGGACAAGGTAACTGAACACCAGCGCCAACCCGGCGACTTCGAGTGGGGAAAAAATATGGTGAGTCTCAAACAAGCCCAGAAAGAAGCCTGACAATCCTCCCAGGATGACTGCTGCCAACGGGCCGGCCATCCCCCCGCCAATCACCCAGGGAAGCGCGGTGAACAGCATGATCGCAGGAGATTTTATTTCAACCGGCAAACCCGGCGCGCCAAATGAAAAGGAATCAGGAAGCCGTACGCCGAAAAACAATGCAGCCAGAGGCGCTGAAAAAAGAAGAACCGCCAGCAAAATCCAGCTCTTTTGCCTGTGGATAAATTGGGTATCCCACCACTGCCACAATCCGACGATCAATAACGCCAGGAACAGCAGCCAGACCAACCAGGCAAGGAAATGCACTGGAAAGTCTACAAAAACTTTCGACGTTATCAGAGTGAGGATCGCCTGCATGATTTTGTTATCAATAACCCGATACATCCATTATAGCATCAGGCGCGAGTTTACACTCATTTCATTGGCAATCGGGCTTGCTTGTTGAATCCATTCCAAGCCCAGGCATGGTAAAAACGCAGTCCGTTCACCACCGGCAAAGCTTTGACCTGGCGCAACCACCTCGCATAGGATTGTTCTTCAGTTTCAAAACAACGGGTAGTGAAATCCTGCCGCTGTTCGATGGGGTATTGACTGGAAATGGACGACTCCGCCAAAAAAGCCGCTTCCAATCCATCGCGTTCCGCGGCGAATAAGGCAGCCCGGTTTGGGTAATCCTTGAGCACATGGCGATGGAGCAGCTCATGGCGCCACCAGATGGCCTGTGAGTCATATACCGCGGTCGGCTCTGGCCCCAGGTCCGGCAGACCTGAATCCATCCAGAACGGTTTAAACACGCTCAAGCAAGGCGCTGCCGTAGCTGTGGACCACAACGAAAGGCTGCCCTCTCCGATCTCTGCAACCAGCGAACCGGTTGTCTGTGACCCACGCACTGGCCCAAAACCAGCATGCATGCACACTTCAGCCCCCATCAATCCATGATCAGGCGACCAGATCACATTTTCCGCTTCGCCGTGCGAGCGTAAAATAGCCAGCGCATCCGCTACATTAAATTTGCCCTGACCAGCCTGTAAGGCGTTACTGGTGCAAAGTTGGCGCCGGCGCCCATCTGCAAACGTTGTGTAAATAAAGTCTGAATAGCAGCGGCTAAAACTGAACACCTCACCTTTGGCGCACCAGCCCCGCTTGAGCGCATAATCCGCCAGATCTGGCGAAGCCAGATCCCACTCTTCACCGATGGTGAGTGCATTGGATATGGAGCCGTACTTGCGCACTTTCTTGGCTGCCCAACGCCTGCCCACAGTCTCCAATATCCAGGCTTCATGCGCATCGGCAATCAGGTAACTATTGTGGTAATACATCGCATGCGTCAATCCACAAGAGCCGCCTTGCCCGTACTGTTCCAGCAATTCGATGATGGTCTGCAAAGCCGTCTCAGCGGTGGCCGCGCGCTCCAACGCCAGGCGTAGAAAATCCATGCCGATCAACCCATTTTTACCGGCTGGTTCCTTGGAGAAAACCGCCTCGTTCCCGATGACCACACCGAATTGGTTGGCGCCCATCTCCGCGCCCCAGATCCAAAAAGGTTTTGATAAAAACACCTGGTGAGTATGACGCACTTGCGCTATTTCGGTATAGGTACATTTTACCCGGCTGCCTTCTGGATGGTCGGCTGCCGGGAGTATTGTGATCAGCTGCGCTTCATTGGGTTCGCGGTCGCTGTTCTTCCCCAAAATAACCTTGCCATTGGCGGTCATCTCTCCGAGGGCGACAAATGTATCACACATGAAATTCCAGCCTTTCTTGTCAAATCATTCGTAATTAGTTGAAGCCGACACCTAGGCGCACGGAATATTGACCTGAACCAGCGTTCCACCTTCCGCCGGTGTGGTCACCAACATTGATCCTTGATACACATCCACCAGGCGGCGGACAATCAACAGCCCCATTCCGGCGCCCTGCTCCTGAAACAGGCGGTTGTCAAAGTACACCACTTCACCAATCTGTCTGGACAGCTCCCTGGGCATTCCACGCCCGCAGTCCTGGATGGAAATCTGATACTGGGGGTATTGCGGGTGGGATGCCGCTTTGACATGAACAGGAGTGCCGGCCATGGAAAAGACAAAAGCATTATCCAATAATTCTTCGAGAATTTTTTCAAGGTGGCGTTCGGAAATATACAGCAGTTGATCTTCGACATCCACAACCAGGTCGTTTTCACGTCCGCGTTGATGGGCTATAAAATGCGCAATCTCATGGATCAATGGATTTGCCCGGGTTTCTTCACGGCTTTTTCGAACCGCCTCGAGTTTTGCGCCATCGGTGAGTAACATTTCCAGATCTGTCAAAAGGATATAATTTTCCACCAATCGATGCAGGCGCTCACCCGAGGCATGAATATCCTGCGCCATCTCGCGAATTTGCAATGGGCTTAAATTCCCGCGGTCGTCCATGATGATCTCGGAGAATCCGATCACCACACTCAACGGCGTCAGCAACTCATAGGGCAAATTGCGGGCCAGGGATCTTTGTAAATCCAACACCTTCTTGCGGGTTAACGCATTGCGTTCTTGATGAAGCCGCAATCGCAAATTAACTGCTTGCAGCAGCTCATTGCGTGTGAACGGTTTGGTGATGTAATCATCTGCGCCCAAACCCATTCCGCGGCGTAAATCTTCACGGGAGGTCAATGCGGTCAGAAACAGAAAAGGAATGGTCGCGGTTAATGGGTCGCGCCGCAACCTGGCCAGCACGCCAAAACCATCCAGGCGCGGCATCAACACATCGCAGATGATCAAATCAGGAAGGCTCTCCCAAGTAAGACGCACCCCCTCCTCGCCGTCCTGGCTGCCAGTGGCAATAAAACCCTCAGCAGTTAAAAGCTCAAGAATATTTCCGCGGACGATTTCATCATCCTCAATGACAAGGATTTGCTTCATCCCCCACCCGATCCTTCTCCACCCATGACAAGTCCCGGGACATTCAATGCAGATTGGTCTTTGGGTAAAACCAATGTGACCGTTGTGCCGGAACCCAGACTGCTGGCGAGGTGTATTTCACCGCCCATCAAATCCACAGCCATACGCGCCATCGGTAAACCCAGCCCATATCCATGAACATGAGCAGTAAGATTTCCGCGGAAGAAATTTTCAAAAATGTGTGGGATTTCGTCTTCAGGTATACCGATCCCATGGTCTCTGATGGTGAATGTTACCCTATCATCGCTCCAGGTCACATCCAATTCAACTAGACTCTCAGGCGGTGAGTATTTCAAGGCATTCGTCAGAAGATTGTTGAGCGCCTGTCTGAGCAGGCTCACATCCATCCGCCCCATTTCATGTGTCGAATCAAGATGGAGTGCGATGCGCCCGGAAACCTCCAGTGCCAACTCCAAATCTGTCACCACTGCCTCACAAAATACAGGCAAATCCACCATTTCTGGCGAACAAGCAATACGGCGCGATTGCATTTGCTGCATTTCCAAGAGCGTCTTGAGCACATGGTCGAGATGCCTGGCAGAATCCCGGATAATTTTCAGGTGCTTGAGCCTTTTTTCTACAGGCCACTGTTCTGCATAATATTCCAGTAATTCAGCCGAGGATAAGATGGCGCTCAACGGCGTCCCAAATTCATGCGATACCATTTTAGCAAATTGGGCGCGTAATTCGCT
This sequence comes from uncultured Anaerolineaceae bacterium, assembly GCA_964496705.1. Lineage (GTDB taxonomy): Bacteria > Chloroflexota > Anaerolineae > Anaerolineales > Anaerolineaceae > CAZCBJ01. The sequence continues at coordinate 24,825 of CAZCBJ010000010.1, read as the reverse complement.
GAGCTCTTTTTCCTGCTGAAAGGCTTTTCGCAGCTCTACTTCTGACGATTTTTGGGCGGTGATATCTCTCGCTACCCCCAGAACCGCGGTGATCTCTCCTGTTTCTGCGCGCAACGGAACCAGGGATGTCCCCAGCCAGATCATCCGATCCCCCTCAGGGTGCATCGCCTCAAAATAAGCCGACTCCCCCGCTGCCATGACAGAATGGATATCAGCCAGATATTGCTGGGCAACTGGAGGCGGAAATAGAGCAGCCAGGGGTGTGCCAATGATTTCGTCCTGTGGCAGGGACAAAGATCGGCAAGCGGCTGAGTTGACATATTGGACACAATCGTCTCGTCCAATCACGAAAATCATGTCGTTTGCAGCCTCAGCCAGCGCTTGATAGCGGGACCGGCTCTCATGCAAGCTCAAACTGTCATCCGCTTTTCTTTCCGCAATGACCACATCCCAAGCAGCATCACTTAATCGCAGATTGTCTTCTTCCTGCTGGATGAACTCCCAATCAACATGTTCCAGGTTTAAATTTGCCAGTCTTTCCACCAACATCTGGCGAATATCCTGCGGCAAGCCATCCAATCGTATGGTCAGTTTGGTCATAAGAAAACAACCTTCACCTTATTTTCCAAGGCACACTGCCAGCGCTTTTTGAAACACCTCTTCAATCCCCAGACCATCCGAATTGATCACAACGGCATCTTCGGCTATGCGCAGCGGAGCGTGCGCCCGATTCGAATCGATCTGGTCTCGGTGGCGCAAATTCGCCAGTATCGCCTCATAGCACACTTCCACACCGCGTTCCTGCTGCTCCGCATAACGCCGCTTCGCTCGCTCCTCCACCGAGGCGTCAAGATAGATTTTCAAGTCCGCATCCGGCATCACCACGGTGCCAATGTCTCTGCCCACCATCACCACCTGTCCGCGCTGACCAATCCGCCGCTGTTGCGACGTCATCGCCTTGCGTACCCCTGGATAAGCGGATACCTCAGACACGTGCGCCTCCACCTCAGGAGCGCGGATTTGCCAACTGATATCCCGCCCATCTATTAACACATCACTTTTTCGCCCATCCATGATGGAAGGCGGCAGGACATCGATGACCGCTTTCTCCGCCACTGCGGTGACCGCCGCTTCATCGACAACACTGCCCAGCGCCTCGATGGCCGCAAGCGTGACCGCCCGATACATTACACCGGTATCAAAATACAGATATCCCAAGCGCCCAGCCAGCTTTTCAGCCAGGGTGGATTTGCCGGACGCTGCTGGCCCATCGATGGCAATCGTTTGTGGTATCGTCATAGCTTCACCCAAATAAATTTAAGGTAACCCCGGTACCAATCCAGTGCCAGGAAACAGGTCCGTGCGCACCCAGAGTGTGACCACCTGCTGCTCTACCGGGATTTCGCGAAAAAACAACCAGCGCATTTTTTCATAAGAGGTCGCCGCAGACCATACCGGCTTCTCTCGAAGGGTGAAATCTTGACCTGAATATGCGACAACCGCGCTGAGGGTTTCACCCTGGGGCGTGATAAGAATAGAAGGAATTGATTCGGGAGGCATGAACTCAGTGAACCTGGCTTGTGACCAGTTTCGCAGCAGCCATTTCAACGCCGGAGAAGAAACGCCTCTCACCACCACTTCCAAATTTTGATGCGCACCGTTATCCCATTCGGAGAGGTCATCCATGCTGGATTCGAGCAGTTCACCCTCGCGAACAAAATAAGAAACCCGGTTCAATTCAGCATTGGGATTGCGTCCCAGTCCTGCTGCGCTCCAGCCAGCCGAGATGGTGTACACGATCAGGAATATACCCATCCCCATACCCAAGCCGTGCAACCCTGTTTGAAAAGACCAGGTTGCAGCAAATAGCACCGAAATCAACAGGAGAATTAATATGCCGCCTGCGATGGCGACAAACCGAATTTGCGCATTGACATCTCCAGCCTGATAAGGGTTGGTAAACCACAGAATGTTGAGCAAAATGGAGAACAAAACCAGGCAGATCAATCCGGCCTGTCCGAGCGAAAGCTTCCAGCCCTCACGCAGCAGGCTAAACCAGCGAACCACCAGACGGGCCGAAAGTGCGCACATCGGCAGCACCACCCAGGCTGTTCCCCCAGGCTGGCGCCCCGGATACACCAAGATCAACAACAAAGCCACCAGCCACCAACGGGCAAGCACGCCATCCACCCAGTCCGGTTTGACGAGCAACAGAATCAAAGCCGCCAGGGTCAGCGCGACCAACAACGGAGAGTAAACCGCGAAGAAGGCTAGCGCCTGCCCGACCGTCAATTGCGCCATCATCGCCCAGCCATGCACAAATTCAACCAGGCTAGTGCCGATTGCGCTCAGGGCGCTGGGAATTTGGAACAATCCACTGCCGACTATCACCAGCGAACCGGCAAACCAATAAGCAAAAATCGGCAAGCCGCCTCGTATAAAGTTTGTTTCCAAACGCTGCGCACCGCCTTCTCCTGTGGATTTTCTTGTCGAAAGGAAGAACCAGACCGCCGCGATTGCCAGAACAATCATGCCAAGCCAGATGTTTGGTCCGCTCAAGATGGCCAATGCAAACAGAATGCCTGCCAGTACAAATTTCCCAACCACGAATGAACCGCAAGCCAGAAGCAGGAAAACCGGGGCAATCCCATCGCTGCCGGCAAACCGGGAAATGCCCAACAGCTGTGGCTCAAAAGCCAGCAGGAAGGCAGTCAGCATCGCGGCTGGACGGTTTAGAAAATTGCGAAATAGAAATGGCGCGAACACAACCAGCGCCCCGATCAGCGCCGGCCAAAAACGGGCTTGAAATTCACCCGAGCCAAACAAGAAAAAAATGAAGGCGGTCGCCACGCCAAAGAATGGCTGTCCGCCGTTTAATCCAGCGCCCCTACTTGCCTCCAATGCTTGTAATGAAACCTGAGCTTCAGAGTCTGACAAGGGCAGCCTTCCTAAGGCAAACATGCGCAACGCCAGGGCGAGCACAAATGCGACCAGATAGGCTGCGTGTTCAACATGAATCTTTCGGGTCATTGCTCAGGGCTTCCTTTGTGGTGGAGTATACAGGTAAATTGTCACGTTTTGGTTCTGGAATACCGGTGTAAGATTTCGTTGAAACTTGTTTTCATTGACCCGGAAAGTCGTGCGCTCCAGTGGTCCAATGTAAACATAGCGAATATTATACTGCTTCAAAACCTGCTCGGCTTCTAACCAACTGGAGGTCTTGTACAGGCGATCGATGTCAGACTGGCGCGAGCCCATCTCTCTCGCTCCACCGCGCCATTGCGATTCATGCCCGGGCCAGCCCAACACCGTTGGCTGCCCGCTGTGTGTGGAAATGCGCCCATACCCTGTGTAGCTGCCGCCTACCGCCTCTGCCACCACCCCCAGAGGGGCTTTGGACAACCACATTATTGCATCCATCTCATCGGAGTTATAGCGGCGGATATGATCGGTACCATCCAGCGTCCACACAGCCGGTTCAAGATTGTTGGTCTTATATAAAACCCCAAAGATGGGGTACATAAGCGCCATGCCCACCAGGATAATCCAGCCCGCAGCGAACACGATCCGTCCCGCTTTGCGCAGTTTGACCCAGCACACCGCCGATGCATAGGCTGCCGCCATCCCCCACAGGATCCACGTCTGGTAATAAAACTTAAAAATTGTGTTCATCCTCCAGCCAAACTGGTCGCGCAGATACAAGAATTCTGGGAAAATTACCAACCCGGACCCGGTGAGAACCAGTATCAGCACAAAGGCATGCGCTGAGCGCGGTCGGCTCTGAGTAGTATTATCCTGTTCATCACCGCTTGCTGTGGATTGTTTCGACCGATAAGATGACAACTGCCCCCAAATCATCACGACCAGGGCGCCCAGTGTCATCCAGGTTCCGATCGCATCGAGACGCAGGATCAATGATTCTAGCAACAATTTTGCTGGCGGCGCGCCGCCGTGCAGTCCGCTGAACAATCCCGCCCATTCCGCCAGGCGATTCGCCACCGGGGTTTCGGCTGGAAAAAACCCTGCCAGGGCAGGCAGGCTGAGGATGAACCAACCGAATAAATAAGACAGCAGTAATAGTCCCACCAGGCCATAAACTGCCACTTTAATACCGGCAGCCAGCTGAAATGTGGATTTTCGTTCATAGATCAGCCACACCAACCAGACCAGTATTGGCAAAAGCAATGAAGCGAACATCACCCAAAAATATTTCCCACGGGTGAAAAACGCCAGGCTAGGTAATAGCCCGCCCGCCTGAGAAGCGAATCCCAGATAGAACGGCAGGTAAAGCAGGATGCCTGCCAGACCGATTCCAATGCCCAGTTCAAAAAACTCGACCACCCGCCGGGCTGACCAGCCCCGGTCATGGACACTGGCTAGAACACTCGCCAGCACAAACAGACCAACATATATTGGAAAATCCCAGGTGTTGAGAAATGCCAGCCCGCCCATCACCAGCGCTGCCAACCAGAACTCCGGTCGAATGATCCACCTGGCCAGATAAGTATCGCTCAGGCACAGGGGCAGGCCTTTCACCCAGCGAACCAGGCTGCCCAGCAGACTGCTCGGCGCGCTGACTTCCACCCTGGAGAAATACAGGCTGAGAGCCAATCCCACGCCCAGGATGGCGAAGGGCATGGCCAACACATGCGGGTGAAGATCGCCCAGCAGGAAGGAGAAAAACGGGAATTCATCTATGATCTCCCGCCATTTCCCGTTCATATCAAAATCCTGCAATACGCGCGAAGCCCGCCACCACCAGATACCCGCAGCGCGCTCAGGGATAAAAGAAAATGGCGGCGTGGGTGGATCGCTCAATTCCAGGATATTCAGCCAGCCCCAGAAGCGCGACTGCCATAACCCGGGCGCCTCCTGCTTCCAAAACCATCCGGCAGAGTGAATCACTTCCAGAAAGCCTTCGATATTACTGACCACCAGCACAAAGAACGGCCCGAACAGGGAGAACAAACGCGTCTTGACCGAATGATCTATCTCATCCGATACCTCTGGGGCGCCTGTTCGCTTGAATACCCGCCCGAGCAGGGTGTACAACACACTGTACGCCGCAACCGCGCTCAAAGCGTACCATAGCCAGATTGAAAGCCACACCGGAATACACCCCGGTAACTCGAATCAACATGGACACCAACACATATCCAAAGTAGTAGTATGAAATTGCATAGCCGGAAAGCCAGCCGTCCATCGGTGGGAAATTTGGCGAGCGCAAGATGGAATTGATAAACATCAACTCCATTGGCTTTTCGGTGCCGGTGATATCTGGATTGGCAGCCCGTAGAGCAGCCATGGCCGCGAAAGCGATCAGGAATACCCCTTCCACTGTCAGCACCATCCCGCGCTGCCGCCGCAGGAAATCGCGCATTTCCAGCCACTTCCCGCGGCCCATCCACAGGCTGCCTGCCGCCATCAAAGCCAGGGCAACCAACACACCCCCGGTGTTGTTATTCAAGATGTGCAGAGAGGCTAACAACCAAAAGAAGAAACCCCAAACCAACAAACCCAGAACTCGCGCCAACCCATACCCCCGATCAGAGAGTCCGGGCAGCAGTCGGTAGCCGATGGGAAACGCAAGCCATCCCACAATCAAAATCGCAAGATACCACAGCAGAAATGAGATCATAGTCGTTTTATTTGTTCACTTGGTAAATCACGGTGTCCCGGTCGCGATAGACTTCGTACCAGAGATCGCCATTCCAGGCCGGGAATTTGTCCAATCCATAATCCAGAAAATATGCGCGTTCCAACTGACCCACAACAATGTAACTCACGTCGTACTTTTGCAAAAACGCTTGCACCTCCCGACGATTATCGGTTCGATAGAAATTACCAATTTCCTCCACACGGTCGGTGACCCATTCGGATGGCGTGAGGGCGCGCTGCTGACGCTGATGCCAGTTCCAGCCGACCACGCCAGGTAAACCGGTATAAATAGTGAAGCGGCTTCCCCAGCGGTATTCAACCGTGTTCGCTTCCACGATCACCGGTGAGCCTTTGACGTTCTCCTGCATCCAGCGAATGGCCCTATCATCCTGGTTGAGGTCCATATCCCGCCCGTTGTCACTGTAGGTTGAGGTGGCCATGTATGTCATGCCGTCCAAAGCATGTGGGGCTGACCGGCTCATCCGGTCGCGCATTTTATCCGTCCCGGCTGTAAAAGTGAACAGGAATGCGCCAAAGACTAGGAGAATAAGGGCCACCTGCCAGGTGACGCGCCAGCCCGCCAGCCATTCGCGCCGCACCGCCGGCAGCAGCCAGATCAAAGCCGCCCCCGCACTTAGCGCAAACAAACACCAGGCCTGCAGGTAAAATTTGAACACGGTGTTCATGCGCCCGATATCCCCGCGAAGCACCACCAATTCCACCGCCAGGGTCAACACCAATGCCGTGCCGGTCATGAACTGCACCGCTCGTTTGGCATCCGGCTGCCCCGGTCGCAGCAGTAATAGACCCGCCCAGGTTGCCAACGGCAGCACCAACCAACCAATCGCCACTTTTTCCACATGTAAAGCGATCACCGCTGCTGCCAAAAACAGAACCCCAGTAACCATTACACCCAAATAGGGACTTAATTTCCTCAAAGACGAAACCGGTGTGCTGGCCATCCAATCCCGGGTTTCCCACACCAACCAGCTGATGAGGATGAACAAGAACAAACCCCAGTGAGTGATATACGACCAGAACGGCGAATGGTCACCCTCCCAGGGGATGATTTCGTTGTAACCCTGACCGTACCAGCGAAAATACGGTTGATACAGCAGCAAGGACAATCCAACCAACAAAACCGCCGTGCCGCCCGCTAAAAGCAGACGCTGCACCACCGGCGGCAGGCCCCGCCAATTGGATTGAATTGGCGCGTGGCGTAATCCGGTATAAAGTACTGCAATCACACCGAGCGCCAGGTAGGTGGGGAAGTCCCAGGTATTGGTCGGCCACAGAGCGCCAATCACCAGACCGCCCAGCAGCAGACTGACACCATAGCCCAGCCACCCCGGGGCGTCCCAGTCCCATTTCCAGCGACCGCGCAGAACAGACAAAGCCCATCCGATTGCCAGCACCGTGACCGGCAGTGCAAACAGGTGAGCATGCGGATCAGCGTACAGGAAGGTGAAGAAAGGAAATTCGGTGATCGGCTCGTTGGGATAAACCCGGCTGGGAATCCAATACCAGTCACCCTGGGGATAACTGAATCGCTGACCCATGAGCCACTGCAGCATGCCTTTCAAGCTGGAACCCCATCGCTCCCAGAAGGTCAGGGTTTGAATATCCGCCCCCGGAACGGCTAACTTGATCCAGCCGTGCCAGATCATCCGCACCGTCCCCAGGTTGCCCAGCACCAGCAGCAACACCGCCGAGCCCAGCCCGGCCAGAATGGGCCAGCGGTGTTGATACACCACCTCCGTCATCGCAGTCATTCCGGGCGATTTGGCCAGTTTGGCTTTTATTCCCTCAAACCAGGCTGCAGACCCGGACTCCTGGCGGGAGTTACTGGCTTTCAGATTCCATCCCACACTGAAAGCAGCCATCGCCAGCATGCTAAACCAGGTGGGCAGGATCAGGTTGTAGGCAATGGAAGGGATGATCCCCAACCACTTGACCAGCATACCCGAAAGGACGAATCCATAATAGTAGTAATTAAGATATCCTCCCGCAAACCAGGGATCATAAGGCGGGAAATTGGTCGATTTGATCACCGCATTGAAATACGAGAAATCCATCGGTTTTTCACCGCCTTTGGCTGGGTGCCAAAGGTCGGGATTGCCCAGGCGGATCAACAAAAAGAAAGCGAAAAAGCCGAGGGTAAATATCTCGACCAACAGGATGTAGCGCCAGCGCGAGCGGATTTCCTGCACCATTCCATCACGCTGAACCAGGAACAACAGCCCATTGACCAATAGCAGAAACAGAAGCACCAGAGAAATTGTCAGGCGGGTGACTGGAACGCCCAACGAGCCAGCCAGCCAGGTGAAATAGCCCAGCAAAATGAACCCCACCAGTCTGGCAAAGGGATAACCCTTATCCGCCAGACCGCCCAGACTCAAACGAACGAATGGGTAAACCATCCAACCCAGGAGGGTTGCCGCCAGATACCAGAGCAGCAGGGCGAAAAATGGATAGCGGTTAAAAAATACGTTTCTGGAGAACAACGCAGACCAGGTTCCGCCAGCTCGCTCTGTTTTCTGCCGCTGTGCTGAGAGAATCAGGTTCCCTGGATACTTGCTCGCCTGGCGCGGGGTGAGGCGGACCACGCGGGATAAATCCACCGACTTCAAGATCGAGTGCAGCGCTTCTGCATCATAACCGGCGGTCTTCTTAAAAATCATCACCTTGGGCGCGTCATAAACGGTGAAAGCCTCTTCGGCAAACTGTGTGTTAAGACGCGCATTCCCAATAATTGGGACAGACTGGTTGATATACACCAGCTCAAAACCAAGTTTGCCTTGAAACATGCCCGGCTCTGCCACAGCGTAGCACCAAAATACCTCGCGTTCATCCGGGCAGCCCAGCAAGTCGCGGTAAAAAGCTGTGGTCAGCGGATAACGTTCCGGCACGCGGGTCGTGGTGCCCCATTGCCGGTTGGAGCTGAGGAACAGATAATCGGCTGTATCCAGATTCTGGATGAAGCGCTCCAGCTTCTCCGCGTTGTCGTCCCAGTACATTTCAAAATTCAAGTCGGTGCGGTACAGACCAGTCTGGAAATCATACGGATTATAGCCGTGAAGGCTCAAAGGCAAAACATCATCCCAGGATGATTCATTGGCGTGCTTGCTGCCGTACAGAGCGATCCGTCCGCTGTCACCGTCGAAATCCAGGCTGTAATGATATCTCTCCCCGGCTTGAAGCGGCACTGCCGGATCGAATGTGAAGGTGTACCCCTCTCCGCGAGGATCCGTTTGCATGCGAAAAGTTCCATCCAGCGCTGCCTGGCCCATCACCTGCCCGTCCACCTCGCGGAGGATGCTCAAGCGCAGCAGTTTTTTCGCGCTGGTTTGTTCCCAGTCCACCACATGCGGCAGGAAAACTCCAGTCAACTGTCCAGAATACACGGCGGTGAAGCTCTCCGTGAATGCTTCACCGGGCAGGATAGCCTGGACACAATCCGGGAGCGTCTGATAGGTCATCCCGCTGCGGCTGAAAAGACCCAGGCGAAGCGTGCCAGATAGCCGCAACTGTCGTTCACTGGCAGTTTCAACACTCAAAAGATATTCTTGTCCCGCCTCCATCGCGACCGGTCCATCAAACATCACCTTGTATTCCTTACCGCGCGGGTCGCCCTCTTCCATGAAGGTGGCGACCATGAATCCATAAGCCAGCGGCTCGCTGGACTGAGGCTCGCTGAAGCGAACAATCAGGGTTTCGGGCAATTCATCATTTTCTACATCCACGACATGCTCAAAAATCACGTCCACCAGCGTACCTGTCTGGCGTGCTGTAAGCGCAAAGACCGCCGGCTGCTGCATGGATGCATCCACCCCATGCTGGAAAGGCAGCGGCTGGTTGCGCACGCCAGTAGCCGTATCCACGCGCAGGTTGATGGCTGCCGGGACATTTTGATAAATCCATTCGCTCGCAGCAACCCGGGTGACCGGACGGACATAGATGCGTGAAAAAGCAAAGGCGTATACCGCCGTAGCAGTCAGCACACCCACCCCGATGAGCGCTGCCAGAATACGCTGCCAGTGTTTGGTCAACCATTTCACGGCACCAGACCGCACCCCAGCGCCAGAACCCAGTGTATAGACCGCCCAGGCAGCGATGATGGCCAGCGTTGGATAGACGGGCAATTGGTAACGCATGCTGCGGGTGAAACTGAGCGATTGCCACAGGAAATATACACCTGTCCAACCCAGAATCAACAGATGCTGCCGCCATTCCCCACGCGTCATTCGCCAGCCCATCCAAAGGAAGCCTGCCCAGGCCAGCAAGCCGAGAGGCAGCCCCAGCCCCCATCTGACCATGTTTTCCCAGGCGAAGGTGAGTGGTCGGCGCGCCCACTGCAGCGCGGGCGGAAAGTCAACATCCCCACCCGATTGTGCGCTCAATTCTTTCATATTATCCAGCCAGCGCGGATTGAAGCCCAGGCCTTCGAAAGCATAAGGTTGGAAGATACGAAAGGCGAGAATGGCAACCAGCGCGGCAATCACCAAGTTGCGCAGCAGCGGCGCTGCCTGGCGCTGTTTTTGCTCGTCATCCAGACTGGCATAATAAATCCAGGCCGCCACCGGCAGCAGCAGGGCAACCGGCGCAGCACTGATTTTGGATGCTAGCGCCAATCCAAGCGCCAACCCAAAAAGTGCGAATGGAAGCGCAGTTTCCCACGCCCGATCCCAATATTTCCAGGTTGATGGGGTGATCTCCACATTGGAATTCACGTCAGTGCTTTTTAGGGATTTGCTTTCTTCTGGACCTTGATCTGTAGAATCTGATTCAGATGAGTTAACCCCCTGAGCAATTACCAGTGAGTCAATCTTTGCAGGTTTCTCAGTGAAAACACGAACTGCAAAATGGAAAGCAAGGAAGATGAAAAAGTTGGCGAACGTGTCAACAGTAAAGTAATGCGACAACTGGATGGGTAAGACCGATACTGCCGAGAAAGCCGCTGCAAGCACCGCCAGGCCGGTTTTCCTGTACAATCGCCGGGCGGTGAGAAAGACCAGCAGAACCGTAAGCAGGTCAGCCAGCGCGGCGAGAAAACGACCGACCAGATGAATCTCATCGTATCCCACCTGCCGGGTCAAATCCGCCGCGAAGCGCACCAAAAATAGCGGCAACGTCCCGTAAACATAGAAGCCGTAGCCAACATTGTGCGGATTTAAGGTGGATTGCGCGGTATTGAAATAGTCAAGTGGATCCTCCAATGGCCGCAGCGCGCTGGCCACCATGGTGAGAAAACGCTCATCTGGATGGAGATGTTGGTCTTGATCCCAATCCAGACCAACCAGACGTAAGTATGCCCCGGCAGTCAGAACGAGGATCAACGCCAGGGTCCACAGCCAGAACGCGACCGTTTTTCGTTGGCCTGGCAGGCGATCGGATGGATGCTCCTCAACAATGCGGGTTTGCGTGTCCAATTAGCGCACCTCTTCACCCGGTTCAGCCGGAACGCTGAAAATCCAGAAATCTTTGCCCGGATAACGCGCGCGGAACATCCAGTAGGAGGCCTGAGGATACAGTTCTCGCAAGGTTAACAGGTCCTGCATGTCATCGGCTTTCACAAAAAACAATTTGGCGCGCGTTTCACCCAAAGTCTCAGAAAAACGGTCAGGCCATAAAGCGTAATCCTTGTTGGGAAAGCCGGCATTGATGCCGACCAGACGCGTGTCCACCCAGTGAGCCACAGGCACCACATAGGCTGTATCTGGCGTACCGGTGAGTTCAACGAAATCGCGGATCACCCGCCCGATATCCGACGTGTTCCAGGCTCCGCCGAAGAATTGCTCTTTGAATTTGTTAAATAACAGGTTGTAATTCGCCAATGTTGTCCAAGCAAGGATGCCAACGACCAGCACAACCACTCCAGCCTTGGGCCACCATGTCCGCAAGGACCGGTACAGGTGAGAGAAAATGGCTTCCATCCCCAGCCCGGCGATGATGAACACCGGGATGATCGCCCCTCCGGTGCGGTTCAAAGATGGATTTTCAGTGGGGAAAGCCAGCGACAAGATTGACGGCATCATCAGCAATGGCACTGATACGAGCAAAAACAGGTCCACCCAGTATCGGCGGCGCACATACCGGATCACCAACAAGACCGTACCGATCAGGTACATGACCGCCCCAACCACATCCATCGCTGGCCGGCCGACGACCGAATGCACCCAGATACCGCCGTTATCCCAGAAAGGCATGATCCAAGCCTTCCATAGATTGCTGAAAAATATTTGTAACACCGGGGCAGGGTACACCTGCTCACTGGTGCCGGAACGGCTCAGCGCGCGCAGCCAGAACATCTCAGGATTGTGCAATGAATATCGGAAGAGGGGTAGAAAGACAACAAACGCAACCAACGCAATGATCACCAGCCACCACAGAGTCTGTATGCGCTTTTGGCTGCTGCGCGTGTGCAGGATAAAAATCAATATCGCCGCCACCACAACCAACGGAACCAGACGGTACGGGCTGTAACCGTGCAGACCCAGACCGAGGAAGAAACCGGCCAGCACGAAGCTGCTCCGCCTCTGATGGATTAATCCGTGAATCAGATAATATAGAACCGGTGCGACGAACAGTGGGTAGAGCGGAAAACGCAGCCCAATTCTGGATATGAGATTCGGCCAATAGGCAACCGCAGCCAGCAAAAACGCCAGAACTCCCACCCAACGGTTGCCGATTAGTTTTGCCAACAGGTAAATGTAAGGTAATGTAAGAAAACCAGCCAGCGCGGTGCCTATCTTCAGGCTCATGAAGGTCAAACCGGTGCCAGCCAGCAACGCCACTGCCGCGGTCAGATACATCTGAAAAAATTCGCGCCCGGTATTGCGTTCAAAGAACACCGAGGTTTGTCCATTGAGCACATCCCCAACATCCAGCAGCTTTTCAGCATGGTCGCTGAACATTTCACCGGGAATTTGATCTAATTGATAAAAACGGAAGAAAGCTGCGATCAGGATCAGCGCCACCATCAGCACACCCCACGGTTTCAGGGTAATTTGTATCCGCGGATTGCGCATAAACGCTTTAATCCGTTGCCAGAATAACCTGGCGGTATTCCTATAATTCGGCCTGGACAGCACCAACATGAAATACAGGATGGCGGCGATCCATACCGCCACATTGTAGGCGGTGAAAAGAATTCTTCCTTCTTTGTTTGGTCCGAATAACAGGAAGGTAAGCAGAATCAACACGGCTCCGATGGCGAGTGAAATGCTGCTCAATTGGGCGACTGCAACCTGTGAATTCTCCTCTCTAGGTTTGGGCAAGTCCATTTCGCCGCTCATTACCGACCACAACAGGAACAGAACACAAAAAATAAATGCACCGATGGCTCCCTGATATCCGCGTCCTGGCGGCTCAATCATCATTTGGCCGGCCAGTGCAATGACCAATGCGATCAGCGCACGCCAGGGAAACGGTCCGGGTAAGGTTTCAGGTTGTGGAATGGGGCTGGGCATTTCTTCGGGGATCACAACAGCCGTGGGTTCAAACACGGCCTCAACCACCACGCCTGGTACAGTCGGTCGTTGTCCGGTGGGTTCAGACTGCACCTCTTCCTGGCCCTGTTTTGGGAGATCAATTTTCTCCCGCCGGAAGGGGTTGAGCAGGGATTTGAGGTAGTCAAGGACGCTGGGCTCTTCCATGGCAACTCCCGAAAAAGGTAGATTACGCTGTGTGTTAGTATATCCTACAACAGAAACTCAAGTGGTGAACAAATCAACCAGCCCGGTGCGTGATGTAGAACGTATACGACCCGAGAGGATGTTCGGCAGAATGCAGATAATGTTTCTCCACAATCCGCCGGGTGAGGGCAAGATTCCAACGCTGCTGCACAAGAATCCAGCGCCGGAAAAGGCTGTGAACCAACAGCGAAGGCAGACCAAAGTAGTGTCCCCATTCGAGAACATGCAGCGCATCCGGCGGAAAATAATGCCACCATCGCTCCATCCGAAATCCTGCCTGACTCAGGCGTTCTTCCCAAACTTCAGGTGGATCGCAGTGGCTGTGTCGCGAGATGCGGTTGAAAAAGGCGCGGTACAACCCGGCCAGAGAGTTTAATCCCAGCTTTTCAGCAGCAGATGAAACGGACAGGTTGTTCAGAAAATGATGATTGGGTACACAGAAGATAAAAGGCGCTCCGGGCTGCAACACCCGCGCCAACTCCGCCAGAACAGGATCAATATCGGGAATATGTTCCAGCACAGAATTGGAAAGCGCACTGGCAAAATATCCATCTGGAAAGGGCATTTCGCTTCCCATGCCTTGAATGACCAGCCGATACGCACCTGTCTTGACCGCTTTGTGAACCGGGCCAACCCAGGGATCCAATCCCACCTCGAGTGGACGTTCAAAGGCGACGGCAGCAAAATCCCCATCCCCGCAGCCCAGATCCAGCGTGGGCGGGTGTAATGGAAGCCCTTGATAAAAGCGGGCTTCCACCGCGCGCAGCAATCCGCGGAAATAGGGCAAAGAACGGATGTTCAGCCAGAGGAAATCCTTCTCGACCATACAGGTCAACGCTCCAACTCGGATTGAATCTGAGCGAACAATTCCTCATATTCAGCAGCAATCGAATCCGGCAGATATCGCTGGCGGATTGGCTCGGCAGCCTGTATATATGACTGCGGATCAGCCAGAATTCTTTGCACAACCTGTGCCAGGGCTTGCGAATCACCAATGGGGAATATCTCTCCCATCTTATGCACTCGCACCGGCTGACGCACCCCGGGCAGGTCGGACGCGGTACACGGCACACCGTTGATCATCGCCTCAATCTGCACCAACCCAAACGCTTCGGTTGAGTTGAGACTGGAAAGCACTAAAACATTCAGATTGGGGTAAAAGGCGGCCATCTGCTCCAGATCCAGGCTGCCGACGAACCGCCAACTGCCCTGTTGCTCATATTTCTGGATCTGTGGATAACAGCGCTGGAAATACTGCTCCTCGCCGATGATGTTGCGGTAGGGCCCCGCGAATTGGACCAACAAGCGTGGGTATTTTTCCAGCAGCGCCGGCATGGCATTCAACAGAATTTCCACCCCTTTTTCGGTGGCAAAACGCGCCGCCATGCCAATTAACGGCCAACGCTGGTCAGGATTATGCTGCTGCGCAAAGGATTGAACCACGTCCGCCGCCACCTCAGGCAGTTCAACCGGCGGCGGGATAACATGCAGCTTGTGGATATGGCGGTGAAGATAAGATGAATGCTCGGCATAATCGCGGGTGTAAGTCACGATGCGGTGGGTGAACAGGGCGGTTAAATTGTTAGCCACCTTGATTGCCAGGTTGGCCAGTGTTGATATTACCCCGGGCGGCATGCGCAGATCGCAGTGATAAGTGATCACCGTGGGTTTGCGCAGCACACGCCCGCGCAGAGAAATCCCTGCGGCATCAAATTGGGGTAGATGTAATTGAATGACATCATGCTCGTTCACCAACCGGTTGGCCAGCCAGCCAAAGGTGGGCATGATCACCCCTTTGCTCAGGCGGAAGAGCACAGGCGCGCGAACGATGCGCACCCCATCCACGATTTCCTCTCGAGGGAGGTCACTCATATACTGGGAGGTGAGAATGGTGACTTGATGACCACGGCGCACCAGCGCCCGCGCCAGCCGCTCAGCGTAAATGGTCAGACCGCTGGTATGCGGTCGGTAATAGGTGAGGACGGTCAAGATGCGCATGAAAGACCTTATTCAAAGAGGTTTTGATTCTGTTTCACCCATGTAAACAACCTGCCGATCCCTTCGGAAGGCGTCACCGCCGGGCGCCAGCTCAGCTCCGCGGCCGCCTTGCGGATGTCGGAAACAAATATTCTCTGGTCGCCAGGCCGCCAATCCCCGTGTTCGACAGGAATGCTGCCTCCCATTAATTTTTCCAGCAAGGGTTTAAAATCATTCCAGATGGAAATGGCGTTGGTGGGGCCGCCGCCAATGTTATAAACCTGCCCGGCGGTTTTGTCGATATGCTGCAGCGCTGCATCGTAAGCATCCAATAAATCTTCGATGAAAAGCACATCCCGCACCTGTTTCCCATCTCCATAGATCGAGATGCGCTTGCCCAGCAACGCGGCAATGATAAACCAGGCCACCCATCCCTGATCTTCGACACCAAACTGGCGGGGACCATAAATACAGCTCTGGCGGAAGACGACCGTGCGTAGACCGTAAATTCGGTGATAGTCGCGCACATACTGATCCCCGCAGCCCTTGGAACAACCGTAGGGTGAATGGAAATCCAGGGGATATGCCTCAGACACGCCCAGGGGAAAATCGCGATAGGCGTAGCGATCAGCTCCCTCGCTGACAGCAACATCTTCCATACCGCCGTACACTTTATTCGTGGAAGCATATATCACCGCAGGATGGCGTCCCGAAAGACGCGCCGCCTCTACGACATTGAATGTCCCCAGCGCGTTGATCTCAAAATCCTCGCGCGGGTCCACCACCGAAGTGGTCACCGCCACCTGAGCTGCAAGGTGAAAGATCACATCCGCATCAGCCGCTGCCGCCCGCATGTTCGCTGCGTCGCGAATATCCGCTTCGATTACCTCAAATGATCCCACCCCGTACAGGCTGCGCAGCCATACAAGGTTCTTCTGCGAACCGCCGCGGGAAAAATTATCATAAATGGTCACCCGCTCACCACGGCTGAGCAACCGGGAAACGAGGTTGGAACCGATAAAGCCTGCTCCGCCAGTGATCAGATAATTCAACGCCATTTCTTATCTCCTCATCAGAAATGAGCGGCGGATAACCGCCAGCACGCATCTTTTTTGTTCACGAATTTATCTGCGGTCGCTGGGCAAACACCGCGCTGATGGAGCGTCTATCGCGCAGCAGTCCCCAGAAACCGAGAACGCCGGTGGTAAAGAATTGTAGAAAATGCATCATCAACGCGTAGGCAAGGGACAAGGAAGGATCGATCCCGAACACAGCCAGCGCGCCAACCACCGAGGCCTCGTAAACACCCACACCGCCCGGCGCCTGTGGGATGGCAACCCCCAGGGCTAAAACGGTGGTGGTGAATACAGCCCAGGGGAAAGGAAATGGATCGGAGATGGGCGATAGCATGATGAAATACATGCCCACCCAGATAGCCCAGGAAAGCGCAATCCAGAAAAAAGTCCCAAAAAACTGACTTGGACGGGTGAGTGTCCGCAGACCGTTCAACAGTGATCCCAGGCGCGGAATGACCCATTTTTGGATGATCGGCCAGCGCTGCCCGGCGCTTTGCAGCCAGTTTTGCACCGTGTGATGGTATCGCGCCAGCAGGAAAAGTGCAATGAGTGCCGCTACAACTAATCCCAGAGCGGTCAGGGCAACCGTCTCAGCCCAAGCTGCTTCCAGAATAAAAGGCAGGGTGGATAGGAGCAGCCCCGCCGCAATGGCAACGTCAAACGAGCGCTCGATAACAATGGTAGATAAGACATGAAACCCGCCCCATCCCGAAGTTTGGCCCATAAAAACCGCCCGCGCCACCTCGCCAGCCTTTAACGGCAGGATGTTGTTCAGGAAGTACCCTTCGTTGATGATGAAAAAAGATTGCCAGAACGAGGCCTTCTTCTCCAGCAAAACCCTCCAGGCAAAAGCGCGCGTACCAAGCGAGAACAGCGTCAAAAAAATGGCGATGATGAAATTCCCTATCCGGATGGAGCGAAAGGCCATGCCCACATCCTCCCAACGCGCCAGGTGGAACACAGCGATCAGCGCCACCAGGCTGATCACCACCCCCGGCAGCCAGCGGCGGGCGTTTTGCCACAGCACGGAGAGAAATGATTTCACTCATCCTCCAGGCGCAGCACAGCCATGAAAGCCTCTTGAGGAATTTCCACGCTGCCGATCATCTTCATCCGCCGTTTCCCACGCTTTTGCTTTTCAAGCAATTTCTTTTTGCGGGTGATATCACCGCCGTAACATTTTGCCAGCACATCCTTGCGCATGGCTTTCACATTGGCGCGTGAGATCACCCGCCCACTGGCGGATGCCTGAATGGACACATCATACATTTGCCTGGGAATGAGTTCTTTGAGCTTGGTGATCAAACGTTGGCCTTTGTGATACGCATCCTGCCGGTGTACGATGGTGGTCAAGGCATCCACCGGATCACCGCCCACCAGCACATCCAGCTTCACCAAATCACCGGGACGGTATTCCAGAAATTGATAATCCATCGACGCATAACCGCGTGTTCTGGATTTGAGCTCATCAAAGAAATCAACGATCAGCTCGGATAATTGGATTTCAAAAGTTAACTGCACCCGTTTGGGCGCCGGGAAATCCTGGCTCTTGAATATCCCGCGACGCTTGGTGACCAGATCCATGACTGTCCCGAAAAATTCGGTCGGGGTGAATATTTCCAGCAGCATCCAGGGTTCGCGAATCTCTTCAATCGAATTTTCATCCGGCAGGAGCGCAGGTGAATCGATGCGCAGGAGATCCCCATTCTTGAGCATCACTTCGTATTCCACACTGGGCGCGGTGACGACAATATCCATATCGTACTCGCGCTCCAGCCGCTCCTGGAATATTTCCATGTGAAACAAGCCCAGGAAACCGCAGCGAAAGCCAAAGTTCAACGCTTGAGAGGTCTCGGGCTCATAAATCAACGCGGCATCATTGAGCTGCAATTTCTCCAATGCGTCGCGCAAATCCGGATAATCTTCGCCTTCCACCGGATAAATGCCCGCAAACACCATCGGCTTGGCTTGCTGGTAGCCCGGCAGCGGCATAGCCGCCGGCCGGTTGGCGTGCGTGATGGTATCCCCCACCCGGCACTCGGAGACAGTTTTCAAGCCAGTGGCGATATATCCGACATCACCCACAGTCAGATGATCAATCGGGCGCATGACCGGGGCAAAGATGCCAATTTCAACCGGTTTTAAATCTACATCATGCGCCATCAAGTGCAGCGTATCCCCCAGCAGGATGGTGCCGTTGATCACGCGCACGTAGGCAACCACTCCTTTATAAGAATCATAATGCGAATCAAAGATCAGCGCCTGCAGCGGGGCTTCCCCATCGCCCCTGGGCGGAGGGATTTTTTCCACGATGGCAGACAAAACCTGATCCACATTGATGCCGTCCTTTGCCGATATGCGCATGATTTCATCCGGATTACCGCCCAACAGATGGCTGATGTCCTGTGCAACCTCATCAGGTCGGGCAGAGATTAGATCAATCTTGTTGATCACCGGGATGATCACCAGGTCGTTTTCCAACGCCAGATATAGGTTGGCCAACGTTTGCGCTTCCACACCCTGCGAGGCATCCACCACCAATAACGCGCCTTCACACGCCGCCAAAGCGCGGTTCACTTCGTAATTAAAGTCCACATGCCCCGGCGTATCAATTAAATTCAGCTCATAGGCGACGCCGTCCTGGGCGGTGTAATTCATGCGCACCGCGGATGCCTTGATGGTCACCCCTTTTTCGCGTTCCAGCTCCATATTGTCCAGCACCTGCTCCATCATATCGCGGTCCGAGATGGTGCCGGTGAGTTGGAGCAGGCGGTCTGCCAGGGTTGACTTGCCGTGGTCAACATGGGCAATGATGCAAAAGTTGCGAACGGCCAGTTCCATAACGGGTAGTAGTATACCTTAAAACCGGCTTATTTTCAGATGCTGAAAATCAAGAAAACACGCCCGCTACCAGCGTATTCAAATCGCTGCTTCCCTGGTCCGACAGCTCAAGATGAATCAAGAACTCAGTGTTTCCCTTTGGACCGAGCAGGGGGGATCGGATCAAGCCATGCACATGAAAGCCCAGGCGCATGGCAAATTGCCCCACTTCCAGCACCACCATGCGGTGGACAGTCGGATCGCGCACCACACCCTCGCCCCTGGCAGCTTCCGCCCTGCCCGCCTCGAATTGGGGTTTGATCAATGCCACAACCTTGCCGGCTGGCGAGTCAAGCCATTGCAGAATCACGGGCAATAACACCCTGAGCGAGATAAACGAGGAATCAACCACCGCTAATTGCACTGGCTCTGGCAATTTCTGCACAAAGCGCGCATTGGTTCGCTCCATGCATACCACCCGCGCATCCTGGCGTAGCTTCCAATGCAACAAGCCATAACCTACATCCAGCGCGTAAACGCGCCTCGCACCGTGCTGCAGCAGGCAGTCGGTGAAGCCGCCGGTTGACGCGCCCACATCTGCGCAAATCCATCCGTCCAGTTCGGTCAGGTGAAATGACTGCAAGGCAGCTTCCAATTTGAAACCGCCCCGCGAAACATATTTTTCGCCTTTTTCAATAGCAATCTCGTCCGAAACCAGCACCAGGCTCGAAGGCTTCAGCATCACCTGCCCGTTCACGCGCACCTGACCAGCCATCACCAGGCGCTGAGCGCGGGTGCGGCTCTCCTCCAACCCCCGGTCAATTAGCAATTGATCAAGACGGATTTTTGGCATCGATTCTTTTTCTGGCATTTCTTAGGTCAACTAATTTTCGACCAATAAAGAAGAGCATCTTCATTGGCTTATATTATGAAAACAAAATCTATCATTTTTTTGCCAACTTTTGACTTATAACTGCAAAAATTTTTTGCAATTGTGCACCCCAAACCCCTTTGATGAATCCAAGAGCTAATAATAATAATAGAACAAAATAAATGAAAAAATTATAATGATGAACAACTTCCGATAAAATTTTTATTGCATGAAGACCATCAAAGTCTAAGAATAAATAGATCGACCCGAGAACAACAAATGACAAGGTGAAAGGATTTAGAGAAGAGGCCACAAAGGGCATGACAATAGCTAGATATTGATTAGCTACTGCAGGAGATGTAATCAATAGAATTGCGGTATATAAAAATAACGAATCAAATGTATTTTTTTTTCTGAAAATATAACCGAATAAAATGAGCGCCAACAGCCAAATAAAACTGCTACTACTTATAGGTCCGACATTCACAGGAATCAACAACTGATATAAAAAAGCATTATTAAAAGATTTATATAGGAAGACATTTTGAATGATTCCTTGATTACCTTCTTTCCAATAAGGAAGAAAACTAAAAATGAATAGCATTGATGGAACAAGAATAATTAGCATCTTCGATATAAACCCCTTTTGCTTTAATGCTAACCAAATTGGAAAAGCAAACAGTATATGTTTTGTCGCAATAGATAAACCAAGAATGAATAACCCAGATATTTTTGTGATATCTAAGGATTGTTCGTGATCATCACCTATCATTAGAACTGATATCATACCAAGCAAAAGTGCGAGATTATCAAACTGATTATGATAACCAGTAATGATGATTGATATTGGATTAAGAAAAAAGTAAAAGGCAATGGTTCTTCCCAATCTCTTATGTAAAATTAAGAATATCATGAAATCAACCAGAGAAAGCAAAGCTACTAATAAAATTCGAAACGTAAAGAAGTCTTTTTGTGCCAAATTAAAAATTGAGTTCAAGGTATGGAACCATATTGGACCATAATTGTATCTTGTTGTGCTAGAGTAAACATTTCCCCCCTCTTCCATTATTCCAAGCACAATAGAGTATGAACTAAAATCGTAATTATATCCACGTCCGATTAAAATAAATCTACTGGCAAAACCAAAAATTATGATGATTAGTGGAATCAAAGTTCGTAATTGCCTATTCGTCACCATTTTTTACTCCGAAAGATGCGACTCCAAATATGCTTAGCTAGTTACAATGATTTCCAATTTATTGCCAATGTAATAGATTTATTTGAATGCAAAGTAGACGATTAACTAACCGACTTGCTTTACGTTCTTGGGATTAGTAGACTACACCCTAACCTCATTAATTAGATAATATAATATATTATGAAAATGCTAAAAGCGCTTCTCAAAACCATGCGTCCCCGCCAATGGATGAAGAATGCCTTCGTCCTGGCACCGCTCATCTTTGACCGGCAGTTGTTCAATCTGAATGCCCTTTTGCATGCCGTGGCAGGCATGCTCTTGTTCGGTCTGCTTTCCGGCGCAGTGTACATCATCAACGACATATTGGATGTTGAAGCCGACCGCAAGCATCCCACCAAGCGCAACCGCCCCATCGCATCTGGCAGGCTGCCCATTCGCACCGCAATCATCGCCGTGGTGATCCTGGTGGTGATTACCTTCCCGTCCGCCTACCTGCTTTCTCCGGCTTTTGCGCTGATCTCAGCCATTTATTTTGTCGTCAATCTGGCCTATTCATCCAAACTGAAGCACATCCCCCTGCTGGATGTGCTGATCCTGGCCTCCGGCTATGTTCTCCGCGTGGGCGCTGGCGTCACCCTCATCCAGGTGGAACGTTTCTCCCCCTGGTTGTATGTGGTGACCACATTGTTTTCGCTCTATCTGGGTTTTGGCAAACGCCGGGCGGAGCTTTCACAGTTGGCCAGCGGAGCCGCCTCATCCCGGCGCGTGCTGGACGGCTATTCCATCCCCTTGCTCGACCAGTTGATCACCATCGTCAGCAGCACCACCATTATCGCCTACAGTCTGTACACCTTCTCAGCCCCCAACCTGCCTGCCAATCATTCCATGATGCTGACCATACCCTTTGTGTTGTACGGCATCTTTCGCTGGCTGTACCTGATCCAGATCAAAGGCGAGGGCAGCGCACCGGAAGAGATCGCACTCTCCGACCGTCCCCTGCAGATCACCGTCCTGTTGTTCGGTCTGGCAGTGCTGTTCATTTTCTATTTGCCCTGGCCGGAAGGTTAAAATGCCCGCCGTTCACGCTTCAGCGCCCGGCAAAGCCATTCTGTTTGGTGAGCACGCAGTTGTCTATCACCGCCCGGCCATTGCCGTGCCTATTGAGGATGTGCAGGCCAGGGTCTATGTGCTCGCCAACCCGCTGGGGAATGTGGGCCAGATCCAACTGGAAGCGCCAGCCATTCATCTAGACGCTGAACTGGCTGCTCTGGAAGCGGATCACCCTTTGCGCCTCACGTTGGACTTGCTCAAGGATGCCATGCGTCTGGAGCACCTGCCCGCGATGAAATTGCGCATCGTATCCAGCATCCCTGTGGCTGCCGGGCTGGGCTCCGGGGCGGCTGTCACGGTGGCAATGCTGCGGGCAGTGTCCATATTTCTCGGCAGACTGCTTCCCGATTCGAGCGTCTGCGCACTGGCTTATGAGGTGGAGAAAAAATATCACGGCAACCCTTCCGGGATCGACAACACGGTGATCACCTATCGCAAACCGGTGTACTTCTTGCGCGGGGAACCGATCCAAATTTTGCGTGTAACACAGCCGTTCACCCTTTTGATCGCTGACAGCGGCATCCCATCTTCCACCGCCAAAGCGGTGAGTGAGGTGCGCCTGGGCAGGCAGCATAATCCACAACAATACGAGGCATTGTTCGATCACATTGGCGAGCTGGTTGAAAAAGCGCGCCAATTCATCGAAAATGGGCCTGCAGACAATCTGGGCGCATTGATGACTCACAACCACCAATTATTGCGTGAGCTGGGAGTCAGCCACCCGAAATTGGATCAAATGGTGGAGGTCGCCTTGAAGGCCGGTGCGCTGGGCGCCAAGCTTTCGGGCAGCGGGCAGGGCGGTAACATCATTGCGCTGGTCAGGCCTGAGAATGCGCAGGCTGTTCAACAGGCTCTGCGCGAATGCGGCGCAGTAAACCTCATCATTACCCGCGTGACGGGAAAACCCTGACGGAGAAACCGCAGTGCTTTGCCTGGTTAAATTGGGCGGCTCCCTGATCACCGATAAACACACTCCACGCACACCCCGAACGGATGTGATCGAGAGCCTGGCAAGTGAAATCGCCGCCGCACGGGCAGAAAACTCCGATTTGCAACTGGTTATTGGTCACGGCTCTGGTTCTTTTGGTCACCGGGCGGCGGTCAAGCACGGCACTCGCGCGGGGGTCAGCAGCGCCAAAGATTGGATTGGCTTTGCAGAAGTCTGGCACGAAGCTCGGGCGTTGAACCAAATTGTGATTGAGGCATTTCACCATGCCGGTGTGCCCGGGGTGGCTTTTCCCCCTTCAGCCATCGCCCTGGCTGCTGACGGACGCCTGTTGGAGATCCAAATCCGTCCGCTGCAGGCTGCTTTGCAGGCTGGCCTGGTTCCGTTGACCAACGGCGATACCGTCTTTGATACAGAGCGAGGCGGCACCATACTCTCCACCGAGGATATTTTTGTCCATCTCGCCGAGCGAATGCGCCCGCAGCGCATTCTGCTGGCCGGCAGCGAAGCAGGCGTTTGGGAGGATTTCCCTGGTTGCACCCGTCTGGTAGAACGCATCACACCTCGCAACTTCCACCAGCTAAAATTGCACATTCACGGCTCTGCCGCGGTGGACGTGACCGGCGGGATGAACCAGAAGGTGCAATTAATGCTCAACCTGGTCGTCCGGGACGTCATCCAACAGGCGGTGATCTTCTCCGGCGAACAGCCCGGCAATCTGACTGCCGCGCTGAGAGGGGAGAAAATCGGCACGACAATAGAAAAAGGGACAGGTGAACATGAATAATTCGCGCGAACGACTCGAAGACATTGAAAAACTCGGCCTGGCGCCGTACGGCTGCTGGAGTAGAAATTCCCGCGGCCGACATTACCCCGATGATGAGGCCAAATACCGCTCCTGCTTTCAACGCGATCGAGACCGCATCCTGCACACCACCGCCTTCCGCCGCCTGGAATACAAAACGCAGGTTTTTATCAACTATGAAGGGGATTATTACCGCACCCGATTGACACATACCCTGGAAGTCACCCAGATCGGACGCACGCTGGCCAGAGCATTGGGCGCCAATGAAGACCTGGTGGAAGCCATTTGCCTGGCTCACGATCTCGGACACCCCGCTTTCGGACATTCCGGTGAAGCCACTCTGGCGCGGTTGATGCGCGATTGTGGTGGTTTTGACCACAACAAGCAATCCCTGCGCATCGTCACCCAACTGGAGAGGCGCTATCCGGATTTCCCGGGACTCAATCTGTCCTGGGAAGTGCTGGAAGGCATCGTCAAACATGAAACCGAGTACGATAAGGCGGACGCCCGGGAGTACAACCCTGAGCTGCGCGGAAATATGGAAGCGCAGATTGCCAATGTAGCCGATGAGCTGGCCTACACCGCCCATGATCTGGATGACGGGCTTCGTTCCGGAATGATCACAGCCGGCATGCTGGAGAGCATAGATTTATGGGGAATCACCACATAC
>CAZCBJ010000009.1:0-43960 GCA_964496705.1 uncultured Anaerolineaceae bacterium | reverse complement strand
GCTCAACGCGCCGCTAACGGTCATTTCCATGCAAGGTTGGCGGCGGGAGATGTATTTTGATGACACCGGGCTGCCCTGGGTGATCCCCTCACCAGGCATGCCGCACTTATCGACTGCGTTGGTCTATCCGGGCACCTGTTTCATTGAAGGCACCAACCTCTCCGAGGGGCGCGGCACTGCGCTGCCGTTTGAGACCGCCGGCGCGCCGTGGCTGGATGGGGCAGCGCTGGCCGACCGGTTGAATCACCTGAAATTGCCGGGGGTGCGCTTCCGCGCGCATGCCTTCAGGCCCACTGCCAGCAAGCACGCCGGACAAACCTGCCAGGGTGTGCAGGTGCATGTCCCGAACCGCGCCGCGTTTCAGCCGCTGCGCAGCGGGCTGCACCTGATTGCCGCCTGCCGCGCGCTGGCGCCGGAAGCGTTCGGCTTTCTGCCTCCCCACCGCGAAGGGGGAATTTGCCATTTCGACCTGCTGGCGGGAAACGCAAGCCTGCGCGAGCAATTGCTTGCCGGCGAGCCGGTGGATGAGATCCTCGAATCGTGGACGGCGGCGTTGGGAAAATTTGCCGCCCTGCGCGAGGGCTATCTTTTCTATTGAATCTTTCTGGAGGAGTTATTCCTCCTCCAAAAGGCGGATTTCTCCGCGCGTGCCGTCCAGACTCACGCGCTGTCCGCTGACCAGCCGCCGGGTGGCATCCGCCACCCCCACCACCGCCGGAATGCCGTACTCGCGCGCCACCACCGAGCCGTGGGACATCATCCCGCCCACTTCCATCACCAGCCCACCGGCCAGCAGGAACAGCGGCGTCCAGCCGGGATCTGTGGCCGGGCAGACCAGGATCTCACCCGGCTGCAGACCGGCATGACGGGGATCCAATACCACGCGCACGCGGCCTTCGGCTATACCCGGTGAGACCGGACTGCCGCGGATGACCTGGTTTTCATCTTCGTTCTGCGCGGCGGGCGCATCGTAATACACCGTGCCGTCGCTGAGCAGCAGGCGCGGAACACGCTTGCGCTGCTTTTCCTGCTCATACAACTGCCGGCGCAGTGCAATCAGGCTGCGCCAGTCGCGCTGCTCTCCTTCGGCAAGAGCGGTCATTTCCGCGAAGTTGAGGAAGTACAGGTCGCCGGATTTTTCCAGGATGCCTTCGCGGATCAGTCCTTCCTCACTTTCGTCCAATGCCTGGCGCAGGATGCCAAAGATGCGCACAGCCATGAACTTGGGGCTTTCGCGCAGCCCGGTCAGCTCGCGCACGCGCGGCGCGGCCCAACGGGCGAAGGCAGCCTTGTACCAACCGCCCGGCGTGCGGCGCAGCGCTTCGATCAACTGAGCTTTCGCCTGGTCGGCTTGCCGGGCTCCCTGTTCAAACAGCGCTGCCGGGGAGCGTTCCGGCGGGATGCTGAGATAATCCGCCAGCAGGCCGAGCAGGGGCGCGGGATCGTCCCTCCAACGGGAACGACCGAGGTCAATCTCACCCACACCGCGCGCGCCGTAGCGCTGCAGGAACTGGCTGACGGCCTGCTGCGCAGCGGGAGGCAGCCTGCCGGCCTGATATTGGCGGGCCAGTTCTCCCGGCGTCTGACAGGAAAACAGGTCAGCAGACTGCGGGTCGGAGACAATGACCCTGGCTGTTTCCCATAGCGCCAGGTCCATCTCGGTCGTCACGTTATGCGGCAATCCGCGGGTGATCTCGAAGGCCAGTCTGGGGCCGTCTGCAACGCCTTCGGCCATGGCAACCAGCGGTTGGAAGGCAGCCTGCCCAGCCGCCACCGCCGGAACCATCACGCCCAGCATCTGCAGCGGGAATTGATACAAAATTTCTTTGACCGCCCGTACGCGCTCTGCCAGGCTGGCGCTCGACTGCATGCGTTGATGGATGCGCTCAAGGGTGGCATCGATGCTGCGCTTGAGCAGTCTGCGCGCATAACCGGGAAAGAGCAGGTTGCGTAAAACGTTGAACCCAAGTGGAAGGAACACGCGCAGCAGGCGCAGGTTGATGCGCAGGCGGCGGTGCTGTTTATCTCCATCCAGGCGTGGGTCATCCAACACACTTTGCAGGATGACCGCGGTCACCGGCTCGATGGCGGGCAGCACCCGGCGCAGGACTTTGCGCCAGACCGGATGATGCGCCAACCCGCTCAGGTTGACGAACAGCCGCTCCGCCGCAACCAAGAAGGTGGGCTGGGTGTCCGGGGTGACGTTTAACCCGAACTGGCGCCCGATGGTCACCGCCAGGCGCCGCATCACATCCCGACCTAAAGGGGTGATGGGATCCAGCATGCCCTGCACCGCACCAAAAGAAAACAACACCATCAACTGATTCTGGGGGTAAACCCCATCCGGCAGCGGGAACAGGGTGGTGATTGGCCGCGATTGCAGCAGATGGAAATGGCCGTCGGCCCAGGCCCACTCGATATCTTGCGGAATTTTGAAGTGGGCGGTCACCTGCCGGCTGATCTCAGCCAGTTCAGCAATCTGCCCATCGCTGAGCGCCTGCCGTCCGCGCGCATCCTCGGGCTGCCTGAACGTCCCGCCTGATGATTGGAGGCGCACCGAAAAGGCTTTATCGCCCAGTCGTTTGGATAGGATGCGTTTCCCGGGCAGCTCGACGATGTATTGGTCGGGTTCCACCTGCCCTGAGACCAGCCCCTCGCCCAGTCCCAGCACCGCGTTGATCACCGTTTCCAGGCGGCGTCCGGTGAGGGGGTTGGCGGTGAACATCACGCCGGACAGTTGACTGGCGATCATATCCTGCACCACCACCGCCAGGGCCAGGTCGCGATTGGAAACCGAATTGCGGGCGCGGTAGCCCAGCGCGCGCGCCGTCCACAGGCTGCCCCAGCAGGCTTTGACCGCCTGCAGCAGCTCTTCCTGCCCCAGCACGTTCAGGTAGGTGTCCTGCTGTCCGGCAAAGGACAGCCCGGGCAGATCCTCGACGGTGGCCGAGGAGCGCACCGCCACCGGCACGGCGCGGCGGTACGGGTTGAGCGCGGTGTAAGCCTGCAGGATTTCCTCGCGCAGCGCGGCGGGGATTTGACCGTGGATGAAACGGGCGCAAATCTGCGCCGAAGTCTCCTCCAGCGCGTTAAGATCGGCTGCGTCGATGGACTCGCTCAGGCTCAGGATGTCAGCCGCCAGCCCGTTTGCGTCCACAAAGGCGCGGTAGGCAGCGGTGGTGATGCAAAAGCCGTTTGGCACTTTGAAACCGGCGCGGATCAGCTCACCCAGATTGGCGGCTTTCCCGCCGGCGATGGGCAGGTCGGATAGTTTAAGCCGGGAAAGGGGGAGGATGGTATTCACTGCCTGGCTCCGGTGCAGCCTCCATTATATCAATACACCGCAAGCCGGGGACGGGAATCCTGGCTCAATGCCCGTTGGGCTCCAAATGCCACAGTTGGCGCATCTCCTCGCAGGTTTCGAGGAGCTCGTCCAGCCGTCCTTCAGCCTCCACGCGCCCATCCTTCAACACAATGATGTGGTCGGCGCGGCGCAGCACCGGGCGGCGGTGCGAGACTACCAGGCAGGTGGCGCCTTCGCGCTCGAAGAGGCGCTCCCACAGCTTGCGCTCGGTTTCCACGTCCAATGCGCTGGACAGGTCGTCGAAGACCAGCAGCTCAGGCTGGCGGACGAACATGCGCGCCGCGGCTGAGCGCTGCACCTGACCGCCGGAGAGTTTCACCCCGCGCGCGCCGACCATCGTGTCCAGGCCGTTTTCCAGCTCTTCCAGGTCCTCGTCCATCACCGCCAGGCGGGCGGCGGCCAGCACCTCATCATCTTTGAGGTTCATGCCCAATAGGATGTTGTTGCGCAGCGTGTTGCTGAACAGGCGCGGCACCTGGGCGGTGTAAGCGCAGCGCGGCGGGATAAAATATTCACCGGCGTCTTTGACCTTCCTGCCGTTCCAGTCGATCTCACCGCTCTGGCGGGGCAGCAGACCCAGCAGCGCGCGCAGCAGGGTGGTCTTGCCGCTGCCCACCCGCCCGGTCACCACGGTCAGCGTTCCGCGCCGAATGGTGAGGTTTACACCGCGGATGCCGTTTTCGCTGCCGGGGAAGGTATAGGTCAGCCCGCGGGCGCTGAGCGTTTCCAGGCGATCCTCGGGTTTGTGCGCTGGATAAATGACCTGCGGCAGGCGTCCGTCCAGATGCACCGGACTGTGCTGTGTCAATGCGCCGTCTGGCGCGCCCTCCATCAGGCGGTACATGCGCTCCACCGACACCTTGAGCTGCTTGTAGCGCGCCACCACCATCCCGCCGTAGGTGGTCAGGTCGCCCATGGTGGATAGGAAGTACACGAACAACGAGAAATCGCCCACGGTGAACGAACCGGCGCGCATCGCCTGTCCGGCCAGTGCCAGAATCACCCCGGTGCCGAGCGTGGAGGTGTTGCGCCAGATGGATTCCAGCACCGAGTCAAACAACCGTTCGCGCAGCGCCAACCGCTTGCGCTCGCTGTTGATCTGGTCGAAGTAAGCCAGCATGTCCTGCTCTGCGCTGGCCACCTTGACCGCCTGGGTTGCGCCGAACAACTCGCCGATGAAGCCGGTCACCTTCCCGGCCGCCTGGCGGCTGGCGCGGCGGTACACCTCGAAGCGGCTGGATGCCAGGTTGGCGATGATCCCCACCAGCGCCATCGGGATCAGGCTCAAGAGGGTGATGGGGATGTTGATGGTCAGCA
This sequence comes from uncultured Anaerolineaceae bacterium, assembly GCA_964496705.1. Lineage (GTDB taxonomy): Bacteria > Chloroflexota > Anaerolineae > Anaerolineales > Anaerolineaceae > CAZCBJ01. Next base: position 39,279 of record CAZCBJ010000009.1, on the reverse strand, counting down.
TCACGCTGATCGAGAAAATGATGATCAGAAATCCGAGGAACAGATCATTGAAGAACAGGCTGAAGAGCGGGATTTCGAACACATCGTCGCGGAAGCGGCTGATCGCTTCGCCGGGCGAATCGGGCAGCGCGGATGCCCCCGGCCGGCGCAGGATGTGGGTCAGCAGATTCTTGCGCAGCAGCGTGCTGATGTGGGCGAAGAGGGGCACATCCGCATAGAAAAAGCCGTAGGCGCCCAGGGTGCGCACCAGGAAGGTGACGATGGTGAAGGCGGCAATCGTCCAAATGGTCAGGCCGGCCTGGGCGCTGCCCGTCACCAGGTTGAAAAATTCGCGCAGGATCAGCGCTGGCACCACCTGGAGGGTGATGCGGAAAAGCAGCGCGGAGAGAAAATCGATCAGCCACAGCCAGAAGCGGAAGCGCGCCATGCTGACGATCACCTTCCAGGCTGGGATGCGCGTGTAGGTTTGGTTTTCCTGACTGGGCGTGTCTGCAGCGCTCATGCCAGCACCTCCTCCAGCCCGGTTTGCAGTAGATGGTAAAAACGCGAGGCGGGATCGCTGGCCAATTGGCGGCGGTCGCCTGCCTCGCAGACGCGCCCTTCCTCCAGGATCATGATCTCATCCGCGCGCTGCACGGTTCCCAGGCGGTGGGCGATGATGATCGCGGTGCGCCCGTGCAGCAGGCGGTCCATCACGCGCTCAACGCGCTGCTCGGTGGCGGGATCCAGCCTTGAGGAGGCTTCGTCGAGAATGACCAGCCCCGGATCGCGCAGGAAGACGCGGGTCAGCGCCAGCAATTGCGCTTCGCCTGCGGAGAGGCTGTGACCGCCGCTTTCCAGGCGCGTGTCCAGCCCTTCCGGCAGCGAATCGAGCCAGTCCTGCAGCCCCAGGTCAGCGATGATGGCCAGCAGCCTGTCATCCGCAAAGCTGCGGTTGAAGAAGGTCAGATTATCGCGCACGCTGGCCTCGAACAATTGCACATCCTGGGTGACCAGCGCCACCCGCCCGCGAAGCTCGCGCAGCGTCGCTTCGCGGATGTCGACGCCGTCCAGGCGGATGAGCCCGCGCACGGGATCGTACAGGCGAAAGACCAGCCGCGCCAGGGTGGTCTTGCCGCTGCCGGTGCGCCCCAACAGCCCAACGATCTTTCCGGGCTCAAGCTGGAAGGTCAAATCGCGCAGCACCGGATCATCCGGGGCATAGGCGAAAGAGACCTGTTCGAAGCTGACGCGCAGCGCCCCGCTGGGGATGTCTGCGCCGGGGCCGTCGTTAATCCGGGGTAATATCTTGCGCAGCTCCGCCAGGCGTTCCACACAGGCGCCGATGGATTGGAAGCTGCGCACCTCCTGGGTCAGGATCCACACTGGACCCTCGAGCAGGTTCATATAGTGGATGAACAGATACACCGTCCCGACGGTGATTGCGCCGGCGACATACAGGAAGTAGCCGCTGAGCATGGCCAGCAGGGTGCCCAGCACCAGCAGGGTGGCGATGGCGGTTTCGGTCTGCCAGCTTTTTAAGTTTGCCCGCCGGTCATGGCGCAGGATGGCGGTCTGAAAGCGGAACAACTCGCGGATGCTAAAGCCCACTGCGCCGCTGGAACGCACGTCCTCGGTGCCGGCCAGTTGCTCTTCCAGAAAGCCGTATAGCTCAGCCTCCGCCTGCTTGCGCGCTTTCTGGTGCGGCATGGCCAGGTCGCGCACGCGGTTGAGCACGTACAGCGCCAGCGCGGCGAACAAGCTGAAAGCCAGCCCGGCGCGCAAATCTTCGCGCCACAGCGCCGCCAGCACACCCACCATCAGCAGCAAGTTGCTGCCCAGGATGATGACGAACTGTGAGAAAAAACGCGAAAGCTCGGCCACGTCGCCGTCAATGCGCGAGATCAGCTCGCCGGGGGTGTGGTCGTTGTGAAAGCCCATATCCAGGTTGAGGCAGTGGGCAGCCAGCTCGGCGCGCAGCGCATTGGTCGCGGTCCAAGCCACGCTTTCACCCAGATAGGTGACGCCGACCGAGACGCCCTGCTGCAGCAGCGCGATGGCGATGAAGGCGACCGCGCTGCGCAGCAGCACGCTGACCGCTTCGCCGGCCAGCGCCGCGTCGATGAAACCGCGCATGATCTGCGGGTTGATGACCTGTAAGCTGATGCTGGTCAAAATCAACAGCACCAACAGGCTGAAGCGCCCGGCCTGCGGGCGGATGTGGCGGGAGAGCAGCTCCCAGTATTGGCGAAGGGGTAAATGCATGGCTGTGTTGTCTACCTGCGTTGTAGTTTGCCTTCCCGCTCGCGCTGGGCGATGATGGACTCGGCCAGGCGGTCGGGGACGATGTCGTAGCGCAGCAGCTCCAGGGTGAAGCTGCCGCGCCCTTCGGTCATGTCGCGCAGGTCGGTGGCGTACCCGCGCACCTCGGCCAACGGCACCTCCCCTTCCACATCGCGGCGTTTGCCGTGCACGGCCAGGGAATGAACGGCACCGCGCCGCCGGGCGAAATCGCCCAGCACCGTGCCGAGATATTCATCATAAACATTGATATTGGCGCGCATGATCGGCTCAAGCAGGGCGGGGTTGGCCTGCTGCACGGCCTGGCGCACGGCCATCGAACCGGCAATGCGGAAGTCCAACGAATTTGAATCAATCTCGTGGAATTTGCCGCCCAACAGCGTGACCTGGATGTCGGTCAGCGCATAACCGGCGATCACGCCCTTGTCCAATGCCTCGCGCAGGCCGCCCTCGGCGGCGCGCACGAATTGTTCCGGCACTTCGGTCGGCGGGGCTGTGCTGGCGAACTGGATACCTGCGCCGCTGTTCAGCGGTTCCACCCGCAGGCGCACCACCGCAAAGTGGCCGTGCCCGCCGGTCTGGCGGCGGTAGCTGCCGGTGGCTTCGGCGCGAGACCGGATGGTCTCGCGGTATGCGATTTGCAGCGGGCTGGGACGGGCGAGGATGCCGTATTCGCTGCGCAGGCGGTCCACGGCGATTTCCAGGTGCAGCTCACCCATTCCCGAAAGCACCTGTTCGCCCGTTTCAGGGTCGAAGCTGAGGCGCAGGGTGGGGTCCTCTGCGCACAGGTGGCCCACGCACTGCTGCAGGCGGTCGCGCTCCTGGTCGGTGGACGGAGACAGCGCCACCGCGATGACGGGCTCGGGGAAGGTGAAGCGCTCAAATTGCAGCGGGTGGGCCGGGTCGCACAGCGTGTCGCCGGTGACCGCCGATTTGAGACCCACCAGCGCCACCACGTCGCCCGCGCGGGCTTGCTCCAGGTTCTGGCGGCGGTTGGCGTGGATCTGGTAGATGCGGCTGATGCGCTCCTCATCGTTCGTGCGCGGGTTGAGCAGCGCCTGGCCGCTGTGCAGCTTTCCAGAAAAAATGCGCACCCAGGTAAGATGGCCGACGTGCGGGTCGCTGACGATTTTAAAGGCTGAGGCGCTGAAGGGTTGATCCTCTGCGGCGCTGCGCTGGACGATTTCCTCGCTGCCGGGCAGAATGCCCAGTGTCGGCGGGGTATCGCAGGGCGCGGGCAAGTAGTCCACCACCGCGTCCAGCAGTGGCTGGATGCCGATGCGCTGGCGCGCCGAACCGCACAGCACCGGCGTCAGCGCGCCGTTGATCACCGCCCGGCGCAGAGCGCTGCGCAAGCTTGCCGCTGGCAGGTCGCGGCCTTCCAGATGCGCGGTCATCAAGGCTTCGTCTGATTCGCAGATTTGATCCACCAACTGACTGCGCATGCGGGCGGCTTTGGCTGTCAGCTCGCCGGGGATGGGCTGGCGCCGGGGCTCCTCAACGCCTTCTTCCCAGATCAAGGCCTGTTCATCCAACAGGTCCACCACCCCGCGCAGCGCGCTGCCGCTGCCGATGGGCAGCTGCAGCACGGTGGTGCGGTGGGTCAGTTTGTGGTGCACCGACTCCAGCGCGGCGACAAAATCGGCGTACTCGCGGTCGAGTTTATTGATGAATATCAGGCGCGGCAGATTCTGGCGGTCGGCATGCCGCCAGACCGTTTCGGTCTGCGTCTCCACCCCGCCCACCCCGCATAGCACAACCACCGCGCCGTCAATCACGCGCATTGAGCGCATCACCTCGACGGTGAAGTCAATGTGTCCGGGGGTGTCGATCAGGTTAATGCGGCAGCCTTGCCAGACGCAGGAGGTGGCCGCAGCGGTGATGGTAATGCCGCGGGCGCGCTCCTGTTCCATCCAGTCCAACTGGGTGTTACCCTCGTCCACGCTGCCGATGCGGTGGATGCGTCCGGTGAAATACAGCACCGCCTCCGAGGTGGTGGTCTTGCCGGCGTCGATATGGGCAAAGATGCCGATATCGCGCAGGTTGGCGATGGCGTCCGGGTTCAGCGTTGTGTTCATCTCATCTTCTTGACATACCATTCTGAGCGGCCCTTTTCATGAAAACCGACCGATTGAGCGGTGTGCAGCATGGCGGTGTTGTCGCCGCTGGTTCCCAGGCGGGCGATGTTCAACCCGCGCTGGCGCAGCAGGTGCAGACCGCGCAGGATCAGCGCCCTGGCCAGCCCACGGCATTGATGACCCGGATGGGTGCCCACTGGATCGGTATAGCCGGTTTTCTCACCGTTGAGTTCATTCTCCAGGTGGTTGCTCCAGCACACGGCGAACCCCGCCAGGCTGTTGTCGGGCGCGACCGCCACCAGGTCCAGTTCGGGATCGTAATCCGGAACGCGCATCATCGCCAGCTTGTATTCGAGGGTCATGTTCTGGGTGCCGAAAGCGGCCTGGCTGAGCGCCACCCAGGCCGGTGCTTCGGCTTCGCCGCCCAGCGGGCGGATGGCGTAACCGGCAGGGAGCTGCGCTTCGGCGATTGGCTCATTGAGCAGGCGGGACATGTGGACCGCAAAATCCTCGCTGCGGACGAATCCATGCCGTTCCAGCAGCCCCACCCGCAGTGCATCGCGATTATGTATGAGGGTCCAAAGCTCGTCTTCCTGACCGGTGTATTGCTGTCGGTAGGTTACCTCAACCCAGTCGATCATCTCGTCGCCAATCGCAGTGTCGTTATACTCCGGCAGGTATTCGAGGGACATCCCGGCGAAGGATGGCATGCCCTGGAACAGCGCGTACCCAGCCAGTGTTCCGGCAGCATTCCGCCATAGATTGATCGTCCGGCGGATTTCCGCCACCGCGGTCAATTCCTGCAAGTCGGCGGGGGCGGGATACTCATTGCGCCGCTCCTTCGGGCGTTTACCGATTAATGCCAGGATCGCCTTCAGATCGCTTTTGTCGTTGTAGATGTGTTGTTGGAATTGCATATATTTCTCTTGATTATTTGGTTATCTGCGCTCATCTGCGGTATCTGCGGATTCTCTTCCGCTCACACCGCCAGTTTCTCCCATTCGCTGAGCAGGTTTTCCAACGCCGCCTCGGCCTGAGCCACTTCGCGGCTGAGCTGGTTGACCCGGTCAAAAGCCTGTTGCTGGCTGGCTTTGTGCAGGCTGCTGTACAGGCGCTGCACGCTGGCTTCCTGCTGGCGGATGCGCTCTTCCAGCAGCGCCAGATTTTGGGTGCGCTTGCGCGTTTCGCGGCTGTTGTCGCGCACCATGGGTTTCGGCTTGAGCAGCATCTGGCGCGGCTGGGCTGAGGGACTCAGCGCCGCGCGCCGCAGGGTGTATTCGCGGTAGGTGCCGGTGAAGACGTGCAGTTGACGGTCGCGCAGCTCCCAGATCTGGCTGGCCAATCGGTCGATCAGATAGCGGTCGTGCGAGACCAGCAGGATGGTGCCCGGGAAATCCGAAAGCGCGTCCTGCAGGGCTTCCTGGGCAGGGATGTCGAGATGATTGGTCGGCTCGTCCAGCATCAGGAAGTTGGCGCCATCCAGCGCCAGCACAGCCAGCGCCAGGCGGGCGCGCTCGCCGCCGCTGAGCATGTTGAGTTGTTTATAGACATCCTCGCCGCGGAATTGGTACTGCGCCAGATAGCTGCGCGCCGGTCCGTCATCGATGGACTTGTGGCGCTGCAGCTCCACCAGCACGCTATGCTCACCGCGCAGCGCGTCATGCGCCTGGGCGAAGTAGCCGATATGCAGGCTGGCGCCCAGCTCCACCTCGCCCTTGAGCGGCGGCACCTGCCCCAGCATGGTGCGCAGGAAGGTGGTTTTTCCGCTGCCGTTGGGGCCGATCAGCGCGGCGAACTCGCCGCGGCGCAGCTCCAGGTTGCGGGCGCTGAACAGGGGATGATTGGGAAAGCCGACCGTCACCTCGCGCGCGCGCAGGATGATCGTCCCGCTGCTGCGGCTGCTCGACAGGCGCGGGCGAATGCTGGCCGGGCGCCCGGAGGGCATCTGGATGGCATTGACCTTGCGGATGGCCTCAATCACTTCCAGCGGTCGGTCGGTGGCAAAGTCGAAGCTGTATTCCGACCATTTCTTGCCGCTGCGCAGCGAGAGGATGCCGTAGTTTTCGACGATGGCCAGGTCGCGGGTCAGGCGGCGCAGCCGGCCCAGCGCTTGAGTGGGGTTGCTATTCATGTATTTTTGGATGAAATCCACCTCTTTGGTCAGGCGGGCTTTTTCCTCTTTGAACACGCGCTCGTAGTATTCCCAGCGCTCGGTGCGCTGCAGCAGATAGGCGCTGTAGTTTCCCGAATACACTTCGATCCCGGAACTGGACATCTCCCAAATGGTGTTGACCGTGTTGTCGAGGAAGTAGCGGTCGTGGCTGACAATCAGCACAGAGCCTTGCCACTCGCGCAGCGTGCGTTCCAGCCACTCGACCGCGTCCATGTCGAGATGGTTGGTGGGCTCGTCGAGCATCAGCAGGTCGGGTTTTTCCAGCAGCAGGCGCGCCAGCAGGGCGCGGGTTTTCTGTCCGCCGGAAAGCTGGCGCAGGGGCATGTGCCAGCTCTTCTTGTCCAGTCCCAACCCGGCCAGGGTCTGCTGGATGCGCAGCTCGTAGTCGTAGCCGCCGGTCTGCTCGAAGGCGGTCTGCAGCTCACCGTACCGCTCGAGCAGCTCATCGGTGCAGTGCCCGGCGGCCATCTCGGCTTCCAGCGCGTTGAGCTGCGCCTGGTGGTCGATCAGGTCGCCGAAGACCGAGAGCATCTCGGAATAGACGGTGTTCTCGCGGTCAGCAAAGGCTTCCATCGCTTCCTGGCGCAGGTAGCCCATTCGCCGTCCGCGCGCCATGTGTATGCGGCCGGTGGTGGCCTGTTGGATGCTGGCCAGGATGAGCAGCAGCGAGGTTTTGCCCACGCCGTTCGGCCCGATCAGGCCGATCTTGCTGTCGTTGGCCACGCTGACGGTGATGCCGTGGAACAGGTCGAAGTCGCCGAAGGAAAGGCTCAGGTTGTCGGTGTTGAGAATGGACATGGTGTTGCTCCTGACATTGTAGCTTAATCTGGTAAAACAAAACGGCCGCGGTGGGCGCCCGCGGCTGAGCATGGGTGGGAGAATAAAAAGCCGCGGGGCTGGAGGCACCGCGACTGAGGGTTTTTATGCGTATATCTTAACGATCAGCAGGCGCACTCCGAGAAGGCAAGGCAAACAGGACCGCCTTCGGCGATGAGCAGAACAAATTGGACCGGAACTTGATAGACCATGCTGATTCGTTTCTCCGCTTCTTAGGAAGCTTAATAAATTTTAACATGGGGTTTTGGATTGTGTCAAGGCAAATAAGAAGTTTGCTTAGCAGATTAATAGGACCGAAACAGTTGTTCGCGCAACCAGGCCAGCGCATCGCCGGGTGTGCCGATGCGCAAGCCGCTGAGTCTGGCAACCGCTGGGTCGTCCAGAAAATGCCGCCGGTTCAACGTGGCCAAGAAATCCACATTGGCCAGCTGTGCGGCTGTCAGAATGGGCACATCCGCTGGATGGCTGATCCACCCCAGGCGTTGACGCACTTCATCGGTTGGGGGGTTTCGCAGGATGCGTAGTTTTGACCGCAGGATCATCTCGCGCGCCAACGGGAGTACTGCCGGCGCTTTGCGCGCCAGGTTGCGCTCCACTTCAACAATCACCTGTTCAGAGGCAATCAGGTGCAATTTATCGTCTTCGCTCAATAGCAGCAACACTCTGGCAGCATCCTGCGCGGACAGCATGCCGGATAATAACGCGCTGCTGCCCAAGAAGATTTTACTGGTCGGCATAATTTTCGCGGTAGTATTCTTCGCGTTCTTCGTCCAATGCACTCAACAATTCCTCCAGAGATACGCCTTCCTGGCTGAGTTTTTCTGCAATACGTGAGCCCAGGCGGTCAACCTGTGAGATCTTGGGGGTCAATAGAAATGAACCGTCGCCCAGGTCAATCAGGGTGAGAATATCACCCTCCCCAAGACCGTATTTGCTGCGCAACTCGCTGGGCAGGGTGAGGGTGCCTTTCTTTCGGATCTGCAAAATTTCGGTATTCATGATTGGTCTCCATTTCGGAAATTCCGATTATCCGAAAATAATTATACCATTATTGGGTACCCGAGGCAATTTTAAGGGAATATTTTACTGAAGATGGTTGTGTGTTGGCTGTTGGATTTCATGTAGTTACAAGTCTCTTGACGGCAACGTTATAATGGAGTCGAGAAATATCCCTAAAATGGAATTCCGTCTGCAAATCGAGATCAAAGCTCCGCTCAGCCGGGTGTATCTTTTCTTCCGCGACCTGTACACCCTGGATTTCTCCGCCAATGCGCTCGTGCCGGTCTATGAAAAGGTGACCCCCGGGCCGGTGGGGGTGGGCACACGCTTCCGTGAGGTGGTGCGCGTGCTGCCGCCGCTGATCAACTTTGAGATCATCAGCCAGGTGACCGCAGTCGAAGACGAGCGCTGCCTGGCTTACGATTGGCACGGGCCGGGCATGCACGGCGAATTGGAATACACCTTTTCACCCACCGCGGATGGTACGCGCATGACCCAGCGCCATACGCTGGTTCTGCACGGCCCAAGCCGCCTGTTTGCGCCGCTGGTGAAGCGCAGTTTTGGGACGCAGATTGCGCGGCGATTGGAGGGCGTTCGCCAACTGCTCGAGGGATGAGCGGGTATAATACACCTCATCTTATTTTCCAGGAGCAGTTCATGATCTCCGATTTGTTCGTCCAAATGGCGCAGAGCATCGTTGACGGCGATGCGGATGCGGCTGTGGAACTCGCCCGGCAGTCACTCGGCGCCGGCATTGATCCGCTCGAAGCCATCTCACTTGGTTTTGTGGCCGGTATTAACCAGGTCGGCGAGGCCTTCGCCTGCGGGGACGCCTTCCTGCCCGAGCTGGTGATGGCCGGCGAGGCGATGAAGGCCGGTGTTGGCGCGCTGGAGCCCGAATTGCAGCGCCGCGGCACGCAACGCCAGGTGCTGGGACGGGTGGTGTTGGCCACCGTGGAGGGCGATATCCACGAGATCGGCAAATCGCTGGTCGGCACCATGCTCTCGGCGGCCGGCTTTGAGGTGCATGACCTGGGCGTCAACGTGCCCACCGCGCGGGTGGTGGAAAAAGCGCGCGAGGTAGATGCCGACATCGTCGCCCTCAGCGCGCTGTTGACCACCACGATGGTCAAACAGCAGGAAGTGATCGAGGCGTTGTCCAGCGCCGGGATGCGCCCGCGCGTGCGCGTGATGGTCGGCGGCGCCCCGGTCACCCGCGACTGGGTGCAGCGCATCGGCGCCGACGGCACCAGCGAAGATGCATTCGGCGCGGTGCAGGTGGCCAAAGCCCTGCTCGACCGGGAATAGGCGCGGAGATCAACATGGGCAAAGCCATTCATGCCATCAGCAACCCGCGCTTGCGACTGGATATCCTCTCCGACGAAGACGTGCGCCGAATCCATGCGGCCACCCTGCGAGTCATTGAGACGGTCGGGGTGCGCTTCCCCTCGCAACGCGCGCAGGACATCTGGGCTGCGCACGGCGCGGCGGTGGACCGCCAGACCGGCATCGTCAAAGCCCCGGCGGGGTTGACCGAGGACGCGCTCAAGCACGCCCCGCCAACCTATCCACTCGCCGCGCGGGATCCCGACCAGGATCTGCCGCTGGACGGTAACCATGTCTACCTGGCCACCGACGGCTGCGGGGTGGAAATCATTGACCTGTATTCCAACCAGAAGCGCACATCCTGCCTGCAGGATGTGGCCCACATTGCGCGCGTGGCGGACGCAGTGGAGGAGATCGCTTTCCACTGGGTTGCGCTTTCGGCGCAGGATAAGCCGGTGGAGACGCGCGGCTTGCACGAGATCAAGGCTGTCTGGGAAAACTCCACCAAGCATGTGCAGACCGAGAGCATTTACAGTGACGCCGAAGCGCGCGCCGCGGTGGAGATGGCCGCTGCGCTGGCGGGCGGGTTGGATGCGCTGCGCCGGCGGCCGCCTCTTTCGTTGATGCAGTGCACCGCCTCCCCCCTCGGTCACGACGGCGGCAGCCTGGACGCGGCATTGGTGGCAGCCGAGTACGGCATCCCGACCGGTTTCATGACCATGGCCGCCAACCTGACCACCGGCCCGGCAACGCTGGCCGGCAACCTGGTGGTGGGCAACGCCGAGGTGGTCTCGGCCACCGCGCTGCTCCAGTTGGCTTTTCCCGGCGCGCCGGTGTTCTACGCCGCCGCCCAGACCGCTTCGGACCTGCGCACCGGCGCCTACACCGGTGGCGGGCCGGAAGATTTCCTCTACGGCGCGGCCACCAACCGCCTGGCTGATTTTTACAACATTCCGCTATCGATGGGCTCCTTCGCCACCGGCGCCAAGGAACCCAACTGGCAGGCCGGACTGGAGAACAGCCTGTCCACCTTCATGGCCTGCGCGGTCATGTCGGATATGCTGCTGGGCGCGGGCTTCCTGCACGGCAGCCGCATCTGGTCTTACGCTGAGATGCTGCTGGATTGCGAAATTTTCGCCATCGTGCGCCAGATGATGCAGGGCATCCTGGTGGATGACGAGACGCTGGCGCTGGAGGCGATCGCCAATGTCGGACCCGGCGGCAGTTTCCTGACCCAGAAGCACACCCGCCGCCACATGCGCGAGATTTATCTGCCGCGCTTCCTCGACCGCCGACCATACAGCGAATGGGAAGACCGGCGGGACGACGCCCGCGATTGGGCGCGTGAAAAAGCGGTCAGCCTGCTGGAAAGCCACCAGCCCGAGCCGCTCGACCCGGCGCTGTCAGCCGAGCTGGATCACGTCATCGCCAGCCTGGAAGGAGCCTGAGCCGCATGCAGCCGAAACTCCAATTGCTCAGCGATGAGATGGTCGCGCGCGTATTCGACGAGGCTTACCAGCTCTTGCTCGATCCCGGGGTTAAAGTGCAGTCCGTCGAAGCGCGTCAGGTGCTGGCGGCTGGCGGCGCACAGGTTGACGGCGGCGGTGACATCGTCAGGATTCCACGGGACGTCGTGGAGCTGGCGTTGAAAAGCGTCCCGCGCAGTTTCTGCCTGTATGACCGTCACGGCAACCCGGCGGTGGAATACGGCGGCGATGCGGTGCACTTTGATCCCGGCTCATCTGGCGTGCATGTGCTGGATGCCGATACGCTGGAGCACCGCCCTTCCACCGCGCCCGACCTGGTGCGGTTGGTGAAGGTGGCCGAGATGCTGCCGCAGTATGCCGCCCAGTCCACGGCGGTGATCTGCAGCGAGGTGCCCAAAGAAATTGGCGACCTGTACCGCCTGTTCCTGGTGCTGCTTCATTCGGACAAGCCGGTGGTCACCGGTTCTTTTTCGCTGCATACCCTGGACACGATGATCGAAATGCTGGCGGTCTATGCCGGAGGGCGAGAGGCGCTGGCGCAAAAACCCCAGGCGGTGTTTGATGTCTGCCCGACCCCACCGTTGATTTGGAGCGAGTTCGGCGCCGGGAATCTGATCCAACTGGCGCGGGCGCGCGTCCCGGCGCAGATGATCTCCATGCCGCTGGCGGGAGCAGGCGGACCGGTGACGCTGCTGGGCTCGATCGTGCAGCACACCGCCGAAAGCCTGAGCGGGCTGACGATTCACCAACTGGCCCATCCCGGCGCGCCGCTGGTGTGGGGCGGTGCGCCGGCAATTTTCGACATGCGCCGCGGCAGCACGCCCTTCGGCGCGATCGAAACGGCGATGATCGACGCCAGCTATGCCCAGGTGGGCAAAGCGCTGGGCCTGCCCACCCACGCTTATCTCGGCGCCAGTGATGCCAAGATCGTGGACGCGCAGGCCGGGTTGGAAAGCGGGATAAGCGCGCTGGTGGGGGCGCTGGCCGGGATCAACATGATCTCCGGGGCGGGCATGCTGGATTTTCTGGCCTGCCAGTCGGCTGAAAAGCTGGTGCTGGACGCCGAGGCGATCGGCATGGCGCAGCGCATGCTGGCAGGGGTGCAACTGCGCACCGATACGCTGGCCACCGGCCTGTTCGCCGGGATCAATTTCCAGGCCGATTTTCTCAAGCAGCGCGCCACCCGCCAGCTCTTCCAGGTGGAGCAGCACCTGCCCTCGGCGGTGATTGACCGCGATTCGCTGCGCGGCTGGCAGGCCGCGGGCGCCCAGGATACCTTTGCGCGCGCCAGGAGCCGCGTCCAGCAATTGCTGAGCGGCTATCAGCCTCCGCAGCGCGACCCCGCCCGGGATGGCGAGCTGCGCCGTATGACGGCTTTGGCTGCCCATAAGGCCGGGATGGATCATCTTCCCGGCGCCGAAGCCTGAGTTATTTCGCAGTCCTTCTCAAAAGATTGTACATAAGTTCATTGATTTGAGCCAAATCAAGTAAAATAAAAATACCTATTAACCGATTGCATTTTCTCAGGGAGGGAAAATAGATGAACATTCGCATTGTGACTGACAGCACCTGCGACCTGCCGGCGCAGGTTGTCCGCGAACATCAGATTTCGGTTATCCCGATTTTTATTCACATCGGAGAGGAGAACTTGCGCGACGGCGTGGACCTCACCCGGCAGGAATTTTTCCAGCGGCTTCCGGATTACAAGCCGCATCCCACCACTGCCGCGCCGGGTCCGGAGGTTTTCAAACAGGTTTACGACGGGCTGGCCGCCGAAGGCGCTGAGCAAATCCTTTCCATCCATATCTCACACAGGCTCAGCGCCGTGGTTGACGCTGCCCGGGAGGGCGCCCGCCAGACCACCTCGCTGCCAGTGACCGTATTGGATTCGCGCCAGCTCAGCCTGGGCACCGGTTACCAGGTGTTGATCGCTGCGCAGGCTGCCCGCGCCGGTCATTCGATGGAAGAGATTTTGGTGAAGTTGGATGAACAGATCGCCCGCACGCATGTGTTTGCAGCCCTGGATACGCTCGAATACCTGCGCCGCAGCGGTCGGATGAGCCTGGTGCTCTTTACCCTGGGCGCGCTGCTGCAGATCAAGCCCTTCCTCGAAATGTACGAAGGCAGCCCAACCGCCAGCCGAGTGCGCACGCGCAGGGGCGCGCGCAAACGTTTCCTGGAATTATTAAATAAATACGCCCCGTATGAGCGGGCAGCCTTGCTGCATGCCAATGCTTCCGAAAGGGCGCTGGAGCTGTTGGAGGAGGTGCGCCTGCTGCTGCCGCAAGGGGAGGTGTGGGTCGAGGAAATCAACCCGGCATTGGGCGCACACCTGGGGCCGGGGGTGATTGGTTTTGCCGGGGTTTCAAAAAATCCAGCGGGAGGGTCAGCATGACGTTCATTGGCACCTATTTGACCGCGCTGGCGGTGATCCTGGGCTTGATGGCGGTTTTGTGGCTGCTCAGCCTGGCGATCAAGAATGCCAGCATTGTGGATATCTTCTGGGGCAGCGGGTTTGTGATCTCCGCCTGGCTGTATTTCGCCCTGACCCCCGACGGCTTCCTGCCGCGCAAGCTGCTGCTGGTATGGCTGGTCACGCTGTGGGGCTTGCGTTTGTCCATCTACATTTTTCTGCGCAACCGCGGCAAAGCGGAAGATTTCCGTTACCAGAAGTGGCGCGAGGAAAACGGCGCGGCCTGGTGGTGGAAAAGCTTCTTTCAGGTTTTTCTGCTGCAGGGTCTGCTGATGTGGATCATCTCGGCGCCGCTGCTGGCGGCACAATTCTCAGCGCTGCCGGCGCGCCTGACGTTGTTTGATTTTCTGGGGGCTGCCGTCTGGCTGCTGGGTTTCTATTTTGAAGCCGCCGGGGATGCCCAGTTGGCGCGCTTCAAAGCCGACCCGGCCAACCGCGGCAAGGTGATGGACCGCGGCGTGTGGCGCTACACCCGCCACCCCAATTACTTCGGCGACTCTGCCCAATGGTGGGGATATTTTCTGCTGGCTCTGGCGGCGGGGGGATGGTGGACCGTCTTCAGCCCGGCTTTGATGACCCTGCTGCTGCTGCGTGTGTCGGGCGTGGCATTATTGGAAAAGACCCTGGAGACCCGCCCGGGTTACAAGGAATACGCCGAGCGCACCAGCGCATTTATCCCCTGGTTTCCCAAAAAGAGGTGAAGATGAAACTTGCCAAAGCCGTTTCACTGCTGGGCCTGCTGGCCATGACCGCCGTGTTGATCTATGGTTTCACAGTGGGTGATTTCAACGCTGAAGGCAGCCAGCTTCTGCGCATGCCGTGGGGCATCGTTTCGCTGGTGGACTTGTACACCGGCTTCATTCTGTTCTCAGGCTGGATCATCTACCGCGAAAAAGCCCTGTTTCCCTCGGTCATCTGGGTGATCCTGATGATGGCGCTGGGGTTCTGGGCTGGCGCGCTGTATGCCTTCATCGCATTGCAGGGCAGCGACGGCGACTGGCGGCGCTTCTGGATGGGGAAGCGCGCCTGAGCCGCATTAAGCCGACACCCGGTCTCGCCCGGCGTTCTTGGCGCGATACAATGCCTGGTCGGCCTGTTTCAACAATCCTTCGACGGTTGTGTTCCTGCTATGGTATTCTGCTACGCCAAAACTGGCGGTGATCTGAATTTTTTGCTCCCCATATACAACCACCATTTCCCGGGTGATGATGCGCAAGCGTTCCGCTGCGGCTAATGACTCCTCCAGGCTGGTTTGCGGTAGCAGGATGAAAAATTCTTCTCCACCGTAACGCGCCAGGAGATCCATGTTTCGTAAATTGGATTGCAACAGCTTGACGTATTCGATCAACACCTGGTCGCCTGCCATGTGTCCGTAGGTGTCGTTAACCGCCTTGAAATGATCGATATCGGCCAGGATGACGGACAGGGGATGCTCGAAGCGGTCAGCCCGTTCTTGTTCTTTTTTCAAGATCACAGTAAACTGGCGCATATTGTAAGCGCCAGTCAGCGAATCGGTGATCGCGAAGAGTTGCGTCTGCTCGAATAAAAACGCATTCTGAATCGCTGCGCTGGCTTGATTGGCGATCATGCCCAGGATATGCACGTGCTCGGTGTTGAATCGCGCGATGCCATTGGCCTCAACCCCCAGAACGCCGGAAACCGTCTCGCCAATACTGATGGGAACGATTAATTGGGCAGGGCTTTCGGCGCAACTCTGGCTGTGATATGGGCGCCCAGTGTTTTGGATGGCGGTCAAGGCTTTTTTGCCGCTTTCTGATTGTATGAAGGGCGCAGTGCCCTCGGGTCTGGCGGGGGAACGGTACACCTCAGTGAAATCGCCTGCCGACGGGTTGAGCCACCAGATAAAGAACGAGTCCGCCGGGATCATTCGCATCGCCGCCAATTTTGTGGCGCTGTGCACCTCATCCACTTTCAGGCGGGTGGTGATTTCACGGCCCATATCGTACAGGGTGGTCAGCATTTCCAGTTGCTCCTGGCGGGCTGCTTCAGCTTTTTTCTGGTCGGTGATGTCGCGCAGCACAGCCAGAATTGACTGCGGCTTGCCCGACACGCCGCGGATGACCGAGGCGTTCACCGCGATGGGCTGCGTGACGCCGTCTGCGAGGATAACCTGTACTTCCAGATTGTATCCCACATCGTCGCGAATCACCTGTTGCATGAATTCGCGGGCCATTTCCCGGTCGCTTTCGGCGATCCAACCGTAAATGTTTTGTCGATCTGGGGGAAGATCGTCCAATTTCTCAATCCCGATGGACATCAGCAGGGGGGTATTGAGGGAGAGAAAATTGCCTTCCGTGTCTATCGAGACAATCCCATCAGGCGAGGTTTCCACCAATGTGCGGTAAAGCGCCTCGCTTTGTTGTAACGCGTCTTCAGCCTGCTTGCGGGAGGTGATATCTTCTTTGACCGCGATGTAATGAGTGATCTGGCCTTGCGAATTCATGACCGGTGAGATGACAGCCGCTTCCCAGAAATAAGTTCCGTTCTTCCGGCGATTATAAAACTCACCGCTCCAGGTGTTTCCACTGCTGATGACTGCCCACAATTTCTGGTAATACTCCTCCGAATGGATACCGGATTTCACCACGGAAGGTTTGTTCCCGCGTACTTCATCCATCGTGAACCCGGTCAGCTCGGTGAAACGGCGATTGACGAACTCAATCCGCCCATCTGGGTCGGTGATCACCACGCAATTGGCGCTTTGACGAATGGCCTGCGAGAGCACTTGAATTTCCTCGCTTGCCTTGCGTCGCGCGGTGACATCGCGCATGCTCGTCCCCAGCATATAGCCGTCCTTGGTTTTCACCAGGAAATTGCTGGTTTCTACATAACTAACTTCACCATTCACCCAGATCGGATCCTCGCGGGGAATGGAATGGGCTGTGGAAATCTCGCCGCTGGAGAGTGTATTCAATATATCACTGCGAATCTGATCAAACACTAGCGGGTTGGCGCTGACCGGATCTGCCAGCCGTACCATCACCTCCCAGATCGGCAAGCCCTTCACTTCTTCGGCTTTGAGTCCGGTTATCTGTTCCATGGCTGGATTCCATTCGATGATTTTGCCTTCCTCGTTGCATAACAGGATGCCGTCTGATGAATGGGTGATGATCCCGCGCGTTTTCCGTTCGCTGGCAGCCAGCACACTTTCATAATAGTGTTGATGGAGCGCGATCTCAATCGAGGCGCGTAGTTGCACATCATCGAAAGGTTTTACCAGGAAACCATACGGTGAGACACTCTCCGCCCGTTGGAGCGTGCCGGTGTCACCGTGGGCAGTTAGAAAGACCACCGGGATATCATAACGCTGGCGAATCTCGCTGGCCGCCTCAATACCGTCCATGGATCCCTTCAGACGAATATCCATCAAGATCAGGTCAGGACCCAGCGCATCGGTCAACAGGATCGCTTCCTCAGCCTGTGAAGTATGCCCGATTACCTGGTAGCCCAATTTCTCGAGGGTGATCTGGATATCCATCGCGACCACATATTCGTCTTCGACGATCAGGATTCTTGCGCTGCTCATGCGCTGTCTCCGGGATCTGAGTATGGAAAGGAAATCAAGAAGACGGTGCCGTTTTCACTGATCATTTGCAAAGACCCCTCGATTTGATTCACCAAGCTGTTGACCAGCTTCATTCCTAAAGATTTGCTTTGCTCAATGGAGAAATCCTTCGGCAGCCCCACCCCGTCATCCGCCACGCGCAGTTGAACCGCGGTCCGGCTTTCGTTCAGGCGCATTTCGACGTTCAGATTCCCGGCGCTGCCCTCGGGGAAAGCGTATTTGGCCGCGTTCATCACCAGCTCATTTACGATCAGACCGCAGGGCACCACCAGGTCCATGCTGAGATGGATCGGATCAATGGCGTAGGTGACCGCGATTTGCCGGCTGGAAGATGGCAGCAACCGCAGGATGGCTGCCACCAGGCTCTGCAAATAATCGCGCATATCAATGCTGCTGAAATTATTGGTCTGGTACAATTTTTCATGAATCAGGGTCATCGAGAAAATCCGGCTGCGACTTTCCAGCAGCGCCTGGCTGACTTGCTCGTCCTTAATCATACCAGATTGCAGGTTGAGCAGACTGGATACCACCTGCAGGTTGTTTTTCACTCGATGATGGATTTCGCGCAGCAGAACCTCTTTTTCTTTGAGTGACTCACGGATTTGTTCTTCAGCCTGGGTGCGCTCATTAACTTCCTGATGGAGCAGCGTGTTGGCCACCAGCAGCGCCTGGGTCCGCTCCCTAACCCGGTGTTCCAATTCTTCGTTGACTTCGAGCATCTGCTGGTTGTTTTTCTCCAGTTGCTCAGCCATTTGGTTGAAGGTGGTCATCACCAGCCCCAGCTCATTCCGGGGTGGATGGCTGAAGCGAAAACTCAAGTCACCTTGCCCGATGCGCCCGGCGCCCTCTCTCAATGAGGTAACCGCATTCAAAAAGTCGCGCACCAGTAGGTAGCGCACGAAAAAGGTGGCCAGCGCCATCACCAGCAGCAGCGATCCGCCAATAATCGCTGCCGTTTGGGTGGTCACCCAATGAGTCTCAGTGTAAGGCATTTCAGTCACGATGATCCAGCCGGATTGGCCAATCTGTTGTGACGAAACGACTACCTGCTTGCCACGGCTGTCATACGTTTTCCCGGACCATTCATGGTTGGGGGCTGATAAAATGGGCGCCATGCCGGGCGAATATTCCAGGTTGGTCATCCGCAAAACCACCTCGATATCCGGATGGGCAATCACCCGGCCATCCTGGTTGATGACAAAAGCGTAACCGCTCCGGCCAAAGTGTATCTCATGAACTTCCTGCCACAGGCGGTCCAGGCTGGAACGGGCTGCGAGCACTCCGCGATTCTCGGAGAGGGGAATGGCCAGGACCATGTAGGGCTTTCCGTCCTCGGCAATCTGCACCGGGCTGTAATAAGCTTCGCCCCGCGAGGCGCGTTGAAACCAGACCGATTGGGGAATGGTGACCATGTCCATGAGCACCCGCTGGTCGCTGCTCACCCCGGAGAGGATTTTCCCCTTGCTGTCAGTTAAGACGATTTCCTGGAAGCTGGTGGTCGTGTCCAATATCTTCCTGACCAATGATAAATCTTGATCCATTTCGTCGGTTCCGGTCTGGCTCAACCATTCCAGGAAGAGGTAATCTTTCTGCAGGAACGAATCGATGACATTGGCA
Source organism: uncultured Anaerolineaceae bacterium (assembly GCA_964496705.1). Classification (GTDB taxonomy): domain Bacteria; phylum Chloroflexota; class Anaerolineae; order Anaerolineales; family Anaerolineaceae; genus CAZCBJ01. Next base: position 20,423 of record CAZCBJ010000009.1, on the reverse strand, counting down.
GCGCTGCGGGTGATCTCGTTTTGCCGGTTGAGCCAGGAATTGGTCTCCAGGTTGTAAATAAAGGCGATGATGCCAAAGAAAACGATCAGTGTGATGACCAGGAAGGTGGTGCCCAGAAGGCTCATAAGCTGCGCCCGGATCGAGTCGAGCTTCACGCGGGGTGTCCATTTCATTCTTCCAGCCACTCCTGCCACAACTGGACCAACAGCGACTGAATTTCTGCGCTGTAGGGCAAGATGATTTCCGCGTTTTCCAGGTCCTCGTTGGTTGGAAAGATGGCTCGTTCTGAAAGTAGATGGGGGTCCACCAGGCTTAGGGCCGGGGTGTTGGGGGTGGCATAAGAGTTGTGGTTGGTGATTTTGGCGCTGATATCCGGTCGCAATAGAAAATTCAGGAAAATCTCCGCCGTGTAACGGTTCGCGCTGCTGGCCGGGATCAGGAATGTGTCGCCCCAGACCAGGGCGCCCTCCTCAGGATATACAAACTCCACCGGCAGCCCGATTTCCCGGCAGGCAGCCAGGTCGCCGGCGTATCCCATGGCGATATGCACATCTCCCTCGGCAAAGGCGGCAGCCGCTAATTCTTGATCGTAATCATCCAAAAACACGATGTTGGGTTTAAGTTCTTCAATGCGCGCCAGGGCAGCCTGCAGGTCGGTTTTCGTTCCGCTGTTGGCCGACATCCCCAGGCTTTTCATCGTCAGGGCGAAAATTTCGCGGGGTTGATTTTTCCACAAGCCCACATGCCCCGCGAGGTTCGGGTCCCACAGATCAGCCCAGGCGGTGATCGGCCTTCCCACCCGGTCGGTGCGCACCAGCAATCCAGTCACCCCATAGTTGAACGGAATGCTGTACTTGTTTCCCGGGTCGTATTGCAGATCGCGGAAGCTGACGGAAATGTTTTTGAAATTGGGGATGTTCTCAAAATTAAGCGGCACAATCAGCTTTTCGGCGGCCAGCATCGGCACAAAACGGCTTTCCAGCGCCACCACGTCAACCTTTTTCCCTTGCCGCAATTCTTCCAAGACGGCTTCCTGGCTGTCATAGGTCAGGTATTCCACCTGCACGCCGGTTTCGGTTTGGAAGATATCCAACACTTCCTGGGGAAGATCATCGGACCAATCATAGAAAGTGATCGGACTGGCCAGCGCGGGTTGGATGGTTTCCTGGCGGGGTGAGCAGGCAGGAAGACAGACTCCCCCCGCGATACAAATAAACAATATCGCTCTACTGAAAAGTTTTAACATGTCCCGGCCCTATTGAGGGTACTTTTATGCTTTTCAAAATTAATTATAGTACAACAAAATTGCGCGCATCCATTTTGCGCGCTTTGCAAGGTGATTGTAATCTGGTGCCAGGCTGGGTTGAGGCATAGATCTGGCTTGATCAAACTGTTTTGGTCTTCCTTTCATTCCCTTTCGCAATTTGTAGTATGATGATCTTCGTTTCGGGAGTGAATGGAAATGGCTGTGCTTGAACATATGAGTCTGGCTGAATTGCTCGCCGAACCCGAAAGCATCGACGACCTGCATATCCCGCAGAGCATCCTCACCGATATCATCCTGCGCCTGCTCTACAACGAAGGCAATGTCAGTGTGCGCCGGCTGGTGCAGGTGGTGCGCGTGTCTGGCCCGCTGATGAAAACGCTGGAGTGGATGCGCCAGGAGCATTACGTGGACATTCTCCGGCACATCCCTGTTCCTTTATGAGCCATCCGGCAACGGAAAGACCGCTATCGCGCTGAAAATTGCCGCGTTGATTGCCGGCGCTTCGCCCATCTATATCCCCTATGCGCTCACCGCCGGTGGGCAGATCATCCAGATCCACGACCGTCTTTACCACCAGCCCGTCACCGAAGAACAGGCTCCGCTGAACGGCAAGCTGGACGGGCGCTGGGGGTTGTTCCGGCGCCCCACCGTGGTGGTGGGCGGCGAATTGAAAATGGATGCGCTGGATATTCGCTATGATCCGCTTTCGCGCATGTACGAGGCGCCCCTGCAGGTCAAAGCCAACGGTGGCATGTTCTTGATCGACGATTTTGGCCGTCAGCAGGTCAGCCCGGTGGATTTGCTCAACCGCTGGATTGTCCCGCTGGAAAGCCGGGTGGATTACCTGCGGCTGAACACCGGTCAGACCATCGTGGTGCCTTTCCGCACTTTGATTGTGTTCAGCACCAATCTAGACCCGTACAGGCTGGCCGATGACGCCTTCTTCCGCCGCATCCAGATCAAGGTGGGCGTCTTCAGTCCGGATGAAAACCGCTACCGCGAAATCTTCCAGCGCGTCTGCCAGCAGACCGGCATCCCCTTTGATGAAGCTGGATTTGAATACCTGCTGGACGCCTGGTACCGCCAGGCGGACCGCGAGCTGCAGGCGGTGCACCCGCGCGACCTGCTGGCCATCATCCAGGCGCTGTGCGATTACGAGAAAATCCCGCCCCGCCTGACCCCCGACCTGATTGACAAGGCCTGTCTCAGCTACTTCGTGAAAGCCTGATGGATACCAGCCTCCAGCTCCAAACCGGGCAGCTTACCCTGCGCTGTTATCAATAGGCGGATTGCGCCTGGTATCACGGCATGTGCCAGAGAAATCGCGCGCGCGTGGCGGAGCGCTGCGGTTTCAGGCTGGAAGGCTACCTGCGCGAGAACAAGCGCGGCGGGGATGGTCTTGTCACTGGCACTAGTCTGTACGGCCTTCTCCGAAATGAGTTTAAGGCGTTATAATTCTCCCATCCCACCCAGGAGATTTTCCGATGAATGACAAAATACGCGAAGTGTTGTCCAGCCTGACGCTGGAGGAGAAGGCGTCTCTGTGTTCGGGGCGCGACTTCTGGAATTTGAAGAGCCTTGAGCGCCTCGGGGTTCCGTCCATCATGGTCACCGACGGCCCGCACGGGCTGCGCAAACAGGATGCCAGCGCCGAGCGAGCCAGCCTGACCGAATCGGTGCCGGCCACCTGTTTCCCCACCGCCAGCGCCACAGCCAATTCCTGGGACCGCGCCCTGTTGTTCGAGATCGGGCAGGCGATGGGCGAGGAATGTCAGCAGGAGGAGGTGGCCGTCATCCTCGGCCCGGGCGCCAACATCAAGCGCTCGCCGCTGTGCGGGCGCAACTTTGAGTATTTCTCCGAGGATCCTTATCTCTCCGGCGAGCTGGCCGCCAGCCTGATCCAGGGCGTGCAAAGCCAGGGCGTGGGCACTTCGCTCAAGCATTACGCCGTGAACAACCAGGAGCGGCTGCGCATGACCATCAATGCCGTGGTGGATGAGCGCGCCCTGCGCGAAATCTACCTGGCCAGCTTTGAGCGCGCGGTCAAGCAGGGCAAGCCCTGGACAGTGATGTGCTCCTATAACCGCGTCAACGGCACCTACGCCAGCGAGCATGAGTGCCTGCTGACTGCCATCCTGCGCGATGAATGGGGCTTTGACGGCCTGGTGGTCACCGATTGGGGCGCGTGCAACGAGCGCGTCGCCGGGCTCAAGGCCGGCCTGGATCTGGAGATGCCGGCCAGCAACGGGGTCAATGATGCGCGCATCGTGGCCGCAGTGAAGAGCGGCGCGCTGGATGAAGCTGTGCTCGACCGCGCGGTGGCGCGCGTGCTGGCGCTGATCTTCCGTTCGGTTGAGAACCACCGCGCGGATCATCGTTATGATCGCCAGGCGCATCATGCGCTGGCGCGTCGCGCGGCAGCCGAATCGATGGTGCTGTTCAAGAATGAAAACGATGTTCTGCCCTTGAAACCCGAATTGAAAATTGCGGTGATCGGCGCTTTTGCCAAAACGCCGCGCTATCAAGGCGCGGGCAGCTCGTTGATCAAACCCACCCGCCTGGACTGCGCCTGGGATGAGCTGAGCCGGGTCGCGCCCGGCTGCAGTTACTCAGCCGGCTACGACTTGAAGGGCGATGCGCCGAATAACCTGCTGATTGCCCAGGCCTGCGACGCCGCCGCACAGGCGGACGTGGCCTTGATTTTTGCCGGGCTGCCGGATGTGTATGAATCCGAGGGCTTCGACCGCCAGCACATGCGCATGCCCGAAAGCCACATCCTGCTCATCCGGCGCGTGGCGGCTGCCAACCCCAACACGGTGGTGGTGCTGTCCAACGGTTCTGCGCTGGAGATGCCCTGGCTGGATGAGGTCAGAGCGGTGTTGGGCGGATTCCTCGGCGGACAGGCCGGCGGCAGCGCGGCGGTGGACGTGCTTTTCGGCGCGGTCAACCCCTCCGGCAAACTGGCTGAGACCTATCCTCTCCAACTGGAAGACAACCCATCCTATCATTATTTCCCCGCCGGGCCCAAGACGGTCGAATACCGCGAGAGCATCTATGTGGGTTACCGTTATTACGACAAAGTTTGCAAGCCGGTGCGCTTCCCCTTCGGCTACGGGTTGAGCTACACCCGCTTCACCTATTCCGATCTGCAGGTTTCAGCGCAGCGCATTGGCGAGGGTGAAGCGCTGAAAGTGAAAATCACGGTCAAAAACACGGGCGCCCTGCCCGGGGCTGAAATTGTGCAGCTCTATGTGCGCGATGTGGAGGCGACAGTTTTCCGCCCGGAAAAAGAGCTGAAGGGTTTTGCCAAGCTGTTCCTGCAGCCGGGCGAAGAAAGGCGCATAGAATTTGAGCTGGATCGGCGCGCCTTTGCGTACTACAACACCGATCTCGCCGATTGGCATGTGGAAAGCGGCGAATTTGCCATCCTGGTGGGGGCTTCCAGCGCGGACATCCGCGCCAGCGCGAGTGTACGGGTCGAATCGGCCCAACCGGAGGTGAACCCGCCTGACCTGCGCCAGGTGGCACCGGTCTATTACAACCTGCCGGCGGGCGGTCTGCGCGTGGAGGATGCCGCTTTCCGCACGCTGTACGGCGCCGAGCTGCCGTCCAATCAGCGCCAGCCTGGCGAGCCGTTCACCATCACTTCCACACTGGGCGAGGTGAGGGGCAATATCATCGGCAAGCGTCTGCATGCTACCGTGTTGGAGAATATGCGCAAGGTTCTGGGCAGTGGCGGCGATGAGACCACCAACCTGATGGTCGAGCGCGTGATTGACGAGATGCCCCTGCGCAACCTGGTGCTGTTCAGTGGCGGTCAATTCAGCTTTGAGATGGTGGATGGGCTGCTGGCAATGATGAACGGCAGGTTGATTTCCGGCGTGATTGCGTTGGTCAAAGCGTCGCGCAAGAAGCCGGGATAGCGTCCCAGATCACCCGGCCCACCCCGGTGGGCACCGCCAACGCCTGGTTCAATAGTTCGGACAGAGGGCGGTCGTCTTCGCGTATAGCATGGAAGCGTTGAAACGCCCGGACGGTTCGTTTACCGCTTCGCTGCTGCTGGTCGCCAGCGCCCTGTTGACCACACGACTGCGGGATGTGAAGGGCTGATTTCCAGCTATTCGCCCGCCGTTTTCTTGACATTTTCTTAACACTTTTTGATCCAATCTTGTCATTTCTTTGACCATCTCCGGGTGTATATATGCATCTTTGTAATTCGAAAGGTCAAGGAAACCATGATTGTAAAAGAACACGTGTCCTCATCCATCCTGGCGGATCTACCCGCTGCGATTATGGAAAGCACTGTGGACACCCACCCTCCGCGCACCTGGCGCCACTGGCTGATCGGGCGCCCGTTGGCCACCGCTGACGCGCCCAACCATACCATTGGCAAGCTGATCGGCCTGGCGGTGTTTTCATCCGATGCGCTTTCGTCGGTGGCATACGGTCCTCAGGAGTTGATGGCCATCCTGTTCACTGCCGGTATGGCCGGGTTACGGCTATCTGTGCCGCTTGTCTCTGCCATCGTTCTGCTCTTGATGGTGCTGACCTTTTCGTACCGCCAGACCATCCATGCCTACCCGGACGGGGGTGGGGCGTACATTGTTTCGCGGGATAATCTGGGTGAGCTGCCCGCGCAGATAGCCGCCGCGGCGTTGCTCACCGATTACATCCTCACCGTGGCAGTATCAATTGCTTCAGGGGTCAATCAGATCACATCTGCGTTTCCCGAGTTGTACCACTTTCGGGTTGAAATCTCGATTGGCATGATCCTTTTTATCATGTTGATTAACCTGCGCGGGGTCAAGGAATCGGGGATGACCTTTGCCATTCCCACCTATTACTTCCTGTTTATGATTTATCTGACCGTTGTGGCCGGCATGATTCGCTATTTCACCGGCAGCCTGGGCACGCTGGTCAATCCGCCGGCTGTTGAGGTCAGTGTGCTGCAACCGCTGACCCTCTTCGTCATCCTGCGCGCGTTTGCCAACGGCACAGCTTCGGTGACCGGCGTGGAGGCCATCTCCAACGGCATCACTGCTTTCAAAGAACCGCGCAGCCAGAATGCTGCTGCGACGCTGACCTGGATGGCCGGCATCCTGGGCTCCTTGCTGCTGATGATCACTTTTCTGGCCCATCAAATCGGCGCCATTCCGGTGGAGAGCGAAACGGTGATCTCTCAATTGGGGCGCACAATTTTCAATAACCGCGGTCCGCTGTATCTCATGCTGATCGCCGCCACCACCGTCATCCTGATGATGGCTGCCAATACGGCATTCGCCGACTTTCCACGGCTGGGGGCAATCACCGCAGCCGACGGCTTTCTGCCGCGCCAGTTGACCTACCGCGGCAGCCGGTTGGTGTATTCCTACGGCATCGCGGCTCTGGCGCTGATCTCCTCGCTGCTGATCATCACCTTCCAGGCCAGTGTCATCGCTCTGATCCCCCTTTACGCCATCGGCGTATTCCTGTCTTTCACCCTCTCGCAGGCCGGCATGGCGCACCGCTGGTGGAAGTCCGGTCATCTCAAGCCCGGTGACGAATTGCAGGAGCCAGGCTCCGTGGTGCGTCATGAAAAGGGCTGGCAATTTAAGATGCTGGTGAATGGTCTGGGGGCTGTCTGCACCTTTGTGGTGATGATCATATTCGCCAGCACCAAGTTCAAGGACGGCGCCTGGGTGGTGGTGGTGCTCATCCCGTTGTTGGTGGCCCTCTTCTTCTCCATTCACCGCCATTACAAGAAGGTGGCCAGGCAGCTTTCGCTGGAGAGCCATTTGCCGCGCATGCGCGTTAGCCGCAATCGGGTGATCATGCCCGTGTCCGGCATCCACTGCGGCACGCTGGAAGCGCTGCGTTTCGCCCGCACCCTGTCCGACGATATCACCGTGGTGCATGTGTCCATTGACCCCAAAGAGAAAGAGAAAATCCAGGCGAAATGGGAAAGCTGGGGCGATGGCATCCGGCTGGTGATCCTCAACTCGCCCTACCGCCTGTTCATTGAGCCGCTGCTGGAATATATCGAAAAGCTTGACTCCATTCATGCCGCGGATGAGCTGATCACCATCGTTGTGCCGCAATTCATCCCTCGCCACTGGTGGGAAAATTTCCTCCATTCGCGCACCGCAGACACGCTGCGCAAGGTGCTGCTGCACCGCAAGGACATTGTGATCATGGAAGTCCCTTACCAGATCGAATAAGGTGAAAACCGAGACCTGCGCCCGGGTCCTTTCGCTGCGGCGCGACCGTCGTGGAAGTATAATCAACGTATGGTGCTCTACCGCTATTTGGTCAGCCTGGGCGTGACAGTCCTGGTCACGCTGGTGGGCGTTGTCGCGCGCGGGTTCATTCATCCAGCCAATCTGGTGATGTTGTACCTGATGGGTGTGGTCATCTGCGCCCTGTTCCTGGGGCGCGGCCCGGCCATCCTCGCCTCGCTGCTCAGCGTGCTGGTATTTGATTTCTTTCTGGTGGAACCGCGCCTCAGTCTCACGGTTGCAGATGCGGAATACCTGCTGACCTTTGCCGGACTGCTGGTGGTCGGGTTGGTGATCAGCAGTCTCACCTCGCAGGTGCGTGAACAGGTGAATGCGCTGCAACTGCGCGAAGCCCAAACCCGCGCGCTCAATGAGCTAAGCCGCGACTTGACGGCGGCTATTGACCTCGACACGATGCTCCATGCGGTGGTCGAACACACCAGCCACAGCCTGAACGGCAGTGTGGTGATCCTGATCCCCACCGCCAGCCAGGATTTTCAATGGCAAACAGTCGCCAGCCCGGGATATGCACTGTCGGAAGATGAGTTGGCAGCGGTTCAGGCAGCTTATCGCGATTCTCAGCCCAGCGGTCAGGGCACAGGTCGCCATACACAGGCCGCCTCGTATTTTGTGCCGCTGCAGACCGCGCAGGGTGTGGTGGGTGTGATGGGCATTCGGTTTGAGAGTCAGCGGCATGCCTTGAAAACCGGGCAGCACCATCAACTGGAGGGCTTTTCTCACCTGGCGGCGTTGGCTATTGAGCGCGCCAGGCTGTCTGAGCAGGTGAATCAAGCGCGCGTGCTCAACGAGACCGAAAAGTTGCAGGCGGCGCTGCTCAATTCCATTTCCCACGATCTGCGCACGCCGCTGGTATCCATCCAGGGGGTGTTGGATGATCTGCACGAAGAAACGGCAAGCGGCGGTAACGCACTGAGCCTCGAACCAGGCGAGCGCCTGGATATGATCCAGAACGCCCGCGAAGAAACCGCGCGTTTGAACCGCATCGTCGAGAATCTGCTGGAGATGACCCGGCTGGAAGCCGGCGCGCTCAAGATGCGCCAGGAGCCAACGGATGTGCAGGATATCATCGGCTCGGCGCTGGCGCGGGTGGACGAACCGCTGCGCGACCATCCGGTGCTGGTCCATCTGGAAGAGGATCTTCCATTGGTCTTTGTGGATTTCATCCTGGTCGAGCAGGTGCTGATCAATCTGCTGGACAATGCCGCCAAATACTCCCCGCCTGGAGCGCCGATTGAAATCAGTGCGCGCAGCGCTGCCGGGCAGGTGTGTCTGAGCGTGGCGGACCGCGGAATGGGCATCCCGCCGGATGCGTTGGAGAACATCTTTCAGAAGTTTTCCCGCCGCTCGCCGGCTGACACCACCCAGGGAATTGGGCTGGGTCTATCCATTTGCAAGGGCATCGTCGAGGCGCACACCGGGCGCATCTGGGCAGAGAACCGTCCCAAAGGCGGAGCGGTGCTGACCCTCGCGCTGCCCCAGTTTCAACCGTCCCATGCGGAGGCGCGTAAAAATGACTGAAACAGCAATCGCCATTCTGGTGGTGGATGATGAGCGCCCGATCCGGCGCTTCCTGCGTTCCTCCCTGCAGAGCCGAGGGTACGCGGTGGAGGAGGCCGCCTCCGGTCAGGAGGCGCTGCGCGCTGCCGCCCAATTCCGACCGGATGTGATCATCCTCGATCTGGGCCTGCCCGACATGGACGGCATCCAGGTGACCCGCCAACTGCGCGAATGGACACACATCCCCATCATCATCTTATCCGTCCGTGACCGCGAGGAGGACAAAATTGCCGCGCTGGATGCCGGGGCGGACGATTACCTGACCAAACCCTTTGGAATCGGTGAATTGACCGCTCGCCTGCGGGTTTGCCTGCGCCATTCCCAGCGCGGCGAGCAGGAACCAATTTTCTCCGTGGGCGGGCTGCGAGTGGATGTGTCCCGCCGCCAAGTGTGGGTGGAGGAGCGCGAGGTGGATTTGACCCCCACCGAGTATGACCTGCTGCGCCTGTTGGTGCAGCACGCCGGCAGGGTGCTGACCCACCGCCAGATGCTGCGTGAGGTTTGGGGGGTGGCGTACGAGTCCGAGAGCCACCTGCTGCGGGTCAATATCAGCAATCTGCGCCGCAAGATCGAGCCTGATCCCAACCGGCCCGAATACGTCCTCACCGAACCGGGGGTGGGCTACCGCTTGAGGTATTGAGCATGCGCCTCAATCTGCTGAGCGTCATTTGCCTGGGTTTGCTCGTCGCCTGTCAGATTGTGCCTGCGCCTTCGCGAACCGATAAAAATGATGCCGAATCGGAAATTGTCCGGCTGGCTTCACCCGGGCCTGCCGTTCCGCTGTGCGCGGACGCGCACCCAGCGTTGGTCACGGATTTCGAGGTGCGCCAGCCGCCTGAGATGCGCGAGCCGGCAGCCCGCTATCCTTTCCGCGACCCGCTCTTCGGAGACTGCCTGGTGCGAGTCACCGACCGCATGGCCGACCTCTCCGCGGATGATCCTTCGCCGGGCATGAAGAACGAATACTCGCGGGTACAGGCCTTCAATGCCGATGAGAGCCGCATCCTGGTGATGGGATTGGAAGCCACCTGGTACGTGTATGATGTGCGCTCGTTGCAGCTGCTGGGGCAGCTTCCCCTCGCTGTGGAACCGCGCTGGGATGCGCTTGACCCTGACTTGATATATTTCAACGAGGAGACCCGGCTGATGGCTTACGACCTAGGCACCATGCAGACCCGTTTGGTTCACGAGTTTGCGGACGATTTCCCAGGGGAAAAACTGAACGCAGTTTGGACGCGTTATGAGGGCAGCCCTTCCATCGATGGGCGCACCTGGGGATTGATGGCCGAGGACGGGGATTGGCTGACGGTGGCGTATGTCGTGTACGACCTGGCCGCCGACCGCGTGGCTGCTGTGCGCCAGGTGGATGCGGCCGAGGTGGACAGCGTGAGCATCAGCCCGTTGGGGGATTATTTCCTGGCCTATCATGACGATTTCTGTCAGCCCGGTCAACTGGGCAGTGACGCGCATCCCTGCGGTCTGATGGTCTATGATCAGAATCTGCGCAATGGCCGCGGTCTGCTGCGCATCATCGGTCATTCCGACCTGGCGCTGGATGCTGAGGGTCGTGAGGTATTGGTGTTTCAGGATATTGACGCGGATACCCTCTCGATGCTGGATCTCGCCAGCGGCGTGGTCACACCCTTGTGGCCGATTGACTTCAGCCACAACGCCATTGGACTGCACATCTCCGGGACGGCGTTCCGGCGGCCGGGTTGGGCGGTGGTGTCCACCCATACCCCGGAAAAAAAGAACCACACCTGGATGGATAACCAGGTCTTTTTGATCGAATTAAAACCGGGCGGGCGGGTGGTGCGCCTGGCGCACACCCATTCGGTGGTGGACGAGAGGCGGGAGCATGATTACTGGGCGGAACCGCATGCCAGCGCCAACCGCGATCTGACCCGCGTGCTGTTCACCAGCAACTGGGGGCGTTCCGGCAGCGGGCAGGTGGAGATGTATATGATTGCTTTGGCGCCGGACTGGGAGGAACAAGCGGGCGACTAAGGCTTTTTCATCCTGTTTGCTGCGCAAAAAACGGACAGCCCAACTGCAGACATTCGTTATTTAACGCTGAAAATTCGCAGATGAAGTGGTCCGGCGACTCGAACCGCAGCCCGAAGCGTTCGCGCATGAAATCAGATGTGCTTTGGATGGCCAGATAGGTGTTACGTTTGCAGCAGCGCGGTCCGCCGTGTTCAGCGATCAACGCCAGGCTGCGCGCAGTCATTAAATTGCTCAGCTTCCACTCCACAACTGAAACCGGCGTGGCTTCGGTCATCAGGCTGATGAAGATGCCCGTGCCCACCGCCGCACCACAGGCGCCCAATGCTCCGCATGAACCGCCTTTGACCAGCTCAGCCCGTTTGCGCGCCTGGCGCAGCTTGAGCATTTTTTTCCATGGCTCTTCCTGGTTGTAATATGCAGCCAGCAGCACCGCCGGGACGAGGAAATGATGTTCTGGCCCGTGCATTTTGATGAATGGGTTGCGCATCAGGGTTACGGCCATCTCCAGGGGGTTGGTGCTGTCGGTGCTGGCGCAAAATTGCTCGATCAAATCGTTGGCTGAAAGGCTGTGGCAGGCATCGCACACGTAATGCCCTTGCGCACAGGCCACGTTGTCTTCGCAAGTCTTCCCGCAATAGAAACAATTTTGAGCTTTTTCTTGCGCCTGGTACACCAGCTCCGCGCCGCAGATCAGGCAGCCAGTTTGATAATCGCCGGGGACCAGCGGATCACGATCGGGCATAAAATTTGCGCTGCAGCCAGAATGCCACGTTCACCAGCCCAATCATCACCGGCACCTCGACCAGCGGGCCGATCACCGCCGTGAAGGCTTCGCCAGAGTTGATGCCAAACACAGCCACCGCCACGGCGATGGCCAGCTCAAAGTTGTTGCTGGCGGCGGTGAAGGACAGCGTGGCAGACTTGCCATAATCCGCTCCCACCAACTTGCCCATCCCAAAGCTAACCAGGAACATGACCACAAAGTAGATGAGCAGCGGGATGGCGATGCGCACCACGTCCATGGGGATGGTGACGATCAAGTTGCCCTTGAGGCTGAACATGACCACGATGGTGAACAAAAGCGCGATCAGGGTGAACGGGCTGATCTTGGGGATGAACTTCTGATAATACCAGTCTTTGCCCTTGAGTCGGGTCAGCACCAGGTTGGTGATAAAACCCGCAATGAAGGGGATTCCCAAGTAGATGAAAACGCTCTGGGCGATCTCGCCGATGGTGATATCCACCAGGCTGCCCTGCAGTCCAAACCAGGTGGGCAGGACCGTGATGAATACGTAGGCATATATACTGTAGAACAGCACTTGAAAGATGCTGTTGAATGCCACCAGGCCGGCGGCATACTCGGTGTCGCCTTTGGCCAGCTCATTCCACACGATGACCATCGCGATGCAGCGCGCCAGGCCGATCATGATCAGCCCCACCATGTAATGCGGGTAGCCGGGCAGAAAGATGACCGCCAGGACGAACATCAGGATGGGTCCGACCACCCAGTTTTGCACCAGCGACAGACCCAGGATGCGCCAATTGCGGAAAACTTTGCCCAGCTCGTTGTAATGAACTTTGGCCAGCGGCGGATACATCATCAGGATCAACCCGATGGCGATGGGAATGTTGGTGGTGCCCACCGACACCGCCCGGTTCAAGGCTTCCACTGCTGCGGGGAACAGGTAACCCAATCCTACACCCACGGCCATGGCCAGAAAAATCCACAGCGTCAGGTAGCGGTCGAGAAATGAGAGTTTTTGGGTCACGGTTTTTTGCACGTTGAATCTCCCTGTGGGTTGCAAATTGGACAGGGGCAGCCGCTGACGGGTCTGCGCCCAAGCCGTGTCAGCTCATCTCCTGCCAGTCCGGCGCAATCCGCGAACAAGCGTACCGCATCCAGTAAAGCCGGGTTGGCCAGTTGATAAAAGATGAACCGCCCATCGCGCTCTGCCTGAACCAAACCCGCGTCGCGCAGCGCCATCAGGTGTTGTGAAATGGCTGCCTGGCGCAAGCCCAGAACAGCCTCAAGATGGCACACGCAAGTTTTTCCGCCGCTGATGGTGAGTAGAATGCGGGTGCGGGCCGGCTGTCCAAGCAGCCGGAAGAGATCCGCCAGGTTGTTGAGCGAATCGCCTGATATATTCGAGTTCACGAATATATTATATCATGGGTCAGGCAGCCCGCACGTGGATGGAATATTGGCGGATCATCACCTCGCCGTTTCGGGCCAGCACCTGCTGGGCAAAGCGTTCCGGCACGTCCACCAGCGAGCGTTTTTCTTCAATGAAGATCTTTCCGATTGAGCTGCCGGGAATTTCGGCGTGATGGGCAATGGCGCGCACGATGTCGTTGGGGCCGATTCCGTGGCGGCGGCCCATGTTGAGGCTCAGGCGCACCATGCCAGCTTCATGCGAGTTGCTGCGTCCCGCCGGATGGAGTTCGCGCCGGGCGTCCGGTCCGTGCCGTTCTCTTTCAGCAGCGGGCCGCCTTTCCTGAACGTCACTCACCGGGGCAATCGGTCGCTGTTTCTCGCTGGCGCGGGTCAGCTTGAGGGCTGCCGCAGCAATCTCCAGCGGGTCATATCCCTGGTCAACCAATTGCTGGACCAGCGCGCGCTCCTGCAGACAGCGCCCGCGCTTCAACCAAACCACCACCTGCCCCAGCAGGCGTTCTTCGCGTATGCGGCGAATATCTTCTTCGCTGGGCAGTGCGGCGCGAGGAATCTTGCGCCGGGTGAAGGCTTCCACCTGTGCGAGGCGCCTCTTTTCACTGGGAGCCACCAGGGTGATGGCGATGCCGGTTGCGCCGGCCCGCCCGGTGCGCCCAATCCGATGCACATAAATTTCCGGGTCATCGGGCAGGTTGTACTGAAAGACATGCGAGATGCCTTCAATGTCCAGACCGCGCGCGGCCACATCGGTGGCGACCAGCACCTTGATCTGATCCTGTCGAAAGCGGCTGACGGTTCGTTCGCGCGCATCCTGGCTCAAATCGCCGCTCAGCGCTTCGGCCGGGTAACCGCGGACGGTCAGCTCATTGGCAAAGTCGCTGGTCTCGGTGCGCGTTCGCACGAAGATCAGCGCGCGGGAAATGTCTTCGGTTTCAAACAGGCGGGTGAGGGCGGCCAGTTTGTCGGTATGGTGAACGAGGTAATGGCGTTGTTCAATGGCTTCAACTGTCACCGGTTCGCCTTGTATGGCAATGGACTGCGGGGCGGTCATGTATTGGTCTGCCAGGCGGCGGATTTCGACCGGCAGGGTGGCGGAAAACAGGGCGGTTTGGCGTTGGTCTGGCGTCCTGGCGAGGATGGTCTCGATCTCCTCAATGAATCCCATGCTCAACATCTCGTCGGCTTCATCCAGCACCACGCTTGCCACCTGACTGATATCCAGCACACCGCGTTCCATCAGGTCAATCAGTCGCCCGGGCGTTCCCACCACCACGTCGACCCCGCGGCGCAACTGGCCAATTTGCGCGCCGTAGGACTGCCCGCCATAGATGGGCAGCACACGGGCGTTCAGGTGCCGTCCATAAGCCGCGATGGCCTGGCCGACCTGCAAAGCCAGCTCGCGGGTGGGGACCAGCACCAGCCCTTGCACGTGGTGTTGGTTGGGCAGTAAATTTTGCAGCATGGGCAGCGCAAAGGCGGCTGTTTTCCCGGTGCCGGTCTGGGCCTGCCCGATGACATCCCGTCCGGTCAACATGACCGGAATGAGGGACGCCTGGATGGGGGTGGGATGGATGTAGCCGTGTTCGGCTACTGCCTGCGCCAGCAACGGGTGCAGGTTCAACTGGTTAAAATCGTCGGTCATCAAAACTCCTCAGTTTGTTGAAACGTCTTGATGACTCCGCACGCTAGCTCTTCCCGCCGCGCATCCCCTGGCGCTTCCTTTCGGGGGCCGCCCGCTGGCAAAAAGAAAACCCGACTTCGCTGCGTCGGGCAACCACGGCGCATCTCCTGCGCCTGGAAAAACCAACGGAATAACCAAAACACTTCGAAATTAATGGCTCCTGTTGAGCCGCGCGACAGTATACCACAGCATGCGCTTCTTCGTGCCAGCCGTGGGGCAAATGTAGATGAGAACTTATTAATCATTGCAACGCATCTCCGTTTCCCTGTGCGCACCACCCATGGGTCGCGATCAAAGCCGGAGGGCAAGAGCGCCCGTTGGCGATCGTGGACCGAGATTTCGTCAAATTGCTTAAATCGTCTATAATCCAGCCGGAGGAGTTCTCGTTGATGTCCAACCCACCCCATCCGCTGACCAGTTTTGCCCCCGCTCACGCCTTTTTTGTCGGCATCGATTCAGACGGCTGCGCTTTTGATTCGATGGAAATCAAGCAGAAAGAATGTTTTATCCCCAACACGATCAAACACTGGCGCATGCAGCCGATTGCCAAATATGTGCGCGAGACGGTTGAATTTGTCAATCTGTACTCCAAATGGCGCGGCACCAACCGCTGGCCGGCGTTGGTGATGGTTTTTGACCTGCTGGCCGAGCGCGCCGAGGTGCGGGCGCGCGGCTTCACCCCACCCAAAGCCGGGCATCTGCGCGCCTTCCTGGCTGACACACGCTTTCCGGACAGCAACGACGGACTCAAAGCCTACATGGCCCAATTTCCCCACCCCGAGCTGGAAACCGCGCTGGCCTGGTCCGAGGCGGTCAACCGCACCATCGCCGAGATTGTGGTGGGATTGCAGCCATTTCCGTATGTGCGCGAGTGTCTGGAAGCGCTGCGGAGCAGGGCGGATATGATCGTCGTCTCCGCCACGCCGCTGGAAGCTCTGCAGCGCGAATGGGAGGAGGCGGGCATCGCCGGCTACGTCAGCGCGATTGCGGGGCAGGAGCAAGGCACGAAGACCCAGCATCTGAAACTGGCCGCCGCCGGCCGCTATGACCCCGGGCACGTGTTGATGGTGGGGGATGCGTTGGGCGACCTGAACACCGCCCGCGACGTGGGCGCATTGTTCTATCCGATCAACCCCGGTCACGAGGAGCAATCCTGGCAGCGCTTTTACACGGAAGGGCTGCAGCGCTTTCTCGGCGAAGCGTATGCCGGGGAGTATGAAGAGGGACTGATCCGCGAATTTGTCAAGTTGCTGCCTGAGGTTCCCCCGTGGAAAAATAAGGAGTGATGCACATGCAAACTGCGAATTTTGGCTTTGTCGGATTGGGCGTGATGGGCAATATGCTGGCGCTCAACATGGAACGGCACGGCTTTCGCGTTGCCGGTTATGACTTGGACGCTGCCAAGGTCAAGGCATTTGGAGGTCACGCGGGCAAAAAGCTGGTTGCCTGCGATACGCTGGAGCAATTCCTGACCGTGCTGGAGCGCCCGCGGCGCATCATGCTCATGGTGCCGGCGGGCAAGCCGGTGGACGCAGCCATCGCCGGGTTGAAGCCGGTGCTGGAGCGCGGCGACCTGTTGATTGACGGCGGCAACACCTATTTCACCGACACCGAGCGCCGCTCGGCTGAGCTGGAAGATGCGGGGATCATCTACATCGGCACGGGCGTGAGCGGCGGCGAACAGGGCGCGCTGTGGGGACCGGCGATCATGCCTGGCGGGCAGCCGGAAGCCTGGGCGCTGGTCCAGCCGATCTTCGAAGCCATCGCTGCCCGGGTGGACGGCGAACCCTGCGCAGCTTATATGGGCCCGCGCGGCGCGGGGCATTACGTCAAGATGGTGCACAACGGCATCGAATACGGCGACATGCAGCTCATCGCCGAGGCTTACGACCTGCTGCACCGCGGATTGGGACTCGATAATCCCCGTCTGCACGAGGTGTTCAGCCAGTGGAACCGCGGCGAGCTGGAATCTTACCTGATTGAAATCACCGCCGATATTTTCACCCATATCGATGAGGAAAGCGGGCGGGCTGTGCTGGATATAATCCTGGACGAAGCCCAGCAGAAAGGCACCGGCAAATGGGCTTCGCAAAATGCGCTCGACCTGGGCGCACCCACGCCGACCATCAACGCCGCAGTCGAATCGCGCATCCTCTCCGCCTTGAAAAGTGAGCGCACGGCTGCCGCCCGAATTCTCGGCGGACCGCAGGCGCACATTGATGCGGCCGAGCAAACGGTGATCGATTGGGTGCGCGATGCGCTCTACGCAGCCAAAATCTGCTCGTATGCCCAGGGCTTTGCCCTGATACGCCTGGCCAGCCAGGAGTACGGCTATCATCTCAATTTCGGTGAAATTGCGCGCATCTGGCGCGGCGGGTGCATCATCCGCGCCCGTTTCCTGAACGACATCCGCGACGCCTTCCGGCGCAGCCCGGACTTGCCCAACCTGATGGTGGACGGAGAGTTTGCGCGCGAGATGAACGCCCGCCAGGATGCGCTGCGCAGGGTGGTGGCGCTGGCGGCTGAGAGCGGCATCCCGGCGCTGGCCTTCAGCTCGGCGCTGGCTTATTACGACGGCTACCGCAGCGAGCGCCTGCCCGCCAACCTGACCCAGGCGCAGCGCGACTATTTTGGGGCGCACACCTACCAGCGGGTGGATCGTGAAGGCAGCTATCACACCCGCTGGGTTAAAGATCAGCCTGCGGGCTGATTCCTGCTATAATTTGACCATATCAGGCTGACCCTGCAGGTTCTCCGCGGTCAGTCTGCACATTTCCATCCCACGAAGGAAAAAGCCCATGAGTAGAAAAATTTCCATGATCGGCGCCGGCTCGATTGGTTTCACCCGCCGGTTGATGCGCGATATCCTCACCGTTCCCGAATTGCGGGATACCACATTTGCGTTCACGGATATCTCCGAGCGCAACCTGGGCATGGTCACCCGCCTGTGCCAGAAGGATATTGACAGCAGTGGGGTGCCGGCCAGGCTGATCGCCACCACCGACCGGCGCGCAGCCATTGCAGACAGCGACTACGTCATTTGCATGATCCGCCAGGGCGGGCTGGAGGCTTTTCAACTGGACATTGACATCCCCTTGAAATACGGTGTAGACCAGTGTGTTGGCGATACGCTGTGCGCCGGCGGGATCATGTATGGCCAGCGCACCATTCCGGCCATGCTGGATTTCTGCAAGGACATCCGCGAGGTGGCCAAACCCGGCGCGCTGTTCTTGAATTACTCCAACCCGATGGCGATGAACACCTGGGCGTGCAACAAGTACGGCGGCGTTCAGACCATCGGCCTGTGTCACGGTGTGCAGGGCGCGCACTGGCAGATCACCGACGTGGTCGAGCGCTGGGCCAAGAGCCAGGGTTTGCTTGCGCCGGATGCCCAACTGCACCGCCGGGACGTGCATGTGATCGCCGCCGGGTTGAACCACCAGACCTGGTTCATCAAGGTGGAATATCAGGGCATCGACATGCTGCCGTATTTGCTGGGGGGTTTCCGCAATCATCCCGAGTATGCCGAGACCGAAAAGGTGCGCATTGATGTGCTTGACCGCTTCGGTTACTATTCCACCGAGTCCAACGGTCATCTCAGCGAGTACCTGCCCTGGTACCGCAAACGCCGCGATGAGATCCTGCAGTGGATTGACCTTTCCTCCTGGATCAACGGCGAAACCGGTGGTTACCTGCGCGTCTGCACCGAGGGGCGCAACTGGTTTGAGACCGATTTCGACAACTGGTTGAACGAGCCCGGGCTGGATTTGAGCAGCTACCAGCGCAGCGAAGAACACGGCTCTTTCATCATTGAAGGCCTGGAAACTGGGCGGGTGTACCGCGGGCACTTCAACGTGGTCAACCAGGGGCACATCACCAATCTGCCGGATGGCTGCGTGGTGGAGATCCCCGGTTACGCCGACATCACCGGCATGCATATCCCGGTGGTGGGCGAATTGCCGATGGCTTGCGCCGCCACCTGCGCGGTCTCGGCCCGCGTGCAGGAGATGAGCGTTGAAGCCGCAGTGTGCGGCGATGTGACCTTGCTCAAGCAGGCCATGCTGCACGATCCGCTGACCGGAGCGGTGTGCAATCCCGAGGAAATCTGGCAGATGACGGACGAGATGCTGGTGGCTCAGGCGCAGTGGCTGCCGCAGTACGCCGCCGAAATCCCCCAAGCCAAAGCGCGCCTGGAACAGGCCGAAAAAACCGGCAAGCGCGTGCGGCTGCTCGAGACCGCCGGGGTGGCGCGCCTGCACACTAAGACGGCGGAGGAGATGGCTGCCGATGCCGCCACAGCCAAGGCGAACGCGGACGCGGCTGACAAAGGCAAGATGACCAAATAAGCAATCCCACAAGTTTTAAGGCCGCCCGTTCGGGCGGCCTTGTGTTTTATCCGCTTGCTTTACCCAGGATGGGAGCAAACTTGCTGGCGCCGAAGGCCACATTCACGCCTGCCTTCACCCGGATCGTGTCGCCGTCAAAGGTGCAGGTGAGGGTGTTGTAAAAGGGCGTTTCCACATGCCGCAGCGTGAATTTGAAAACGTTGGGTTTGGTCCAAACCCCGCTGACCTGCATGTGCTTGGGCAGCGGGAACAATCCCGCCGGGGCGGGCAGCGGCACCGAGAAAATGCTCAGGTTATCCCGCCATGCGCCGTAACCGCAGTCCAGCGCAATTTCCTGCCCCTCCGCCCACACGCTCAGACGGCAGCTCTGCGCCTTAAATTCGATGAAAAGGCGCTCGATCTGCAGATCGTTGCTGTCGAAGGCATACTGTTTACCAGAAACCGATGCCGACAGCGGCGAGGTTTTCTTGCCGCGCGGTGGATTGAGCGCCAGGGAGGCCAGCTTGCGCTCCAGTGCCGCGCAGGCCGCCGGGTCAGGCGGCAGGGGGCGCTCGTCAAAGGCGGGCAGCAGGTGTTTCCAGACCAGATTGAGCGTTTTCTGCATGTCCGCCACCCCGCTGGTGATGGCGATCACCGCTTCCTGATCGGGCAGCACCAGGCAATACTGCCCGAAGGCGCCGTCGCCGCGGTAGGCATTGTGGCGGCAGCGCCAGAACTGGTAACCGTAGCCCTGAGCCCACTCGCTGTTGGGGTCATCGCCGTTGTTCACCTGTTTGCGGGTTGCCTCGGCGACCCAGCTCTCGGGCAGGATGCGCTGCTCATTCCAGACGCCTTTTTGCTGGTACAGCAGGCCGAAACGGGCGATGTCCTCTGTTTTCAGGCTCAATCCCCAGCCCCCCATATTGATCCCGCGCGGGTCGCTGTCCCAGGATGCGGGTTGAATGCCCAGCGGTTCGAACAAGCGCGGCTGCAAATACTCGCGCAGCGTCTGCCCGGTCAGCTTCTGGACGATGGCGGAAAGCATGTGCGAAGCGGCGCTGTTATACACGAAAGGCGCGCCGGGTTCGTTTTGCACTGGCAGCTCCAGAAAACCGCGCACCCAGTTGCCCTCGGGATT
>CAZCBJ010000008.1:7625-45759 GCA_964496705.1 uncultured Anaerolineaceae bacterium | reverse complement strand
CAGGGTACCGCCGCTGAATCCCAATCCACGCCCAGACATCTTCCCGACCGGCAATCCACAGGCTGCCACCAGCGGCTCAACGACCAGTGTGGTTTTATCACCCACCCCCCCGGTGGAATGTTTATCCACTGCGATCGGGACAACCTGGCTCAGATCAAGCATTTCACCTGATTGAGCCATGGCCAGGGTTAACGCGGTTGTCTCCTGATCAGTCATCCCGTTCAGCAATACTGCCATTGCCCAGGCGGAAATCTGATAATCAGGGATTTCTCCGCTGACAATGCCGCGGACAAAAAACTGCAGTTCCTGCGCTGAGAGCTCCTGGTGGTCTCTTTTTTTTATGATCAGATCAACGGCGCGCATCTTCCGACTTTTTTTTCAGGACAATTGTAACTTTTCGGTTGGGCTCTTCGCCCACACTTTCGGTCATCACAAAGGGATGATCGTGCAATTCCATATGGATGATCCGTCTTTCACTGGGTGGCATGGGTTCCAGCACCTGTCGCCTTCCTGATTGGATGGTCTGTTCTGCCATTCTCCGGGCTATGGTGCGTAATTGGCGCTCGCGCCGGGAACGATATCCCTGTACATCAATCAACAGCGGCACCCACTCACCCACCTCTTTGCCTACAATCAGGCTGGTGATGTATTGAAGAGCATTTAAAGTTTCAGACCTGCGACCGATCAGTATGCTCAGGTCGTCTCCCTGGATTTGCACCAGGATAACACTGCGACCATGCGTTTCGGATGATCGGACATAATTAGCCGTCACCCTGGCATGTACTTTCATTTTTTCCAGCAACTCGCGCACGACTTGTACAGTTAACTCAAGCACCTTTGGATCGCCATCCACCGGTTTGGCCATCGAAAGAATCAAATCTTCTGGTTTTGGTTCCTCTGTATCTGGTTTGGCTTCAGCAGACTTTGATTCTAGATCGGTGGTGATTTTATCCTTCTGGCCGCGAACAACCAGGCGAACTCTCGCCTGGCGTCCGCCCAAGCCAAGGAACCCATGTGAACCTTGATCCAGAACCTCAACATCAACCAGCTCGCGTGAGACACCCAATTGCTCCAGCCCACGTTTAATAGCTTCTTCAACAGAAGGAGCGATGATTTCTAAAGTTGTTTGTGTCATGTGCACATCCTCTTCGTTAACCAGCCTTGCCTTCTATTTTCCCGAGCCGCTCTTGCGCTTTCCATATTTCTTCATCACTGGCTTACCATCTGAGCCGGGGGCTTTTAGAAATTTCTTGTCCATTGGGTTGTCAATGACTGGTTCGTGTTTGGGCATGGAAGCCTTTCCGGGTAGAATGCCACCTGAATCAGATTTTGCAGGCGTTTGAAATCTCTTCGGCAACAGATTGCGAACATTCAACTTTCCCAAGGCTGCGTATTGCGCAATTCCGATCAGGTTTGACACAACAAAATACAATGCCAGACCTGAAGCCAGGGTCAGCGCAATCCACCCCATGATGAAAGGCATATAGATATTCATCATATTGGACATCATCGCCGATTGATCACCCGGATTTCCAGGCGGTGGTGTCATCATCTTGGATTGTAGATAGGTGGTGACCACCACGATAATTGCCAGCACTGGGATGCCGAAATTTGGTAAAAAGTCTAATTTAAGACGCTCTGGTTGTGCCAGGTCCATCCACCAGAATTGGCTGTTTAACGGAATTAGGTCTTCAACCTTCAGCAACCAGGGGTAGACCACCTTACTCAAGTGGACCAGCTCATAAGGTGTATTTGCCAGAGCCTTTACCAGGCTTTGATACAGACCAATGATGATGGGAAACTGGATGAGTGTGGGCAGGCAGCTGGCAAAGGGGCTGATCTTGTTTTCCTTGTAGAACTTCATCTGTTCTTGTGCCAGACGTTCTTTATCACCTTTATACTTATTCTGGATGGCAACATAGCGCTCATCTTTTTGCATATTCTGCATCTTCTGCATTCCCCGAATTTGCTGGACCATCAAAGGATGAGTGACCAGACGGATCAGGATGGTGAACAAGATAATGGCAACGCCAAATTGGCCGCCTACGACCGTGTAAATCCATAGCAGGCCGTTGGTAAAAGGGGTAACAATTAGAGTATCCCACATAATGTTTTTTCCTCGTTATTTCTTTGGGGGTGCGAAAGACCAAAGTTGGTTGCCATTGAAATCAACTGCCACAAGAACGGTGCCATCTTTTCCCATGGTGACCGGCACTAGTATTTTTTCATCGGCAACGACTGGCGTTGAGTATAATTGGCTCTTTTCAACGCTGTGCGCCCATACTTTCACACCCTCCTGGCTGACAGCCTGGATATCACCGGTTTCGGTGACGAAGATCAATTTTTCGCCGACAAGAATCGGCGCGGCGATCACCGGCCCATTTAATACCAGCGTCCACTTTGTGTTTCCCGTGGCGCGGTCCAAGGCATACACCTTACCGGTCATATCCCCAAAAAAGATGGTGCCATTGTTAACCAATGGCTGCGACCAAACCATGCCATCTGTTTTGATCGACCATTTCTTGGTTCGGGTGGCGGCCTCAATTGCGACCATTTCGCTGGCCGTCGTACCGATGTATAGATTGCCTTCCGAATCGATTGCTGGTGGCGCGATCATGGCTCCATTCAGGGTCATGGACCAGGATTCCACCCCGCTCGCTCGGTCGATGGCATACAGTTTGCGGTCCATGCCGGCCTGGTAGATCAAATTCCCATCCACAACAGGATGAGCCCAAAGCATGTTCTGAGCGGTGAAAGTCCAGCGGTAATTTCGATTGACATCCATCGCGTATAGATTGTGGTCGGTCGACGGCGCATAGACCATGCCGTCCAGCGTCAATGGACTGCCGATGAACCCTCCCTTGGCCTGGTCATACTCCCATTGAAAATTCCCGTTTTGGGGATCGAGAGAGACCAGCTTATCTTTATAGTCACCCACGATCAGATGACCATCTCCAAGAGCAGGGGCTGCATAATAAACCCTGGCAGTATCGGTTTTTTCGGGATAGCGCCAAGCCAGTGAGCCGTCATTGATCCGTACGGCATAGACTTCCATGCCATTCGCGATATAGGCCATTTCATCGGTGGCCGTAACGCCCGGCCAACTGGCTTCCATCGGCGCGCCAGTGCAAGCGGCGAGCAAAAGGCCGGAGACAATGATCAGAAGAATTGTGGTTAATCGATTTCGTTTCATAGATATCCTGATAGATGATCACCCGGTGAAAAACCCTTATGGTACTGGGTCATAGCCGCCGGGGTTAAAGGGATTGCAGCGTAAAATACGCCATACACCCATAGCCAATCCTTTGATTGCTCCGTATCGATAAATTGCTTGATAAGCATAATGGGAACAAGAAGGATAGAAACGACATGTGTTCGCGGGAAATCCGGGGGAGATCACAGATTGGTAAGCCCGGATGAAGAACAATAACGGAAAACGTGCCAGGTTGCCAAATGATAGAGGCAGATCCCTTAGACGAGGCTCATTAGGATAGGCTTGCGACTGTTCCACATCAAACCTTATTACGAATCAGACCAGCCTGTTTTAACAGCCCGGAAAGCGCGTTGTGGATATCCTCAAACTGCGCATTGATCATCGGCTTTCTCGCTATCAATATGACGGCATGACCAGGGGTAATCTCCGCAGTATATTTCTGAACACACGCTCTCAGCCGCCTCTTGAGTAAATTCCGGATGACCGCGCCTCCAACCTGTCGAGTGACAATCACAGCAAACCTTGTGTTGTCACTTTCCAACCTGGCTGGTGACATCACCAACACCAAGAGCGGGTGTGAGAAAGCCGCGCCTTTTCTCCTTACCCGCTGGATAACTGACGACTCGGTCAGCCGACGCCTGCGATTCAATCATATACCTGAGAATGCAACCTCATCCAGGCAATGAGACGACAATCTGTGAATATGGAGCACAGATTAGTCTCAAGCGCACACCAATCTCACCACCGGATTTGTTTGGTATGGTTATTGGCCGAGACCGTCAGACGATGGCGACCGCGCAAACGACGCCTCTTAAGCACATTCCGTCCATCTGCGCTGGACATCCTCGCGCGAAAACCATGCACACGAACGCGTTGACGAATCTTTGGCTGATAAGTCCGCTTTACCATTTTTATTCCTTTCCTTTAAAAAGTTTACCTGGCAACGCCATCAGAAAAAGGAGCGGACTTCCGAAATCTTCTAACCAACCATCCGAAAGGAGATTTCGGAAATCATTTCCTTGTTTTCTCTTAAATTAGCAACACGGTATTATACCAAAAGCTTTTCCTGAGGTCAAACCAATGATCAGGACTTCGAGCTGCCATTGAGTGATTTGTTGTTGGTCTCTCGATCCGGGGGGGTGAAAAGCTGAAGCAGCTGTTGAGCCCCGTCACGATTGGTCACAGCAAGCACCTCATCATCTGTCTCGAATACGGTTACCCCTCGCGGGACGATCACTTCTCCCTTGCGCACAATCGCGGCAATGACACATTGATCGATCAGGCCCAATTCCCTAATCTGTTTGCCAATAACCGGGGCTCCTGCGGGAATTTTCTCCTCAACCAATGAGTATTTTCCACGCCGCAATTTTAACAATGTCATCATATCGCCCATCGACATTTCCTCTTCGATCATATGGGCAAATATTTCCGCTTGATTTAAGGCAACATCAACATGAAAAATATCATTGAACAACCAGGCATCTCGGGGATTATTAATTCGAGCAATTGTGCGCCCCACGCCATAACAGCAACGCGCAACATAACAAATCACCAGGTTATCAGCATCACTTGTTGTGCATGCGGCAATCACTTCTGCCGAACTGATTCCCGCCCGTTCCAACACGGTGGGATCGATCGGATTGCCCTCATATACAATTTCAGATGGCAGCTCACGGTGAATCCTGGCTAATACTTCTCGGCGATGTTCGATAATATGAACTTCATGTTCTTGAGAAAGCAACAACCTGGCTAATTGAGCCCCTGTTCGACCAGCACCTGCAATAATCACCAACATTTTAAACTCTCCCTTATTGTATCAGCGCTTTGCGAACTTGCTCAACACCTTCATTGGTGGCGCTAACGTGAAGGATATCACCAGACATTAATAATGTATCAGGATTCGGAAGCACAGCTTTCCCAACACGTGTTAAGGCGATCACCATGCAGTTATCACACGTGATCAGGTCAGAAATTTTACGTCCATCCCATGACGGTGGAACCGCAAACTCATAGATCTCAACTTCACCGTTGCCTGCAGAGAAAACGACATGCACTTCAGGATGCACAATCATCTCCTCAAGCCTTTGTGCGCCCCAGGTAGTTGAGCTGATCACCTGCAACCCAAATGATTCGAACAATTCTCGCAGGCTGGGATCAAAATTTCGCGCTACCACGCGAGGGATATGAAACACTGTTCGGGCGACATGACCCACAATCATGTTAAGTGCATCCGAATTGGTCACAGCGGCCAGAGCGTCTGCAGATTGTATGCCTGCTCGACTCAAGACTTCCTGAGTCATCGCGTCGCCTTCATGCAGACGGCCTTTGAAGTCAGCCGGCAGTGAATGGAACGCAGCAGCCACATTGTCAATCACCGCAACATCGTGGCCCAACTGATACAAACCATAAGCCAGCTCGGTACCCAACCTGCCACAACCAACCACAATAATCTTCATACTTCCTTTCTCAACATCAGGTTTTTATAATTCTGATGAATATAATACTTAAGATCACCAAAACATCACAAGCTAGAAATTATACTACGAACCAAAGCGCGGTGCAGCAAGGATTGACCCATAAATTTTTGAGGCGCTCAGGTTTTCCAACCTCACTCGATCTATTTGGTTCCATCGGTTCTCTTCAGAAAATGCATCAACTCGCAAATAATTATCTGTCAAACCTGACATCCTCCATCTTCCATCCGGCATAGCATCTGCGCTTTCCCATAGCACGGTACATGTCGTGTGGATAAAATGCATTCGGAATTCGATAGCATTTTGCGCCAATGCCTCTCGCATCATTCTGCTGCGTTGATGGCGGATGTTTGAAGGAACTTGACCTGACATTTGTTCGGCAGCTGTGCCCGATCGAGGCGAGTAAACAAAAACATGCGCCAGCGCAAAATCCATTTCTTGCGCAAATAAGACACTCTGCGAAAATTCCTGGTCAGTTTCTCCAGGAAATCCAACAATGATATCCGTGGTTATCGCCAAATCAGAAATTTCCTCCCGCAATTTCCTCACCAACCGGGAGAAGGCTGCCTGGTTGGTCTTCCGCCCCATACGCTTAAGGGTCTCATCACAACCCGATTGAAGTGGTAAATGCAAGTGCCTGCACATGCGCTGATCATGCCAGAGATCAATTAATTCATAACTGATATCCCACGGCTCCATCGACGAAAGCCGCAATCGAGTGATATCTGTTTCCCTTAAAATGGTTTGAATCAAATCCTGAAGAGATGATTTTGGACTGCTGTCTTGACCCCAGGAACCCAGATGCACTCCGCAGAGAACTATTTCTTTGACACCTCCGGTGGTCGCGGCTCGAATATCGTCCAGAATCACCTCCAATGGCATGGATGTTGATGGACCACGTAGGATTCGTGTAATGCAAAATGTGCAAAAATTATCGCAGCCTTCTTGCACCTTGATGAACGCCCGCGTCCGCTGTCGGTTGCCCGGTAACGGCTCGCGCTTCGGGGGTGTCAGTCTTGTTTCTCTGCTGGCAACGCCCAAAAAATCAACCACCAAATCATCTTTACGGTGATTGGGATATATCAAGATATTCTCCAGTAATGCACTCGCCGCCTCAGGTTCCATCGTCACCCAACAACCAGTAATAATGACGCGCTTACTGCCAGCGCGAAAAGCCTGTCTTGCCTTCTGGCGCGAATCAGACGCCGCTTTGCCTGTTACCGCACAGGTATTAATCACGCTCACATCGGCTTGATGCGGAGTATCAACGAGATGATGCCCAAGAATCTTGAATTTCCACCCGATTTTTTCAATTTCACTTTGATTAAGACGACATCCCACACTATCCAGATAAACCTTCATAGTAAACCTCAAGGTCGGCTAACAATAAAATTATCAAAAAGTATTTCGATGCCCGGTGAAGCGTATGACCCAACGATTATACCAACTTCGCCTTTTCGAAATGTATGATCTTCGACCTCTGCCAGAGTGTGGCCGTGAACCTTTAAGGACAATTTCGTTCCAGAACAACTGACGTGCAGTCGATTATTTGCCAGCCCTTGTTGAATATCAGGCGAATATGATAATTTATCACCATGCAGAAGTTTCATGATTCCTTCTTGCACCAGCGCAATGCCATAGTAGCCGTCACTACTGATCAAAAAAGCATAGTAATTTTTTGCATTCTGATAACGGCAGATGATACCCATCAAGTTGTCGTCCTCGCCCGTTAACCGGGTAATATCCACTTGAATTTGAGCGTCGGCGTAAGTCCTGCCGGGGGTGGCTAGTAGATTACGGAAGGGTTCGTTCACCCGAGCAAATAAACCCTCAGAGAGATAAATTATTTGTGATCCCTGAGCATCACTGTACGGGATCCAACCAGAATGTGGGGAGTCAAATGTATCCTGAAACAGAATACCTCGGCTAATTTTTTGCTCGATCCGCGAAATCACACCACAACCCGCTCCTGATGTCCAGCAGCCAGCAATCAACAACAAGGTACAGATATGACGGACGGATATCATAATCCTCCCCAAAAATATCTCCGTAATAATCTTTCGGAAAAAAACCTGACATCATCATTTTTGCCTGCCGACCGGTAAGCGCGATTCAAATGGGTGTATGCTTGGGGATGATTGCGCATTTGCAGGTATACCTGCCCTAAATGGTAGTGTGCCCGCGAGTAGCCCTCATCCTTTTGTATTGCCCGCAGACAAAACCGCTCCGCGCTATTCAAATCCCCGTTGGCAAAAAGCGCCCAGCACATGCTGTCCAATAAGACGGCATCTTGGGGAAACATCAGCAACGCTTCACGAACGGTCGGGATCGCCACGTCTACGATCCTGTAGTTATACTCAACGCAGAAATCAACCAAAATTCGGATAAATTCGGCGTTTCGCGGTTCCAATTCCACTGCTTTTTTGAAATGCTGATACGCTTGATCAAAATTCCCCAACCCTGTCAATACATTGGCAAATTCCGCGTGCCATATTGCCTGATCAGGTTCCTCCTCCACAATACTTGACAAGAAAATATAAGCCATTTCGGACCGCCCTTGCCGATTCCAGTAAATTCCCATTAATGCCTGAGCAATATGAGAATGCGGGTCAAGCTGTAATGCTTTTTCAAGGTATGGTAATCCATCTTGTCCTTGCCGTTGACTCGCCTCGCCTAAAAATGCCCACGCGGTGGGGTAGTCTGGATTCTGCGCCACTGCCTGCTTAAAAGCCCAATACGCCAGATCCCAACGCCCAATATTTCCAAGTATTCTCCCGGCCAATACCAGCCTGTACCCCTCATCTGGTGTCTGAAAGCTTAATAATGATTTATGTTTGATTGTTTCGACTAACGCGCCATAAACAGGTGATAGCCTGGCGGCTTGATCAAAGACAGGCCAGGCTCGTGATGGATTTTCGACGAAATAGATTACGCCAAGGTCAAATGCGAGGTCAGGACGTTGTGGATAGGTTTTCAGCCACTGCTCCAATGCTGCAGCAGCCTTTGAAAATTGTCCTGCATGAAGATATACTTCATACACGTTTCGATATGCTTCCTCAGGTGGTGAAGGCACCTGCCATAACTGATTCCACAAATCAATTGCCCGGTTTATATCATTGACGGCGACATGGGCGTTTGCCAGGGCAAGAACGTCCCCCGTTGTCATGGCATTGCGCAGTTCAATCTCGCGATAAGCTTGAATAGCAGCCGGATAATCCTTCATACGGACATTCATCTCAGCCAGCCTGCGCCACAAGTCAATCCGGTCAGGGTTGAATTTCATGGCTTGGGATAATTGTTTAATCGCCTCAGCCGGTTGATGATTGACTTCAGCCATGCGGGCTTTCGATAATGCCAGACTTTCATCCCATGGAAGGTATGAGATTCGCAAAATCAATGCGATCAGAAAAGGAAGGACAACCTGGAAGAAAACAACCTCACGATCTTTTGCGTCCATTGAAATGATTATATTGCTTTTTAGTTGACGATCACGATTGGCTCGATTTATCTATCTGCGTATTCCAGTTCTGTAAGCCGCCAGTTTGGTAAATTCCAGCAATGTGGTAGACCATCCCTTGCTTGAAAGATACCAGGTCTTCGGTTGATACCAGTGGGCGGAGACAGGTCGCACAATTACCCGAATACCCGAGTTTCGAAATACATCAGCAAAAACCATCCTGGTTCTGCGTGCATGAAAAGGATCGGTAACAACAATGCACGAGGTTAAATAATGGCTCTCCATCAAAGCGCGTACCGCCACAGCTTCATCGTATGTGCTGTCAGTCTTATCCTGTGTGACCAGTATGTCCCCTTCGGGTACACCTTCAGCCAGGGCTTGCTTTCGTTTTTCCATGGTCGAATTCGTATCCGGCGCTTCTGGGTTGCTGGACGGCTCATCGGTCTCGGTCAGAATCAACCAGTCAGCATAATCCTCACGGATGTAACGCACAGTTTCTTCCACCCGTGATATATCCCCACTGAGGCTGACCACAGCCTGTGAGACCTCAAGCGGATCAGACACAATCAAATAAGCGCCTAGTCCTCGAAGAAGGAACGGGCTAAGCACGAGCAGAAATAAAACAAGGATCCCCAACCCCGTTAAAACTGCGCACGAGATATTTGCCTTGTTCTGTAGTGTCATGGACCATCGTCTCAGTTGAAGAAACCGCTAAACCCCTGTTAATTCTTCCAGGGCGGTCCGCATACGATCCAGCGCTGCAATGAGCTGAGATCGAGGGCACCCAAAATTGATCCGCACGAATCCTTTTCCGGGATTTCCAAACCAATCACCTTCGTTCATGGCTACTCGCGCCTTTTCTAGAAAAAATGCTGCCGGCTTACCCTGAATAGCAGAATGTCGGCAATCCAACCATGCCAGATAAGTCGCCTCCGGCAAAAACATCTTGATTCCGTGCAGATGGTCTCGGACATAGTCATAGAGGAGATCACGGTTTTCCTCGAGATAAGCGACAACCCTTGCCAACCAACCATTCCCATCTCGAATCGCCGCTAATGCCGCGGTCAATCCAAGCAGGTTCACCCCACCCACCAATCCCCGCCGTGCAGCCAGGAATTGCTTGCGCAACTCAGGATTCTGAATGATCGCAAATGAACAGTCCAATCCAGCAATATTATAGGTTTTGCTGGGAGCCATAAGCGTGACCGTGCGCTGTCCAATTTCAGGCGACAGGCTGGCGATGGGTATATGCGCAGCGCCGCGAAAAACCAAATCACAATGGATTTCATCCGAGCAAATAATCGTATTATTTCGGACGCACTCTTCAGCCATTTTCAAAAGCTCATCCCGTCGGAAGACTCGTCCTACTGGATTATGTGGATTGCACATCAGGAATACTCTTGTTCGGTCTGTAAATCCTTCCTCGAAAGCCTGCATGTCAATTGCATAACCAGACTGCTCATCGCTGACCAATGGTATTTCCTTACAGGTCAGCCCAGTGTTATTCGCCACGCCGAAAAACGGCCCATAAACCGGGGTTTGGATCACATACTCCATTCCGGGCTCAGCAAATGCGTGGCAAGCCAGATTAAAACCCAGGACTACACCTGGTAACAATACAATGTCCTCAGCTTTGATATCCCAGGCGAAGCTTTTTTTCATCCGTTCGACCAGAATCTCGCGCAATTCTGGGGGTTCAGAAGCATATCCAAAAATCCCGTGAGCCACCCTTTGGTGTAATGCCTCTAGCACCGCTTGGGGTGACAGAAAATCCATATCAGCCACCCACATCGGGAGCACATCCGCAGGGAAGTACCGCCATTTGATGCTGTCACTTTGTCTGCGATCCGGGATTTCAAAAAAAACATCATTCATAAGAAAATCCCCACCATGCCGTGTGCTGCAAGATTTTGAACCTGCTTGCGCAGGTTGGGTTCCGCCTCAACAGGTACACCTTGGCTCAAGCCTATCGTATAACTATTGCAGATAAGGAACCCTTTTTATTGGTGTTGGCTCAAAACCGGAAGAGCAGCATCACGAACATAGCAGGGTGTTTTTTTTATACCATAAAAAAAAACGGGTGTACAGGGCAGTCAAGAGGAATGCTTAAGCTCTTCACGCAAGGCAGCCTCGATATCGATCATTTTGGTTTTCCCCTGGTATTCCGTGTATTCCACCTTGGTGATTTGTTGCATCACTCGCATCACTGCGCCAATCTGTCTGACACTCGCCAGGCTGTCTTGTAGAATTTTGGGAAGCAAAGGCAGCTCAAATTCGCGCTTTTGAAATGCTTCGTGGATTAACGTTAATCCGGCCTGCACCACCATTAAATTATTATTCAGGTAATGCGAAAGGGTGATCACCGTGCGACGCACAGTATCCGCAGCAACCACCTCACGGGTCAGATCCTCTTTTTCTCTGGCAAGACGAGTCTCTTGAAGTGCCCGATCGATGGATGATTTCACTTCATCAACCGTAAAGGGTTTGACCAAATAATCTTTCACCCCAAGTCGAAATACTTCCACCGCGATACTTTCAGAACCATGTAAGGTCATGAATATAACCGGGGCTTTGCAGGCTGATTGTCTTAAAGCTACCAGCATCTGCAACCCATTCATCCGTGGCATACTCATATCCAGCATGATTAAATCCGGATTTTGTGCAACTGCTGTATCCAGACCGTTCTGGCCATCTGACGCAGTTAACACAGTATATCCTGCAGGCAGCAGAACATATTGTTTTAGGAATTGGACAATTTCGAGGCTATCGTCAACTACCAGGATGGTTTCGTTTGCCATTTATGTCTGATACTAATATTTTTTATTGATCCATGCAATAACGATGCCAATCAACAATAACTTCTTTTATTATAACAATGAAACCGACTTCGCTTGACAATCTTCAACTTGGTTTTTATACTGCCAGTCATATCCGATTGGGAGTACAACATGCGGTCCTTTATTGCCATAGAATTATCACCCCTGGTTTCGTCGAAGATTGACACTCATGTCCGCCAACTGGCCAATAAAGTCACACAAGGTGTCCGTTGGGTGCCTGCCAGGAACATCCACCTAACGGTAAAATTTTTAGGCGATATTCCGGAAGAAAAATGTAAACATCTGGCAAACCAGATTGAACGACCCCTGGCAAAAACACCGTCATTTTCATTTGCTGTAAGGGGCTGGGGCGTTTATCCCAATAAGAACCGCCCGCGCGTGATCTGGATTGGGGTTGAGGCCCCTGATACCCTAAAAAACGTGTACAGTATTGTTGAAACAGCCGCTTCGGAGATTGGAATCCCCAGAGAAGAACGCCCCTTTTCTCCGCATCTAACCGTGGGGCGAGTGTTACAACACGCGAGTCACGAGGACATGAAGCACATCAGCGCGTTATTAACCCAGTTTTCTGTCGGACTTCTAGGCCATGTAGAGGTGACTCATATTTCGTTTTTTAGCAGCGTACTAAAACCGACCGGTGCTGAATACACCTGTTTATACAACCTAAAATTGTCTGAATAAGTAATCTATGTTAAAATTTCCAACACAAGCCCATTTTATTTGAGGTGAAAGCTGGATACTATTCAATTTGCCAGAAAATTGGTTGATGTTTTAGAAGAGAAAATCGCCGAAGACATTCTATTATTGGATATTCACGAAATCGCATCTTTTACAGACTTTTTTATTATTTGCTCGGGAAGCAGCGATCGTTTAATAGACAGTCTGGCCAAAGCTGTCGCTGAGGCTGCACACGAAATGAAACAGGTGGCCAAAATTCAAGGTAGAGCCTATACCGGTTGGGTGGTGGCTGACCTCGGAGATATTGTTGTGCATATCTTTTCACCCGACCAGCGCGATTATTACCAATTGGAACAACTCTGGGAGCGGGGAAAAGTCCTGGTCCATGTTCAATAATAGAACGCTGGAGGAACACCGTTATAACAACTAAGGTTCAAGCCTGAATAGCAGACAAAACCCCTTCTGCGTGACCTTCCGGCTTGACATTTTCGAACACTCTCAGAATATCGCCCTCCGGACCAATCAGGAAGGTGGTGCGAAACACGCCATCATATTCTTTGCCCATGAACTTCTTCCTGCCCCAAACGCCATAAGCTTCACAAACTTTGTGCTCTGGATCGGATAATAAGATAAATGGCAATTCATATTTACTGGCAAACTTGGCGTGTGATTTGGTCGAATCGGGACTGACTCCCAGAACAATCACACCTCGCTTCTTATAATCAGCATAACCGTCACGAAAACTGCAAGCCTCCACCGTGCAGCCAGGCGTATCATCTTTGGGATAAAAATACAAGACAACGTGTTTCCCGCGGAAATCTGACAATTTACGCATCTCGCCCGACTGATCACTTAATTCAAATAAAGGTGCTTTTTGATTGGCGGAAATTGACATGGTTGACTCCTTGTAATTTTCCATTATTTTACAAGATTTAAAACGCCAGGTATATACAAAACTTGTCTAAACCTTGTACAACCAATCAAATACTCGGCGGCAATAGCCACCCAAAAATTCCGTAGGCAAGCCCCAAGGCCAATAAGGTGTTAAATACAGTGATGATCAAATAAACTGCTACCGGACGCCAGCCAATGGATTTAAATCCGTCACTGGATAATTCCAAACCCATGCTGACAAAGGCCAGGCAAAAAAACCAATCCTTAATCGCCGCGATAGTTATGCCGGTTTCTTTCGGGATCATTCCGGCTGTGACAATCAACGAGGCAACGATAAAACCAAGCACAAATTTTGGGAAACGCTGCCAGATCATCTTGGGACTAGGTTTTTCCTTTTTACCCTCCACCACTGTGGCAAAATAAATTGCCAGCAAAAATGCGACCACTCCGATGAGTGTGTTCTGCGCTTGCTTCACGATACTGGCAATTTTCTGTGCTGTCTCCCCGTAGATCGTCCCGGCTCCCACGACCGCGGCGGTTGTATCAATATTACCTCCAAACCATGCGCCTGCCACGGCATCAGGCATATTTAACCAACCAGCAACAAGGGGTGCGAGTACCATCAATGGAAGCGCAGTAAAGATAACCAGAGTGGTTATATAGGTCACTTCTTCTTTTTTTGCGTGGACCGAACCGGCGCTTGCGATGGCCGCGGATACACCGCAAACTGAAACAGCCGATGCCATCACCGCCCGAAAAGTGTCCGGTAATTTGAATTTTCCTCCCAGCCACCAGGCAAAGAAATAGACAATCGTTACCATTAATAAAGCCTGTAAAATCGCCCCTCCTGCAGCCGTGACAATCGTCTTGAAGCTGATCGTGGCTCCCAGCAGGACGAGACCTATTTTCAGGAACAACTCAGTACGAAAACCCGGGCTTAGCCATTGATGCACCCTGACCATTTTCAATATAATGTTGGCCATGATCCCAATCATCGCCGCCCATAAAGGATATTCCAACACCTTTCCGGGAATTCCAAATGGCAATTGGAAAGCGTACACCTGAAGTTTCAACCAGCGCGCCAAAAAAGCGAGCAGGACTACTAGCCCAAGCCCGGCCAGGAACCTCAGAATTTTCAGACTCTTGGATTGTAAACGCTCAGATTCTTCCATGGATAATTTCCTTCATTTCTTAGAAAGCAAAAATTTTGGGGCTGAGGAGTCCCAAGATCGCCAGAATGATGATTGCCAAGCCGATGATAGTCGCCAGCCAATCTTCGCTTATTTTTTTTTCTTTCATGTTAGTTTCCTTTTCATTGACGAATGGTTCCCATGGGAGTTATGTCATATCCTGGTAATTTTGAAATCTCGGAGCGGAAGCGCCGATCCTGAGTCAGCTCAAGGATGGGTGCCAGATGAGCATCAGAAAAATATCTATCCGGGATCACCAAATCGTATTGCTCTGTATCCACAGGAATAAAATCTAAATCCAAAACTTGCGCAGCTGCCCGGATGCCCAGCCCAACTTCTGCCCGTCCAGACGCCACCGCAACAGCCACGCCCAAATGTGTGTATTCTTCTTGTCGGTATCCATGGATTTGCTTTGGGGATAAACCCAGCAAACCAAGATGGTAATCGAGCAACAACCTCGTTCCGGATCCCTTCTGACGGTTGACGAAACGTAGATCATTTCTAGCCAGATCACCCAGCGATTGAATTCCCTGAGGATTTCCTTTGGCAACCATCAAACCCTGCTCACGTCTGACCCAGCCAACTACGCGCACAGGGGTATTGGGCAGGTATTGTTTAAGAAATGGCAAATTGTATTGACCGGTGAGTGGATCAAACAAATGACAACCTGTCAAATGAGCTTCACCCCTTTGGATGGCAATCAAGCCACCCTGGCTGCCGGTGTTGCTGGAAACAAGTCTTCGATTGACCGGCGCCAGAAATTCCGCCAGCAGATCAAGTGTCAGGTCATGCGAGCCAATCATGAAAATGGTCGCCTCAATATCCACACTTTCTCGCAACAGTCTCACGTTCACGCGTGCGCCTGCCTCCAAGCCTTGCACACCGCGTGGGATGATCGTGATCCCATCTGCCCTAGATAAGGAGGTGATTGCGCCAGAAGCTCGTGGTAATGGCGCCGCAATAACTCTCTCACCAACTTTTCCGAGGATGACACGCAGAAAATCGTCATCACCCGCCGGAGAAACCACTTTCCCGGTAAGCACTGCCATTGTCTCTTTAGGTTTTTCCGGTTTGCGTCCCAACCATCTGAAGATGATTGGCCTAACAAAAATTTCTAGCGTCAAGGCAGCCGAAACTGGGAATCCCGGAACACCGATCACCGGCACACAGCCTTCATTCACACAATTGAGCAAACCCAGAATAACCGGATGACCAGGACGAACCGCCACGCCGTGCACCAGAACCTTGCCCAGCGCCTTGATGACCCGGGAAGTATAATCTTCTGATCCAGCCGATGAACCAGCGTTGATCAAGACCAAATCGTATTGGTTGGCAAGTTCGCTCACCGTTTCACATAAACTTTGAAAATCGTCTGGATGGATCGGACAACGTACCGCCTCAGCACCCCACGATTCAATTTGCGCTGCTAATAGAATTGAATTGTATTCCGGGATATCTCCTGGTTTTAACTCATTTCCAAATGCAACCAACTCGTTTCCGGTCGGTAGGATGGCTACCCGCGGACGCCTGCTCACCACCAGGCGATCATTCCCGCTGGCTGCAGCCGCACCGAGCTCATACGCAGATAAGACTGTTCCCGAAACCAACACCAATTGCGAGGCGACCAAATCTTCACCCATTGGTCGCACATGCATCCACGGAGTTAACGCAGCACGCAAACGGATGATATGCGGTGCGCGAATATTTTCTGCATATTGTCCGCTAAGGTCCAACGGCTCAACCTCTTCGATTGGGACGACTGCATCCGCCCAGGAAGGAAGTGGATCACCTGTATCCAAATACTGGGCTTTTTCACCTACACGCAAATCCACCGGACGAGTTGGCGCCGCAAACTGGCTGTCCTCGGCGTGGATCGCAAATCCATCCATCGCTGAGGCATGATAATGCGGAGAGCAAATTTTCGCCCACACAGGTTCGGACAGTGTTCGCCCCATTCCTTTCTCATCCAGCGCAATGATCTCTCTCCCAATCACACCGCCCAACCCGGCATCATTCAAGGCATCTTCAAACACTTGAATCGCCTTCTCCAGAGGTATATCCTGTAGATAAATCGTCATCACATCCTACAGCAAATAAACCGTAACGGTGTGTCCGGCTTCCAAGCCGGTATCATCTTCCGCAATACATACCAGCCCATCTGCACGGACCAGTGAAAAAATCAAGTTGCTTTTTGACAGGGTCGGCTCAGCAAGGTATCCGTCCTTCGATTTCACCAACCGCACCGGGATCCAATCCTCCCTTCCCGCCTGAGATGCCATGTTGGTTACCAGTCGAGCAGTGATCCCAGGTTTCTTACCTTCCTCTCTTCTTCCCAAAAGTTTGCTGATCAAAGGCAAAACGAACAACCGTGCCGCCACCATCGCGCTAACCGGATTCCCCGGCAAGCCGACCACCGCTTTTCCTGAGCAGACCGCAAGGATGGTCGGTTTACCCGGGCGCAAATTAACCCCATGGATCAAAACACCTGGCGGTCCCATTTCTCCAATCACTTCTGAT
The DNA here is from genome assembly GCA_964496705.1 of uncultured Anaerolineaceae bacterium. Classification (GTDB taxonomy): domain Bacteria; phylum Chloroflexota; class Anaerolineae; order Anaerolineales; family Anaerolineaceae; genus CAZCBJ01. The sequence goes on along the minus strand of CAZCBJ010000008.1, from coordinate 28,498 downwards.
GTCAGATCGCGTGAACTTGCCGAGCTACCAGCGGTGATCACCACCGCATCATTGTCGCGTAATGCGATTTTCACGGTCTCCCGCAGCGCTTCTTTCCAATCCGGAATGATGCCATACTGGATTGGCTCTGCCCCCTGTTCTCGCACCAGTGCCGAGAGCGTATAGGTATTAACATCACGCACCTGGCCAGGCGAAGGCTCATTCTCAGGTCGGACGACTTCGTCCCCACTTGAGATGATACCGATTCGTGGCCTTGCTGCCACCTTGATTTGTGAGATACCCAGCGCCATCAATCCGCCAATCTCAGCCGGACGGATGACAACCCCTGGTTCAAGCACGACCTCGCCTGGATGAATGTCTTCTCCTTCGAATATTAAATTCTCGCCTGGTGCAACCGGACGGTATACTTCAATCTCATCACCTCTGGTATGTTGCGCATTTTCCAACATCACCACCGCGTTGGCACCTTCTGGCAGCATTCCCCCGGTGTGAATTAACATGCACTGTTGATCTGATAAATTCTTTCCTGGTTTTGTCCCCATGGGTATTTCACCGACCACGAGTAAATAAGTCGGCATGGAATCGCCTGCCCCATAGGTATCTTCTGCCCTCACCGCATAACCATCCACACTGGAACGAGTAAATGGCGGTAGAGGGTGCGGCGCAACAATTTTTTTAGCAAGGGTGCGACCTAACGCTTCTCTAGAATCAACCTGTTCATAAGGAATCGCTTTCTCGAGAAGATTGGACAGAAATATTTCTCGAGCGCGATCTGGAGAAATGAGTGTGAGAAATTCAGGCATGGCTCAACGAACCCATAGAGCATAACCGAGCAGATATGCGCTCAAAGCAACCAGGGCAATGGCGGTCAGACGTAATAATTTCCAACGCGGCTTGGCGCCTGCATTGATCTGGCTGATTTGCCATATTTGGAACATGCCAATTGGCAGAGAGAGCAAGCCTGGAACGACAAGCCCCAAAGGTAGTCCCAGAAAACCCGCCGTAATGATCAACAAATAGGCGATGAAAATGAGGGCATTGTGAATGAGCATCCCATTCTGCCATCCAAGTCTGAACATTAAGCTTTTGACTCGAGGGTTAGGATTTATTTCAAATTTTTCCAATGACAAGGCCAACTCCATCGCCAGGTAAAGCAAAGTCAAGGGAAACGTTATCATTGGCAGCAGGCGGTGAAATTCACCGGTTTGAAGCAGAAATCCAAAACCGGGAATCATATTGGCAACCAAAAATGAGGTGACCAATTCGCCATATCCAGAGTCGACCAAACGGAAAGGCGGTACTGCATAGAGAAATACTACAACGAAGGAGGACCCAAGGATGGTGAAAACCGGCGCGTTGACCAATCGATTGGTGAATAGCAGCACGGTAAAGACCGCGCCAATGGTCATGGTTGTGTAGGAAACCAGCAACATCTTTGTCCTGGTTAGGCTCGTTTCTGTATTATTTCCTACCAAAGGGCGAGAGCGCTCACGCTCATCCGGCAAATCATAAGTTGCCTTCAGATAAAAACTGGATAATTGGAGCATGGTTACACACACCTGCCCCAGGATGTACGCTTCCCAGTCAATCTGGACTCCCAGATACTTACCGATTCCAACTCCCAATCCATAGAGAAGCGCCCCCACAAAGAGGGTAATGGGTTGTGAAATTTGGAAAAGTGTGGAAATCATAACAAAACAAAATCCAACCGAACGAATGAGTTTTTCAGGGTTTATTTTAACATAAGCCTTAAAAATATTAAGAAAGCTACTTTTCGAACAAATGATATAATTTCTCTCATTAATTTTTGGGCTAAGAGGAGAAATCAAAACCACGCATGAACGAGCAAGTAAATTCTAAATCTTCCTCGCCTGGAATAGCAAATTCAGGCTGGGCAGCCAGGCTGGCTGCGATGGACCGGTGGTGGTTGTTGGTCGTTTTTGTCGCTGTTCTCTTGCTGATCATGATCATTACCAAACCAGATCCTTATCTGAAAATCCTCAAGTTCATGACGGACTTTGAGAATAATTTTGGTTTATCCTTCAATAATGGGATTCTGGTTACGATCTTCACCACCATTGTGTCCTTTTTATTGACCTTATTTGCAGGCTTGCTCACTGCCTTGATGCGTTTATCCAGGAACAAAATTATCAGCGGGATATCAACCGTCTACGTCGAAGTGATCCGAGGAATTCCCCTGCTCGTTCAGTTGCTGTTCTGGTATTTTGCAGTGCCTTCCATCATCCAGGATATCGGTAATCGTGCCAATATTGAAGCTTTGAAATATTACCGCGCAGACGCTATTCTGATGGCTGTGGTCGGGTTAACTTTCTGCTACGCAGCCTACATGAGTGAGATATATCGGGCTGGCATTCAAAGCATTCACAAAGGTCAAATGGAAGCGGCGCGCAGCCTTGGGATGACTTATGCTCAGTCCATGCGCTTCGTGATTCTTCCCCAGGCCGTCCGTGTCATCCTGCCGCCGGTTGGGAATGAGTTCATCTCCCTGCTGAAAGATTCGTCTCTGGTGAGTATCGTCGCAGTGGCTGATATGACTCGCCGGGGCAGAGAGTTCATGTCCAAAAACTTTAACCCGATTGAAACCTGGTCCATGGTGGCGTTACTTTACCTGGTGATGACACTATTAACAGCCCGGCTCGTCTCTCACATTGAACGAAGAACAAGGATGGAAAAATAACATGGCCCCCATCATCCAGATAAAAAATATTGTCAAGTCATTTGGTGCGGTTGAGGCTTTGCGTGGTGTCAGCCTGGATATTGAGCGCGGGGAAGTGGTGGTGATCATTGGCCCCTCGGGCTCAGGAAAATCCACTTTATTGCGCTGCATCAATCGTTTGGAAGAATTCGATCTGGGTAGCATTGTGGTGGATGATATTCCATTGGACAGTGCCGAGAATATTAATGCCGTCCGAACCGAGGTCGGCATGGTATTCCAACAATTCAACCTGTTCCCCCACCTTACAGTCATTGAAAACATCACCCTGGCTCAAATGATTGTTCGAAAACGCCCTCGCCCGGAAGCCGAAAGGGTTGCCCGAGACCTTCTGGTAAAAGTAGGTATCCCCGAAAAAGAGGATGTTTTTCCTTCCCAGCTATCCGGAGGCCAGCAACAAAGGGTTGCCATTGCTCGTGCTTTGGCCATGAACCCTAAGATCATGTTATTCGACGAACCCACCAGCGCTTTGGATCCCGAAATGATCCAGGAGGTTCTGGATGTGATGCTGAAGCTTGCCCGAGAAGGCATGACCATGGTTGTTGTCTCCCATGAGATTGGCTTCGCGCGCGCGGCTGCCAACCGCGCCATCCTGATGGACAATGGGCAGATCATAGAAGAAGCTCCTCCAGATATTCTCTTTAATAGCCCAAGCCACGAACGAACCAAAGCCTTTCTGAGCAAAGTTTTATAGATGGAAAATCGCAAATTTACAAAAGCAATTGTCAAGCCCCCGGCGGCGTCATTTATATACGGCCTTAGTACGGCTGGATTGGGAGCGCCTGATCACCCGCTGGCACTGAGACAACATGCCGCTTATCGGGATGCTTTGACTCGTCGCGGTGTGGAAGTAATTGTAATGGAGGCAGATCCAGATCACCCCGATTCCACTTTTGTTGAGGATACTGCTGTTCTGACTCACACAACAGCCGTGTTGACCATACCGGGCGCTGACAGCCGTAAAGGAGAGGTGGCCTTCATTACACCGCTTCTTTCCCAATACTTCGAGAGAATCGAGCACATTGAATCTCCCGGCACGTTGGATGGCGGCGATATCTGTGAAGCGGACGACCATTTTCTGATAGGGATATCTGCGCGAACCAACCCGGAAGGCGCAAGACAACTAGCTGCAATATTGAAGTCAGAAGGATATGACTCAACATTGGTTCCGCTATCACCACGAGATCGCGCCTTGCACCTCAAGACCTCGATCGCCTACATCGGTGAAGGACGCCTTGTGGTCACTCAAGATTATGCACAGCGACCTGAGTTCAGCCGTTTTCACCCCATCGTGGTGGCGCCCGAAGAAGCCTTTGCGGCCAATTGTATTCGCGTGAATGATTGTATTTTCCTACCAAGTCATTGCCCCACTTTGACCACCCAACTAAACGCCCTCGGTTATCAGACTGAAAACCTGGACGTTTCTGAATACCAGAAACTGGACGGCGGTTTAAGCTGTCTCTCGTTGCGATTTTGACAAGAAAACGCCCAGTCATATAAGCTGGGCGTTTTCTCTGTCATCTTTGTTTTCTTTGTTTACTTTCTGATTTATTGCTCAACCAGCCATTTTTGAGTGAGTTGATCAATAAAACCTTCAGCTTTGGCAGCAGCCAAGCCACGATTGATCTTTGCCAGAAGGTCTGTGTTCTTATTGCAAACCGCTACCCCATAATTCTCATCCGTGAATGCAGTCCCAACAATTTTCAATTTGTCAGGATTCTTGCCAACATACCCGATGGCCAGCGGACCATCAGAAATAACTGCATCGCGCTGGCGGTTCATCACATCCAGGAAAGCCAGATCGACAGAGTCGTATCCTTTGTAGTCCACATTCGGGATGGCCTGCGCTTCGATTTCGCCAGTTGTTCCAATCTGCGCGCCTAATTTCTTTCCAGCCAGATCTTCCTTGCTCATGATGTCGGTATTTTCGAAATGCACAGTGATCATCTGACCGGCGGCAAAGTAGGGGTCAGAAAAGGCCATCGATTGTTTTCTCTCTTCCGTGATGGTGATTGCCGAAATGGCAGCATCATATTGGCATTGCGCCACGCCAGCCAGGACAGAATCGAAGGGAGCATTGATAAATTCAACTTCGAATCCGCCTTTCTCGGCTATCTTGGTCATTAGATCGATGTCAAAACCAATCGGCTGTTTGCTTCCTTCATCGATCACTTCAAATGGGGGCCAGGTGGCGTCTGTCGCAACGCGTACCTTTTGGGCCTGTGGTTGGCATGCTGTAACAAACAATGCAAGCAGCATGAGCGCCATGAAAACAAAATAACCTGAGCGTTTCATTTTCTTCTCCTTTGTTGGTTAACCTTCACAATGACTAAAAAATTCTACCATAATTCCTAACCTCAAAATGATCATTTTTGACTTTTCGCATATTTTATGCTATTCTATGAAACTGATAAAATTTTCAGGAAGGTTTGGATGCAACGGGAACGGGTTTCAGATAATGTGTATTGGTTTCAGAGCGATGTTTATGCACAGGTAACCGCAGGGGTGGTAACCGGCCCACAATGGGCGGTTGCGATTGACACGTTGGCCTTGCCTGAAGAAACGCTAGCCATGCGGGCTTTCATTGAGGAAGAGCTGGCGGTTCCGCTCCGTTATGTGGTCAATACACATTACCATGCGGATCATTCCTGGGGAAACTGCTTTTTCCCCGGCGCAACCATTATCGCCCACACACAATGTCGCAGGATAATGATGGATCGCGGACAGGCTTCGCTGGAATCAGCCCGCCATCAAAATCAGGCATTTAAACAGATAAAATTGATCATGCCGCAATTAACATTTGAACAGGGGGTCTTGTCCTTACGAGTGGGAAAAAAGAATCTGATCCTCATGCCCACCCCAGGTCATTCATCGGATGGCATTTCGGTATTGGTTGAAGAAGATCGGGTATTGTTTGCGGGCGATACTTTTCTCCCCTTGCCATACATCGTGGATGGCGATATTGATGATTTGGTGGCAAGTATTAAGAAAATCTCAAAAATGGGCTTGGAAAACATCGTCCAGGGGCATGGTGAAATTGTTTTACGAGGCGAGATTGATGAAGCCGCAAAAGACAACCTAACATATCTGGCCAATATTCGCAAAGCTGTCCGTGCGGCCACCCGCCGCCGCAACCCTCAGGAAGCACTGGCTGCGATCGATGTCGAATCCTGCGGAAAGAGCCGGGTGCATCTTGGTGGACTGGCGCCGGAGTTGCATCGCAGAAATGTCCGCGCACTTTTTCGCCAAATAATGGCCGAGCCTCAAGAAGAGGCCCCTCAACTATAATATTGCATGGGTTAGCCCAGAAATTTTGGGGCGATTCCCGGATTTCCTAGAAATTGGACCTGGCAGAAGCGCGAGTAAGATCAACAGCTATTTTTTTGCTGTTTGGCCAAAAATGCAGTTTTATTTTTTAGATAATACGCTCTCAGCCCGACCACCCGTTCGGTGCCCAACCGTAGTCGTTTTATATTGGGCCGCAAGGCCCACACGACGATCAACTCTGCCAACAACCCATATACGATGAATTGCCAGGGAGACAATCCGCCAATCGCACGGTAGGAAAAAATTATTACCGCAAATAATGCGATGCTCATCGTGGTCACTGAAGCATATCCCACAAAGATATAAACCAATGCGGACAAGGGGAAAATGATCAGGCCCGAAGTTGCATACAGCGCCATCGCTCCGCCAAAAACGGTTGCACCGCCCGCGCCACCGCCGAATTGTATTTTCCCGTTTTCGTCCCTCACCATCATAAAAAGCGAATAATTATGACCAATCACAGCCATAAGGGCGGCAAACACTCTCAGCCAAACGTCCTCTGGAGAAAAATATCCAACGATCCAATAGGTAGCATAGCCTTTGAAGGCATCCAATATTCCTGTGAGAGCACCGGCTAGTAAACCAGCCGCGCGCATCGCATTGGTGCCTCCCGTTCTTCCGCTTCCAATCTCTCGCACATCTTTTCCATTGGCAATCTTCACCACGATCCATCCGGACGGGATTGAACCTGCCAGATATGAAAGGATCAACACCACGATAACGATAAGCAATTCCATCCAGAGACTCCTGTCATTTGTAATTCCTTAACATTAACCCACACATCCTCCAAGCGTTACGGACGCCGTATCGTACCACAGCCCTGGGAGGTATGGCTAACCTACCAAAAATGCCAGGCCCCAGATCACCAGCAACATCAGACCTGGCTCAATCCATTTTACCTGCCAGGAACGGTTTTCTTCTATGGATACAGCCAGACTGGTCAGAGCAAAAGCAGGGCCAAGGATGATCAAGCCAAACGCCAGAGGACTGAGCGGCCAGTAATGCAAAGCCAGACCCAATTGTCCGGTAAAGGCCGAAATACCAATCGCCCAACTCCACCGCCACTTGCCGCCCACCCTCAGGTGAAGGGCTCTCAGGCTGACCAGGCTGATGGGTAGCACCAGACCGGGCAACAACAAAAATAATCTTACTCCGGATGCTCGTAATGCGATTGCCAGTACCAAATATAAAGCAAACGCAACCGCTATCAAACTGACTGAGGCTGGCGCGTGCCGGATATCATCCGCATCGACAGTAATGTATTCAGCCGCTAATACCAGACTGAGGAGCAAGCCGCCCAGACCAAAAACGATCCACCATTCAGGGCTCAAGGCAATCGTTCCCAACGGCACGCCAATCACCCAAGCAGTTAAGGCTGGAAGAAAACTATGCTGCACCAATCGTTTTCGCGCTTTTCGCGGATGACCGCTCAGAAGCCAGTCCGCTCCCAGTGCCGCCATGATAGCTGCAAGAAACGATACGATAGCATAAGCGGTCAAGCGTATCGGGAAAATAAATCCGGGTAAAACGATATTCCATTCGATGGTCGGAATCCGGATAAAGGGGGTTAATGCATAAACCATCAAAATGGTCGCCATTAAAATACTCAGACGATTGCCATCCGGCAAATGCCGATGTTCTTCCATAAAGGAATTTTACCCTTCTCAAGGGCACATGCCAAGAAGAGAGGACAAGTGTTTATGGTAAAATTCAAGTTTGGGTAAATATGGCTCCATCTGACGCACCTGCCACTCGAAAAACACCCCTGATGATCAGTGCATTTACACAGGGGTTTAATACGGTAGCCACCCATATCTGGCTCATCCTGCTGCCGGTTGGGATGGATGTCCTCCTGTTGTTTGGTCCCCGACTGAGGGTGAAATCCTTGTTCCAACCCGTTATACAAGAAATGGCAAACAGCTTCAGTGCTGTCCGATCTACCAACATGGCAGACATGATTACTTCGATGAAGGAATTGTGGGGAGTTGTGCTTGATCACTACAATCTATTCAGCTCTTTGCGCACATTCCCAATTGGTATTCCCAGCCTGATGGCCTCAATCGGTCCCTTGCAGCATCCCTTGGGTATGCCATTTTTCTGGGAATTGGATTCTGCCGGCAATTTTCTCAGCCTATGGGTGATCATGGCTTTGCTCGGCTTACTTCTCGGCAGCATGTATTTCTCTGTCATTGCTCAGACAGTCAAAGGTGAAAAAATCCGAATTTCAGTTGGTGAAATCGGATGGCAAACGCTCCAATCTTTGCTGCTCACGCTGGCTCTTTTTACCATAATCGCTTTCCTCATCGTGCCTCTGATCTTTATATTGTCCATCCTGGCCATGGTCAGTGGATTCCTTGCTCAACTTGCGGTCCTCTTTTTCATGCTTATCTTAATTTGGATCATCACACCATTAATTTTCTCCCCGCATGGAATATTTACATCGCACCTTAATGTCCTGGTATCCATCCTGAACAGTGTTCGCCTGGTGCGGTTTTTCCTGCCTGGCACCGGTTTATTTATCTTGATGGCAATTCTGATCAACGAAGGACTGAACACGCTATGGCGCGTACCGGATGAAGCATCCTGGTTGGTTCTTGTGGGCATAGTTGGACACGCGTTCATCAGCACCAGTTTGCTTGCCTCCAGTTATGTCTATTATCAATACGGTATGGAAAAAATGCAAACATCATTGGCAGCTATGCAGGCATCCTCAACCTCATCAGGAGGTAATTAATTTGCAGCCGAATCATTCTTACGACGCTAAAGATATTCAGGTCCTCGAAGGGCTCGAAGCCGTTCGCCGCCGGCCAGGTATGTACGTTGGTGGCACCGACCTGAAAGCTCTTCATCATCTGGTATATGAAGTTGTTGATAATTCAATAGACGAAGCCCTGGCAGGTTCCTGCAGCCGCATTGTGGTGACCATTCATAAAGATAACAGTGTAACTGTGGAAGATAACGGCCGCGGGATTCCGGTCGATATCCACCCGGACAAGAAAAAATCGGCGCTTGAAGTGGTCATGACTGTCTTACACGCTGGCGGTAAATTCGGCGGCGGCAGTTATAAAGTCTCTGGAGGATTGCATGGTGTTGGTGTTTCTGCAGTGAACGCCCTTTCCGAATGGTGCGAAGTTGAAGTGCGCCGCGAGGGCAAGGTATATTTTCAACGCTATGAACGAGGCATCCCCCAGGAAGCCGTCAAAACCATTGGAAAAACTGATCCCCGCCTGACCGGCACCAGGACATCCTTTCGATTTGACCCAACAATTTTCAAAGGGGAAATGGAATACTCCTTCGAAACTTTGACCAAGCGATTTCGCGAAATGGCGTTTGTCACCCGTCGTGTACAGCTGCACCTCAATGATGAACGCACCCATCACGAAATGTCTTTCTACTTCGAAGGCGGTATCCGCTCGTTTGTGCGATACCTCAACCGGAATCGCCAGGTTATCCATCCGGTGGTATATGCAGAAAAGGAGATCGACGGCATAGGCATTGAAGCTGCCATCCAGTTCACCGATGCTTACGCCGAATCCGTGTACGCCTTTGCCAATACCATCAACACGATCGACGGCGGCACCCACCTCACCGGTCTGCGTATCGCAGTCACCCGCGTGATCAATGATTATGCGCGGCGAAACGGCCTTCTCAAAGAAGGAGATCCAAACTTCACCGGCGACGATACACGCGAAGGTTTGACTGCAATTATCAGCATCAAACATCCAGACCCACAATTTGAAAGTCAGACAAAAGTTAAGCTGATGAACCCGGAAGTGCAAACTATGGTTCAACAGGTGGTCAGCGAGGGTTTTACAATTTTCATGGAGGAAAATCCCTCAGCCGCCAAGGCAATCGTTTCCAAATGTTTGACTTCTGCGCGAGCCCGTGACGCAGCCCGCAAAGCCCGCGACCTGGTGATCCGAAAATCAGCTTTGGAGAGCCTCACACTGCCCGGCAAACTTGCCGACTGCTCAGAACGCGATTCGAGCAAAACCGAATTGTATATCGTTGAGGGCGACAGCGCAGGCGGTTCTGCCAAACAAGGTCGCGACCGCCATTTCCAGGCTATTCTCCCCCTGCGCGGGAAAATCCTCAATACAGAGCGCGCCAGACTGGATAAAATTTTATCCAATAACGAGGTCAAAGCCTTAATCTCTGCCGTCGGAACCGGTATCGCAGATACCTTTGATTTGGCCAACCTGCGGTACGGCCGCATTATCATCATGACCGACGCAGATGTGGATGGCAGTCATATCCGCACCTTGCTGTTAACCTTTTTCTTCCGCTATATGCAGCCGCTGATTGAGGAAGGCCACCTTTTCATAGCTCAGCCCCCTCTCTACCGTGTCGTCTACAAAAACCAAACCCGCTACGCATATAACGAAGCCGAGAAAGATCGCATCCTGAAAGAGATGGGAACCACCCCTGATAAAGCTACCCTGTCGCGGTATAAAGGACTGGGCGAGATGAATCCCCAGCAATTGTGGGAAACCACCATGAATCCCAACAACCGAACTCTGCTGTTGGTCACCATCGAAGATGCCGCGGTTGCGGACCGCACCTTTGATATGTTAATGGGTGAGGCTGTTCTCCCACGCGCGCGTTTCATTCAGACTCACGCCCGAGACGTCCGTAATTTAGACATATAAATCAGTCGTCGTGTTGAAGGAGTATGCAAGCCTCCTCCGGCGCAAGCCAAATAATCCTGCCGCGGATATCCGCTTCCTCTATATCGGCACTGGAGATAAGCAGCCTCCAGTTTGTTCGAGCCAATTCACTCCCCAAAACAAAACGATTAGCTCTCCGGCTGAAATTAATCACAACCATCGCGTGCTGACCATCCAGCTGCCGCAAATAAGCCAATAAAGTTTGGGGTTCATAGGTGAGGGGCAGAAGAACACCATCCCGCAGAACGGGCATATCATGCCGGAGACGGATCAGACGCTGATAAAAAGCGAGTAATGTATGAGCATCCCTTCTTTGTGTAGCCACATTGCGAAAGGTGTAATCTGCATTGACTGCATGCCACGGCTGACCGACAGTAAAACCTGAAAAGGGTGTCTCATCCCACTGCATCGGAGCACAATAGCTCTCAAAGGCGGTACTACCAAAATACCCTTTCGTACGAGGTCGTTGAAACGGTGGGAACCAGGGTCGCGGCGTATCCCGCATACCAATTTCATCTCCATAATAAATGACTGGCGTTCCGCTCATGGAGAACTGTATCGTGGCTGCCGCCTTCAAACGCCGATCACTTGAACCATGCCCAAGGCGGGAGGCAGCGCGCGAAGACCTTTCATCGCAAAGCGACCAAAACGGCAAGACTTCGGCACCCGGATTGTTCCCCCACTGTTGAATCGCATGAAGAATGGCAGCCGGTTTCCAACCTGCGCTGAAAAGCCTGTGGATCGCTTTCGGTGCGGAGAAAAAAACGTCCAAATTCTGCTGATCTGACACATGCATCAGCGCTTCGAAGTCATCTACCGTTCCGTAAATAGGATTTTCCTTTAAAAAGGTGGGCACCAGCATATGTTGATCTGCTTCAAATTGCAGTCTATGATCAAAGATGATCTGAATAGCATCAATCCCCAGATGCGCCAGATATCCCAGCTTATTCCTTAAACCATTGAGATCACCTACGCCATCTGCATTACTGTCAAAATACGATCGTAACACAATCTTATAGATGTTAAAATTTTTCTTCATGCCAATGCCATTGAACATGGTGATCAAAAATGATTAGGTGTTTTTAACAATTATAAGCCCTTCCAACTCTTGCATATCTATGGCGTGTATGCTAAAATCCATTCTGTAGGTATCGGTCATTATTGCGTGCGTGGCGAAAAGTGGGCAAACCCCACTTTTCTGTTTGTAACTGGAAATGTATAAATCTGGAGATATATAGGGATGAGGAACGAATTTACCCTGGCATTCAATGAGGTCTTGGAAGAAAAACAATTGCCTCGTGATGTAATTTTGAGGGCGCTGGAATCAGCCATGGTCTCAGCCTACAGGCGAGCTGTCATTGCCTCAACCGCGCAACATGTTGAAGCGAAGGTTGACCCTGAAACAGGTCAAGTGACCATCATGGCCGAAAAAGAAGTGGTTGATTCGGTTCAGGATGATCGCACAGAAGTGGCTTTGGAAGTAGCGCAAAAGTACGATCCCAACGCTGAGATAGGCCAGATGGTGATCGTTGACAGCACCCCCAACGACTTTGGTCGGGTTGCGGCGCAGACTGCCAGGCAGGTTATCCAACAGCGTATTCGGGATGCTGAAAGACAAGCGCAACTGGCTTTCTACCAACGGCAGCTTGGCGAGATTGTTTCAGGCGTTGTCCAGGCGATCAATTCTCAAGGCTTGACCATAGGAATGGAAATGCGCGCTGAAGGCTATATGGCCCGCAAGGATATGATCCAGGGCGAACGTTTTCGCATTCACGAAAGAGTGCGCGCCCTTGTCGCCGATGTGAAAGATTCTTCGCGCGGTCCTCAGATCATTCTTTCGCGAACACACCGCGATTTCCTGCGCCGACTGCTCGAGAACGAGGTTCCGGAAATCTACCACGGCGTAGTGGAAATTCGTTCCATTGCGCGCGAACCCGGAGAACGTGCCAAGGTGGCTGTTTCTGCTGCCCAATCCGGGATTGATCCGGTTGGCGCATGCGTGGGACAACGGGGTGTTCGTATTCAAGCCATTGTCAAAGAATTGCATGAAGAAAAGATCGACGTGATCGAATGGAATTCTGACCCGGCCGTTTTCATCGCCAAAGCCATCAGCCCTGCACGATCGAGCGGTGTTTATCTCAACGAGCATTCAGCCAGCGGAAAGACAGCCACCGTGGTCGTCCCGGAAGACCAGTTGAGTCTGGCCATCGGTCGCGACGGCCAAAATGCCAGGCTGGCAGCCAAGCTGACCGGCTGGCGAATTGATATTAAGAGTCTTAGTGAAGCAGCAGCAGACGCCATCCATAAACTCACCAATGATCCTGCATATCAGGCAGTGGCCGAAGTGGAAAGCGTTCACATTCCTGCCATGCAAATTATTCTAACGAAAAAGAGCGAAGGCCGGACCATCCTACCCGAAGAGTACGATCAACTAGCCAAGTTTGTGGATCGTGTGGAAAAACGCATTGGTCGCAAGGTCAGCGAGCGCGTAGAAAAAGTAGTGGATGAGGAGACCGCGCGAATCCGCGAAGGTCTTCCCGCCGGGATTTTTGATCAAAACATTCTCGACAGCAGTCTGCCCGAGCACGTGGCTTACATCTTACAGGAAGCCGGGTACAACACGGTTGGTGAGTTGGCCGTTCAGATGAGAACTCATCCAGATGACGTTCTTCGATTGCAGGGGATCGGCCCGCGCGCGATGACAGAAATTCAGCGCCTGATGGAAAATGTACTCGCCCAGGCCGAAGCCGAAAAAGTCAGTAAACCTGTAGCCGAAACAGTAGAGACCGTCATTGCGCCGAAACCCATCGCAGAAGCGATTGAAGCGCAAGCTGTGATAACCGAGGCGCAGGTTGAAGAAGTGCTCGAATCAGCTCCTTCTGCTGAGGCACAGCCGGGGGAAATCATTGAACAAGCCGCTCCGCCGGCAAAAGAAGAACTGGTCATTGAAGAAGAAGTCAGTTTCGATGAATTATTCACTTTAAAACCTGGCATCGAACCGGTCATCACTGAAGAAGAGGAAGAAGAAGGAGAAGGTGAAGGTTCTGCGGGCGGTAAAAAGGGCAAGAAAGGAAAGAAGAAACGCAAATTTGTGGAATTGGAATATGATCCCGATCGTGACGTTACAGTAGCAAAGAAGAAACACAAACACGGCGAATGGGATTGGGAAGCTTAGCATTTGGATAAAAGGTGAAAAAAAAAGCGGTTAAAAGAGTAAAACACACCCCTCAACGGACATGTATAGGCTGCCGGGAAACCTTGCCGAAACGCAACCTGATCCGTCTGGTCCGAACATCTTCAGGTATTCACGTGGATCTCAGCGGAAAAGCCCCCGGTAGAGGTGCCTATTTACATGATCAGCGCTCTTGTTGGGAACGTGCGCTAAAAGGAGCCTTGGCGCAATCTCTGAAACAAGATCTGACTGAACAGGATCGTCTTGAAATATCGGCTTTTCTGTCCAGCCTGCCAGAAGAAACGCCCACCCAAGCGAATTAAATTGGGCATTGAGATGAAAGAAGGCCAAAACTTAAAACAGGTTCTGAACATGTAATCCCTCTTTCTACCCATTTCCCCGCTCACTGGGAGCAGGATACGCACCCCGGATTAATCAAGGGAACGCCGAGGGTAGAATTCGGGAGCTAATTTTTCAGGAGGTGCGGCATGAGCGTTAATGGGAAAAAGATAACCTTACCTGCAAATATTACCGTACGCGAACTAGCGCAACGGATAGAAACCAGCCCCATTCAAGTTATCAAAATTTTAATGTCCAATGGGGTGATGGCGAACATCAATCAACAGATTGACTTTGACACGGCTGCTGTCGTGGCATCGGAATTGGGATTCGAAGCCGTCATTGAGCTGCCTGATACTGACCAGGAAGAAGCCGAGGTGGGAGAAGTTCCCCTGTGGCGCAGAATCATCGCCGAAGAAGACCCCAAGGCACTGGCTGATCGACCGCCAGTGGTAACCATCCTGGGGCATGTAGATCACGGAAAAACCACGCTGCTGGACGCCATCCGCCACACAAACGTAGCTGAAGGTGAAGCCGGCGGCATCACTCAGCACATTGGAGCATATCAGGCCGAACACAAAGGTCGTTTGATCACATTTCTGGATACTCCTGGGCATGCCGCATTCACAGCCATGCGGGCACGTGGAGCCCAAGGCGCAGATATCGTCATCCTTGTCGTGGCAGCCAATGATGGGGTTATGCCGCAGACGCGCGAAGCCATCGCTCACGCCAAAGCCGCCCGTGTTCCCATCGTGGTCGCCCTGAACAAAATGGACCGTCCGGACGCCAATCCTGATTACGTAAAACACCAATTAGCAGAAGCTGGTCTTGTGCCGGATGAATGGGACGGTAACACCATCATCGTTCCGGTATCAGCCAAACAACGAAAAGGACTCGAAGACTTGCTGGAAGCTATCTTGCTGGTTGCCGACAGCAATCAGATCACCGCCAATCCAAAAGGTAAAGTCATCGGCACCGTCATCGAAGCCCAATTGGACAAAGCCAAAGGTCCAGTCGCCACATTCCTGGTTCAAAACGGTACCCTCGAAATGGGCGATACGGTGATCGTTGGAGGTACCTATGGACGCCTGCGCGCTATGTTCGATTTCCGCGCACGGAAGATTCACCGTGCAGGCCCTGCCACACCAGTGCAGGTGATGGGTTTGAGCGGTATTCCGCAAGCCGGCGACACTTTTCAGGTGGTGCCATCCGAGCGTGAAGCACGCTCGATTATCGAACATCACAAAGCTGAAGAACAAAAAGAGCAAGTTTCTTTGACGAAAACCACACTGGAAGACCTGTTCAATAAATTCCAGGCTGGTGAGATTCGCGAATTACGCTTGATTATCAAAGCCGATGTCCAGGGGTCTATTGAGCCAATACTTAACTCGATCAAAGAGATTAATCAAAATACCAAGAGTGAAATCACTGTCAATGTCTTGCACGCTGAGACAGGAAACATCACCGAAAACGATGTTCTGCTGGCGACGGCTTCCAAAGCCATTGTGATTGGTTTCAATGTCAATGCAGAGACACCGGCTCGCCGCCTGGCAGAATCGGAGGGGGTGTCCATCCGTGAATACGAAATCATATATCGCCTGATCGAAGACATCGAAAAAGCCCTCAAAGGTATGCTGGCGCCAGAATTCAGAGAAATCGTGCTGGGAAGTGCCAATGTCTTGATGGTATTTAAGATAACCCATGTGGGCAATATCGCAGGTTGCAGGGTCACCCAGGGTGAAATTCGCCGTAATGGGCGCGTGCGCGTCATACGCAGCGGGCAGATCATCCACGAAGGTGAAATTGGATCTCTAAAGCACGAAAAAGATGATGTTCGGGAAGTACGCAACGGTTTTGAGTGCGGTATAGGTCTGAAAAGCTTTAACGATTTGCAGGCTGGGGATGTCTTCGAATGTTTCATCCTGCAGCGCGTTGGTGAAGCTTAAGGTAAGGTTGTACACAGGATTTACAATGCCCTCCAAAATGAGATTGCAGCGAATTGCTGATCGGATACGTGAAGAACTATCAGAGATGATTATCAGAGAGTTGAGTGATCCTCGCATCCAGATGGTCTCCATCACAGATGTAAAAGTGGATCGCGAACTCACCTTTGCCGATATCTATATATCCGCGGTCGAAGGCTCTCAGCGCTCACAAGAGGTGCTGGACGGTCTTCATTCAGCGGCAGGATTTATTCGCCATCAGCTTGCCACCAGGATCGAATTGCGCATTTTTCCTCGGCTGCGGTTCCATTGGGATCCAACGCTAGAAAAAGCTGATCATATTGAGAAATTACTCGCCCAGATCCGCGAAGAGCCTCAGCAGAAACCTGACGATGAATCACAACCTACATGACCAAATCAAGGCACAGTTAAATTTAGCCCAAAAGATTCTAATCCTGTCGCACATTCGACCGGATGGCGATGCTGTGGGCTCGCTGCTTGGCCTGGGAACCGCCCTGCAGCAGGCTGGAAAAGAAGTCCAAATGGTGCTCTCAGATCGTATTCCTGTCGAATTCCGCAATCTGGAAGGGGTCACAGGGATATCGCGTAAGGTCAAATCCGAATACGATTTTGCCATCGTTGTAGATTGTTCTGACTTACAGCGAACAGGCGGTCTGCTTGCTGAACGGCAACCTGACTTGAACATTGATCATCACGTGACCAATGTATCCTTTGCTAAGCTCAATTATTTGGTCGTAGAGGCAGCCTCTACCTCCGAAATCCTGGCAAATGCGATCCCTTTGTGGGGTTTACCCATCAACAAGCGGTCAGCCTGCGCACTTCTGACCGGGATCATCAGTGATACGATTGGGTTCCGCACTTCGAGTGTCACCTCTGAAACCTTGCGGACAGCCGCCGACCTCATTGAACTCGGTGCTGACCTGCCCGAGTTGTATAATCGTGCGCTGCTACAACGTCCCTACGTGGCAGTTCAATACTGGCAAAAAGGTCTTTCCCGATTGCAGCATAAAGACGGCCTTGTTTGGACAATCTTGACCTTGGCAGACCGACAAGAGGTCCACTATATCGGCAATGATGACGCAGATTTGATCAATGTTTTATCCACAATTGATGAAGCCAAAATATCAATTATTTTTATTGAGCAAAAGGACCAGCGGGTAAAAGTGAGTTGGCGTGCAAAACCCGGGTACGATGTCGCTCAAATCGCAGTCGAGTTTGGCGGTGGCGGACATCCAGCCGCTTCTGGAGCAGAAATTTCCGGCATTCTGGCAGACGTTGAAACCCTTGTACTGTCCAGGACGCAATATCTTTTATAATTATTTTAAATTTTTTTGGGTATGGAAAAAAATAAAAAATCGATTACAATCATATCTGGGGAAAGTGAATAACCTTATGAAAAATAATATTGACATTCAAAATGCCATTTCTGGCGTATTAGTGATTGATAAGCCAATCGGCTTAACCTCGCATGATGTTGTGCAGATTGTCCGCAAGGGAACCGGTATTCGCCGTGCCGGACATACTGGCACGCTGGATCCGCGCGCTTCGGGGGTGCTGGTCATCCTCATCGGACCTGCAGTGCGGTTGAGCGAATATGTATCGGCATCGGACAAAAGATATCAAGCAGTGCTACGCCTGGGTGCAACGACCGATACCTATGATGCGGATGGTCGCGTGGTGAACACTTTTCCGGTCAATATAACCGAGGGAGAATTCACCACCGAGCTGGCCAAATTTGTTGGCGAGATTGAACAGGTTCCGCCCCCTTATTCTGCCGTCAAGGTGCATGGGAAGAAAGCCTATGAGATGGCGCGCGAAGGTGAAGACGTTGATCTCCAGCCTCGCAAAATAAACGTTTATAATCTTGAACTGCTCGAATGGGCTATACCCGAAGCGGTGATTGATGTCTATTGCTCCTCCGGCACCTACGTGCGTTCTTTGGCACATGATTTGGGCATGGCTCTGGGCTGCGGCGCCCATTTGGTGGGATTGCGGCGCACAAAATCTGGTAGATTCACACTTCGAGATGCCGTTCCGTTGCGGAAATTACGGGATGCCTTCGACGATGGTAATTGGTACCAATACCTGATACCTGCCGCCGAAGCCCTGTCCGATTGGCCCTCGATTGAGTTGACCGCAAACCAGGTGGATGATCTGCGGCATGGCCATCGGGTGACCTCCGACGCTGTTTCTGCCAGTCAAATGGTGCGGGGAATCAGCGAGCAGGGCGAATTGGTGGCGTTGCTGGAACATGTGCTTGACAGCAACGAGTGGCAGCCAAAGAAAGTATTCTTCTCTTAATTCCCTGATTCCGCCGGCCTGAATGCAACACTTCACCAAACTGGACGATCTCAACCTCGAGAACTCCTGGGTGAGTATTGGTTCTTTCGACGGTGTTCATCTCGGGCATCAGCATATTATTCGGATGATGGTAATGAGCGCCCATCAACAACGTGCCAACGCTGTCGTCTTGACCTTTTTCCCTCATCCGGCTGTCTTCTTTCGCGATGTCACTCAACCATATTACCTGACCCTTCCAGATGAACGGGCTGCATTGCTTGCCGATTTGGGAGTGGATGTCACTTGTACATTGGAATTCAATCGGGATATCTCCGGGTTAACTGCAGAAGCGTTTTTATCCCTGCTGACCGATCATCTCGATATGCGCCGACTTTGGGTGGGGTCCGATTTTGCCCTGGGCAAGAATCGACAAGGCGACATTCCGGCATTACATTCACTTGCGGATAAAACAGGATTTGTACTCAATGTGGTACCTCAGGTCTCATTTGGCGGAAACAAGATCAGCTCCAGTTTCATCCGCCAGCTCCTCGAACAAGGTCAGGTCGCTCAGGCGAAAGACCAATTAGGTTACTTTTATTTTCTCAATGGATTAGTCGTGCACGGTGATGCACGCGGGAAGCAATTGGGCGTGCCCACTGCAAATCTCGAAGTGAATCCGATGCGGCTGGTGCCCGCCAAAGGCGTCTATGCAACCCGCGCAATCGTGGAAGATAAAGCATTTCTTTCTGTCACGAATATTGGGTTTCGCCCCACATTCGACAATCCTGTGCCTCGTTCCAGGATTGAAACACATCTGCTGGATGATCAAATGGATTTGTATGGCCGTGAACTACGTCTTGAATTTCATCATTTTATCCGCCCAGAAAAACGGTTTGACTCCGTGGATGATCTCATCAGCCAGATAAAAATGGATATAAACTTTACACGGGAGACACTTGGATGAACCGCCTACGACAAATTTACCTGTTGGACCCCCAACAACTTCCTCCTGAAACCATTGCAGTGACGTTTGCTAAAACCTCTCGCTCTCCCCTTTCATTTCGTGAGATTGCTGAAGAGTTGAGCGATGAAAAGAGTTCTGAGTTTCATGAAAAATGGGTGGTGGGATACGGGCACGCATCCGTGGCTGAACACGCGGTCTTGCACATCGCCATCGAAAACATCTCCCGCCTGGCTGTGGAGGCACTTGAGTCGAATCGTCTCGCCTCATACACCGAAAAATCCACCCGTTACCAGAAATGGGGCGCCGAAGATTATTACCTGCCTCTTGAATTTTCAAAACCAGCCCTGAGAAAATTGTATGAAGAAACTTGCCGGATGCTGTTCTCCGTCTACCAGGAATCACTTCCAATGCTCAAAAAAGTGGTTGAACAGGAAAACCCGCGTCAGGAAAATGAGAGCGAAGCGGCCTGGGAAAGGCGGATACGCACCGAATATGTGGATGAATGCCGATTTTTACTCCCTGCTGCAGCGCTGGCCAATGTCGGCATGACCATAAACGCCCGCGAACTTGAGCATGCCATCATCAAGATGCTTTCCCATCCCCTGGATGAAGTGCGGCAAATGGGCAACGATATTAAAACTGCTGCCCTCCAGGAAACCCCCACACTCATTAAGTATGCAGACGAGAACGATTATCAGTTAAACACCCGCCAACACCTTCGACAGATCGCCGGTCGATTTTCTCCCCCTGGAGACACCCAAGAATGGTGCCAACTGATTGATTGGGATCCCGAAAATGAAACCAGAATCCTCGCAGCCGCGCTTTTTAGTCAAGGCAATTTTAGCTACACGCAGGCTAACCAAATTGTCATTGACCTTGCCGAGTCTGAACGCCTTACTCTTGTTAAAGCCATGCTGGGGCATCTCACCAGGCACGACATTCCACTTCGTGAATTGGAATACTCCACCTTCACATTTGATGTCATTATTGATCAGGGTGCCTATAATGAGTTGAAACGCCACCGCATGATGACGCAGACTCCCCAGGCCTTGACCCCTTATCTTGGATATGCCGTTCCACGCCGTCTGGGCGACTGCATCCAGGACAGGTTTGATGCTGCCATGCGTCAGGTTACCCAGGCCTATGAAATTCTGGCAGAGACCGCTCCCGATGCGGGCTCTTATATTATTCCCAATGCATGCAATCGACGTGTTTTGCTCACCATGAACCTGCGCAGCGCATTTCATTTCCTTGCTCTGCGCTCAGCCTCCAATGCCCATTTTTCCATCCGCCGCCTGGCCAGACGAATGGCAGAGCAAATCGAAAAATGTTGCCCCATCCTGGCCGGCTATATCAATCTGCTGCCAGGCGAAACCTGGCAGCAGATTGAAGCCCAATTTTTTTCGCGCTGCCGTTGATCACTTAC
>CAZCBJ010000008.1:0-7615 GCA_964496705.1 uncultured Anaerolineaceae bacterium | reverse complement strand
TGTCCCGATAAGAGACTGCATGGCTGAGTTTTCGATCCGTTTCGTCCATACCGCGTTTCATTCGCCGCGCCATGTGCCGATACTCTGCAACCTGTTGAGCAGGCATATGAGCCGCATGTTGCTCCAAAATTTGCTCCAGCAACTGACTGGCTTTTTCCGTCTCGCCTTGCCGCTCCATCTTTAAAGCTTCCGCCGCTGCATTAGCAACCGCTACACCACCAAAGCGCTCCATTAAATCTGCTCGTGGGACTGCCCTACTCACTTGCATCTGGTCCGCATAAGTCATCAGAATCTGAGCGTCAGTTTGCAAGCTGGCCCCTTCCTCTCCCAGAGCAATCGCCGTTCCTGAAAGGCTCATTTGTAAGAAATCGCTTTGGGGCGGCAGCAACAAACGGGTGTAGATTTCACGCCTTGTTCCGGCGGGTAAGTCGCCGAGATAGATTGCCAGCTTGCCATCCTGCAAATCGTGCTTCCAGCCGCCCAACACCTGGCAATCCACAGCGGGCGGTATATTCACCACAATTTGCACTCCCTGAGCAGTCACTTTCACCATTTCATGTAATTCGCTCATAAATATTTCGGGGATTTGGTGGGGATTCTGGATAAAGTAAAAATTGCCCCCACCCTGGTTGGCCATGTGTTCCATCAGATGTTCGTTAAAGCCTTCCCCTACCCCGAATGTTGATGTTGAGACCCCGCGCTGGTGAAGTTGGCGGGCGTGATAGCCAAGTTCTTCCAGATTGGTAATACCAACATTAGCCAGACCATCTGATAGAAGTAATGAACGCGTGATGACCCCCTCGGTGACCTGGCCGGCAATTTCCTGGCAACCTCTCAACCATCCTCCTCCCAGGTTGGTCATGTTTCCCGCTGAAAGTTGTGAAATAGCGCGTGCCAACTCGTACCGCGCTGCCGGACTCACTTTTACCGATGGAGATTCCATTGAGATTTCATTATCATACGCGACAATGGCTACTCGATCCTGTTCCTCCAATAATTCAACCACATGCTGCGCTGCCCGCTTGACATATTCCAGCTTCTCCCCTTGCATGGATCCGCTGCGATCAATCACCAACGCAATGTTTAGAGGAGGACGATTGGTCTTTTGAGCTGCCTGTGGCGCCTGTACGACCAATTCCAAAATACGTTCACAGGGAACTTCGCGGGTGATCAGATCAAGGTTTATGTTCATTTCAAATCTAAACAGGTTCTTGTTCATATTACTTTTCCTTTCCTGGGAATCATCCCAATTGCTCACTGATTTTTCTTGCGATCTCTTTACATTCGCGATACCGTTTGCGGTCAACGGGCTGACGGATGTGCAGTTCAATCCCGGGCGCAATCTCAATCCGCAGCCATTCTTCCGGGTCCTTCATAGGTGGTTTTGAGGCAGGGGTCACCGGTTTGGGTTCAAAGATGGTAAAAGTCTGCGACGGATCCGATATTGGACTGCTGCGTACAGACCGTTTGCCTCGAGGTTGTTCTGGGCTATTCTCCAAAACGTCTTGTATATAGTCTGCAGCCGATGATGGCCCACGCGGTGTGCTCTTGCCCAGCGACCTTCCTTGAGACTCTCCTAGTTGTAAGAATGCTTCCACTTCACGATCACTCATGCTGTTTAGGCGTAAC
The DNA here is from genome assembly GCA_964496705.1 of uncultured Anaerolineaceae bacterium. Lineage (GTDB taxonomy): Bacteria > Chloroflexota > Anaerolineae > Anaerolineales > Anaerolineaceae > CAZCBJ01. The sequence continues at coordinate 5,986 of CAZCBJ010000008.1, read as the reverse complement.
CTGATCTCACGTAGTGGAAAAAAAGCTTCTTTCATCCGGCGTATCAATTCCAGTCTAAGCAAATATTTTTCCGAGAAGTATCCATATTTACCGCGCACAATTGGAGGTGGAAGTAAACCCTCATCGACATAATACCGAATGGTTCGCACCGATATGCCTGCCCGCTGCGCCAACTCACTGATCATTAATTCTTGGTCCTCCATACTGCTCCTTTCTCTTATTGACATCTTTATTATAACAGTATTACGTAATAGTGTCAATATACTTATAATAAAACCTGCCTTGATATAACCTCTCAAGGCACCCAACCGGGTTATAGTTCTTCAAACAAGGACGCGACCATTTCAGGTGGCAAATCAGGGCTGAAGAAATACTCTCCCCGCACGACTTTAATGATGCTCTCAGGGAGATCGTCCACGATGCCACTTTTAAGTACATACCCCATCGCCCCCAATTTTATCGCTCGCCGCACAAACATTTCATCGGAGTAAAGGGACAAAATGACTACCCTGACTGGTATCCTGGCCTCAATGATCTTTTCAAGCACTTGAAAGCCGCTCATTTTGGGCATGAATAAATCCAGGATGAGCACATCTGCCAACTGTCTGACCACCAAATCCAGAGCATCCAATCCATCCACAGCCTCACCCACTACGGTGAGTTGAGGAGTCTTTTCAAGCAAAATGCGAATATTGCGGCGGATGAGCAGATGATCATCGGCGATAAGTACCCGAACCATCCGGCTTCCTCCTCTCCAAATGCCCTTCTCCAGCAGGCAGATAGCCCACCAGGCAAACGCCTTTGCCCTTTTGAGAGAGAATCCGCACATAACCGCCCAGCATTTCAAAACGCTCGCGCATACCAATCAATCCCAATCCAAGTCTGGGATCTTTGGGGTCAAAAATCGACTGATCCTCAACGCCCGAGAACCTCGATAATCCAATCCCATCATCTTCCACTGAAAGGCAAATCGCTTGATCTTCCGGATACAGGTTTACCCACACTTTGGTCGCCTGAGCATGTTTTGCAACGTTGGTCAACGCCTCCTGGAGGAAACGGTAGAGCGTGATGCTGTGCGTCTCAGAAAGCGCGGAAATTTCTTCACTCCGCACCGTGATCTCCAAATTTGAGCGGCGGGCAAAATCACGACAAAAACCATCCAATGCAGCAGTCAGTCCCAGTGTATCCATGGAAGGTGGACGCAAATTCTGCGCCAGGGTACGAAGCTGCGCCATGGTTATCTCAGTTAATTCAATCGCTTCGCACAATCTTTGCACCACTTCTGGCGGTTCTTCAGTCACCTCCATATCCGACTGGATCAGGCGCAGACTGATCGCCAACGCCGTCAGAGCCTGTCCTGCTTCATCATGCAATTCCCGGGATAAAAATCGGCGCTCTTGCTCCTGAACCAAAACCAATTGGCGCGATACTTCTCGTAAACGCTCACGTCCAGCACGAATTTCCTCCACCAGTCCATTTCGCTCATTTTTCCCCTCCCTGGATTCCTCTTGGGCTTTTTCGATTCTCCCTTCCAAATCTCTTAATTCCCCTTCAAGCTGAGCAGATTTTTCCATAAGGCTTTGATTTTGGAGGCGATATTCATCCTCCTTGCGGAAAATGAAAAATGCACTCAACAAAGTCAGCACCAGGACGAAACCTGATGATAATTGGGCATGCAGCAACGGTTGGATGTCAGTGAAAAAAGAAAGAATGATTATCTCAAACACGATAAAGAACACGAGGGCAATAGACCCGCTGGCGATCGCTTTTAATACATATGGCTTCATACCCCTCCAATCAATCCAAATAAACGAAATAACCAAGAAGCCAAATGGCTAATCAATCATGCATATGGAATTATATTACAGTTGGGCAGTAAAAAAAAAGTCGGGGCGGAGGGATTTGAACCCTCGATCTCACGGTCCCGAACCGTGTGCTCTAGCCGGACTGAGCCACACCCCGAACATCAGGATTATACTCCATGATTTCAGTAATTCGCAAGGTCAGGTTTTGAAAACTCGTTGCGCAGCATTCGCCTGGGCAGCATTCTGAGGGATCAAGAAAGAGAAACGGCTGCCTTTGCCTTCGATGCTCTCAACCCAAATGCGCCCACCGTGCATGAGAACCATTTCTCGCGCAATCGAAAGACCCAATCCCAGGCCACTGTGTTGTCGGGTGAGATGTTTCTCCACTTGATAAAAGCGGTCAAAAATTTTTTCAATATCCGCTTCGGGTATACCAATTCCATTATCGATCACGGATATTTTCACATAACCTGGCACCTCTTCAGCACGGACTCGAATTTTTCCATGATCATTGGTGAAAATCATCGCGTTTTTAACAATATTGCGCAGTGCGATTGCCAACCGACCTTCATCTCCTTCGACAAAAAGCTGGCTCTTGGGAAGGTCGACGGTGATATAAATCTGTCTCTCCTGGGCCAATTCCTTGAATTGATCGCAAATTTGAGCGACCAATTTGCTGACCGAAAATCGTTTCCGCCGAAGGCGCGTCGCGCCCAGCTCTAATTGGTCAAGGTTGGAAAGCTGCTCAAGGATTTCCTTTAGCTGCATTGAGTTGCGGATGATGATGTCCACTTCTCTTTTCTGAGCCGGATCAACAATCTCTCCCAGGAAAGTTGCGTGACCCAACACCAATCCCAATGGGGTCCGCAGTTCATGCGATGCGATGGCGATGAAATCGCTTTTCAATCGATTGAGTTCCATCACTTTGCGATAAGCATCGCGCGCCTCCTGCAACAGCCGATGATTTTGGATGGCGACCGCTGCCTGAGAGGCCAGCGTTTCGAGTGAACGGATATCCTCATCGGTATAACTGGCCTTATATAATTTGTTAAAAACCTCCAGAACGCCAATGGGCTCCCCTTTGAACAATAATGGCACGGACAAAATGGAATGCAGGTCTTCATCCAAGCTGCGCTCCAGAATGCGATGAATGCGCTTATCCTTTTTTACGTTGTTGATCGCAATCGGCTGTCGGTTCGTGTACACCCATCCTGCGACACTACCGTCCAGGGATACCGTCATAGCCTTAAGAGATTTCAATATATAGAACGGCGCGGCCAGATAACGCAATACATCATGATCACGATCATATTCGAGAATTGTGCTGCTCTCGCTTTGTGTCAAGGCTGCAGCGGTCTCGATAATCGATTGTAGAAAAGGTTCAAGGTCAAGGTTGGATACCAGATTGGTGCACACCTCCAACAATCTTTGTATTCGACCGGCGTAATCCGGGGAAATCTCAGGCATCCCGTTCCATTTTCCCTTGCACCCTGAATTATGATAGGATTATAGCATAGTGCATATACCCTCAATTGGTTCTCCTGATGAATGATGAATCCGCTTGGAACAGCGCGCCTAACTGCATTTTCTGCAAAATAATCTCATTAAAAGCGCCTGCCAGAATTCATTATCAGGATCACTTCATCACGGTCTTTGATACCATCCATCCCATCGCTCCGTTGCATCTGCTGCTTGTGCCAAACAAACACATCACCTCAGTGAATGACACATTGCCGGAAGACGAACAAATGTTGGGAAAATTATTCACCACCGCTGCAGGTATGGCAGCCAAATATGATGTGTCTGCATACGGATATCGCCTGGTGATTAACACCGGTCGAGGCGGAGGGCAATCAGTTTTTCATCTTCATATGCATTTATTGGCAAAACGACATCTGAAAATGGGTGTCGATTTATGAGCAAGGTCCTCACTGGGCTCAAGAAAAGCCTTATCGTACTGGCTATTCTTGAATTACTTTCGCTAGGGTGCATTCGTGCCTGGCCAGGCGCACAGACCTGGCAACCCCCTACACAGGCAGCGCAAAATCTGGTGCCGGCGCCAACCAGAACAATTGATGGCGTGCTTTCGTCTTCGTCAACTACACCCCGCATCACCCCTACACCAGATCAAATGCGCATCTTACCCACTCTCCGCGTTGCCATGGACGAGTACGTCGTGCAATCGGGTGATACCCTGGGGCAAATTGCTGTCCGGTACGGCGTCAACTTAAATTCAATTGTGGAAGCCAATCAATTATCCGATCCTAACCAGTTGGAGGTGGGTCAGGTTCTGCTGATTCCTCCACCAATTGCTCAGGAACCAGGAACAAATTTCAAGATAATCCCTGACTCCGAATTAGTATTTGGACCGCGCACAGTGAACTTTGACATTAAAGAGTTCAGCAAGCCGTTTAATGGGTATTTGAACGCTTATGTGGAGGAATTAGACCTTAAATTGGTACACGGCCCTGAAGTGGTCGAACGGGTGGCGCGCGAGTTCTCGGTGAATCCGCGTATACTCCTGGCCATACTTGAATATAAAAGCGGTTGGATAACTCAAATCAATCCAAACCAGGAGACCCTGATATATCCACTTGGTTTCTATAATGAATGGTATAAAGGTTTATACAAGCAGCTCGCTTGGACAGCAAATAATTTAAATCGCGGATATTATCTGTGGAAAATCAATGCCCTGCCAGCCTGGATACTGGTCGATGGCAGCATTGTTCCCATATCACCCACCATCAATGCCGGAACTGCTGCGGTTCAACATCTCCTCAGCCTCATTTACGCCAATCAGGATTGGCGGGTAGCCGCGTCTGAACAGGGCGTATACCAGACTTACCAGAATTTTTTTGGTTTTCCGTTTGACTATGCGGTTGAACCACTCGTCCCATCGAATTTAAGTCAACCTGTCATGCAGCTCCCATTCGAAACAGGTCAGGTTTGGTCGTTCACGGGCGGCCCGCACGGTGGTTGGGGGGATGGCTCTGCTTGGGCGGGTATTGATTTCGCCCCGCCCGGCGATGCCCTGGGTTGTGTTGAAAATGATGCCTGGGTCACTGCAGCAGCAGACGGTCTCGTTGTGCGCTCAGAGAACGGTGTTGTGGTTTTGGACCTCGATGAAGATGGTCTTGAGCAAACCGGCTGGACTCTTCTCTACCTTCATATTGAAACACGCGATAGGGTCCCACTGGGCACCTATCTTTCAACAGGTGAGCGGATTGGCCACCCCTCATGTGAAGGTGGCATTTCCAATGGCACTCATGTTCATATCGCCAGAAGGTATAATGGTGAATGGATTGCTGCCGATGGCAGCATTCCGTTTGATCTCGATGGATGGATATCCGAAGGAACCGGGATCGAATATAATGGTTTTTTGAAGCGAGGTACACAATCTGTTGAAGCCTGGGATAGCCGTAAACCAGAAAACCAAATTGAGCGGTAAAAAAATACTCATTAGTCTGACCATCATCAGTCAGATGATTTTCATCCTGTCTTGCTCTCAGAGCTACCTCAGCTCGACAGAGTTGACGGCTACGGCCATGCCGCCTCAGCCACCCGGCCAAACACAACTGTCAATCATTGAAACCTTGATTGAGTCCTCCCCCACTCCGCATGGTTCGCCGCTTTCCCAAGTCATCGGTGAGGAGCCAACGCAGCCCACCATCACCAAGACCGCACGGCCCTCGACCCAAACCTCGGTGGTAGAATCACCTCAAAATTCCACTCAGCCACCCCCCATTTTGTATTACACCCAAGCCGGCGATACGCTTCCCATCCTGGCCATTCGATTCGAAGTCCAGCCTGATGAGATTAAATCAACTGAAGTGCTTTCCACCACCTCTTTTCTGGATCCGGGAAAATTGCTGATCATCCCCAATCGATTGGGTGAGACCAGTCAGGAAATCCAAATAATACCGGACAGTGAGGTTGTGTTTTCGCCCTCAGCCATTGACTTTGACATCCAGACTTTCGCCGCGGAAAGTGGTGGGTACCTTTCTAATTATCGTGAATATATGTCCACCGGTTGGGCAAACGGCGCCCAAGTGGTTAATCGTGTAGCGATTGAAAATTCCATCAACCCGCGATTATTGCTTTCTCTATTGGAACATCATTCCCATTGGGTTTACGGTCAGCCGCAAGGTATGGGCGAAACGGATTATCCGATGGGCTACCTC
>CAZCBJ010000007.1:9476-46948 GCA_964496705.1 uncultured Anaerolineaceae bacterium | reverse complement strand
TCCGCGAAGGCGGCTTGACCGTCGGCGCTGGTACTTTGACCAAAATTTTGGAATAAGGAGCAGCCCTTTTCACGGGTTGAGTTGAAGGATTATGGCATCCAAAAAGAAAGATATTCGCCTGGTGATCACCTTTGCATGTAATGATTGCAAGGAGCGTAATTACACCTCGCAGAAGAACCGCCGCAATGACCAGGGCCGGATGGAATTAAAAAAATATTGTCCCCGCTGCCGCACGCATACGATGCATCGGGAGACCAAATAAGCTAGTTGGCGGTCGGGTGCAGTCAGTGGTAGAATCCATTCTGGCTGCACCCGAAAGCCAACACAGGCCAGTAGCTCAACTGGCAGAGTGCCTGTCTCCAAAACAGGAGGTTGCGGGTTCGATTCCTGCCTGGCCTGCCTAGACCAAGTGACGCCGCAAATGGCGGCGTTTTGATCGTAAAACAAGGAGTGAAGCATGGCGGATAAAGCTGATAAAGCCGATAAGACCAGAAAAATGGTCCCCACTGCTCCCAAGATCACCAAGGGAGGGATTATCAAATGGTGGCGCGAGACCATTGGTGAACTGCGCCGCGTCAGTTGGCCTACGTTTCCGGATGCCCGTCGCTTGACCATTATCGTCCTGATCGTCATGTTTGTCATGAGCGCTTTTCTGGGACTCCTGGATTTTATTTTCTCTTTCCTGGTAGAAAGATTGATTACGCTCTAGAGATGACGCCAGACATGGCATGATGAAGGATGTGAAGGCGAATGGAAGTGCAAAACGACAATTTTCTGTTGAACGACCAAGAAGCACAGGAGGCGCCCAAAGCGCCTGAGATCCCCGCTGTTACCGGCGAGGGAACACCCGCGCCCAAACCGAAGGCATCTGCTCCCGCTGCTGCTGCCCATCTTGACGATGCAGAAATGCCGTTGGAGATCGCCACGGATCAGCGCGCGTGGTATGTCATCCACAGCTATTCCGGGTATGAGAACAAGGTGCGCCACAATCTCGAGCAGCGTATCGAGACGATGGGCATGAAGGATATGATTTTTGATGTGGTCATCCCGACCCAGGAGGAAATTGAGGTCAAGGATGGCAAGCGCCGTGTGGTTGAGCGCCATGTTTTCCCGGGATACATCCTGGTCAATATGGTCATGACCGAGGAATCCTGGTACGTGGTTCGGAACACGCCTGGTGTGACCGGGTTTGTGGGGATGGGCAACCAGCCCACCCCGCTGCGGCCTGAAGAGGTCAGCCAGATTCTACGCCGCATGGAAGCCGAAGCGCCGCATGTCAAGGTCACCTTTCGGGTCAATGAGCGTGTGCGCATCGTGGACGGTCCTTTCAACGATTTCCGCGGGACGGTGGCCGAGATTGACATGGAGCGCAACAAGGTGCGCGTGATGGTCAACTTTTTTGGCCGCGAAACACCGGTGGAGCTGGATTTCTTGCAGGTGGAGAGGGCCTAACATTAAGAGTTTTCTGCGGCTTGTCCGCAGTGATTCGTGGAAGGGTGTCCGTTAATCACCCGTTATAACCACAAAGGAGAAAAGCAGTGGCAAAAAAATTTAAGGCAATTGTTCGTTTGCAGTTGAATGCTGGTAAAGCCAATCCGGCGCCCCCGGTTGGCCCCGCCCTGGCCGGGCATGGCATCAATATCATGGCTTTCTGCAAGGAATACAACGCCCGCACGTCCAACCGTGTGGGTGAGGTGATTCCGGCGGAAATCACGGTATTCACCGATGGTTCGTTCACCTTCATTTTGAAATCTCCGCCCACCGCAGTTCTGCTGCGCAAGGCTGCCGGCGTTGAAAAAGGCTCCAATGAGCCCAATCGCACCAAGGTCGGCAAGGTCACCCGCGCTCAAATTCGCGAGATCGCCGAGATCAAGATGAAAGACACCAACGCAGTGGACATTCAGGATGCCATGCGTCAGGTGGAGGGTACTGCCCGCAACATGGGCATAACGGTAGTTGATTAGTTGATTGTGGGAGGGTTCCGGTTGGAATCCGTTTGCACCACCAAGGAGTAAACATGCCTAGACACGGAAAGAAATATCTGGCCGCAGCGGCCAAAGTTGATCCTCAGAAAAATTACGAGCCTCGCGAGGCGTTGACACTGGTGAAAGAAACCCATTACGCCAGCTTCGACGGCACGGTGGAAATTCATCTGCGCATGGGCCTCGACCCGCGCCAGGCCGACCAGCAGGTGCGCGACGTGGTCGTGCTGCCGCACGGCTTGGGCAAAACGGTGCGCGTGCTGGTCTTTGCCCAGGGCGAAGGCGCTACCCGCGCTCAGGAAGCCGGGGCGGATTATGTTGCCGACTCGGACGAGTGGATCGCCAAGATCCAGGGCGGATGGATGGATTTTGATGTCGCCATCGCCACGCCTGACATGATGGGCAAAGCCGGTCGCCTCGGTCGCGTTCTCGGCCCGCGCGGTTTGATGCCCAATCCCAAGGCTGGCACCGTGGTGGCTGCCGATGATTTGCCGCGTGTGGTTCAGGAAGCCAAGGCAGGTCGCGTTGAATTCCGTCTGGATAAAACCGCCAACCTGCATGTCGCCATCGGCAAGGTCTCTTTTGGCCTTGAGCAATTGTATGATAATATGGCTGCGCTGATGGATGCCATTCGCAAAGCCCGTCCAACCGGCGCCAAAGGCACTTACATCCGCCGGGTGACGCTCAGCTCCACCATGGGGCCGGGTGTCAAGGTGGACGCCAACCTTGCCCAAAGCATGGAGTTGAAGTAAAATAAGCCAGTAAGTTGATTGCCCTCACCAATGATGGCCGGTGCCTTCGGGCTTAATATCCTGCCGAGGTGAAGACTTAAAGCCATTCAGGCGCCCCCACAGGGAATCCAAGTCTTTGCCCGGCTCTCGTCAGGCAAAGACTTTTTATTTCGTGATACACAAATCTTGATTGAAAGGAGGTGAATCTCATTGGCCTTTTCAAAGAAGCAGAAAGCTGAAATGCTCACCGATTATGATGGTTGGTTCGAGCAAAGTCAGGCGGCGTTTGTGCTCGAGTACACCAAAATGCGCATGAAAGATGTCGATGCGCTGCGCGTCAAAGTGCGCGAAACTGGCGGGCATATCCATGTCGTCAAGAACACACTGGTCGTTCGCGCGCTGCAGACTCACGGTTATCAGGTTTCCAGCCTGGAGGGAAGTCTGCTGTTTGCCTTCGCCGAATCCAATCCCCCGGCTCTGGCAAAAGTGATGATGGAAGTCACCCGCAACAGCGAAATGCTGACGCTGCGCGGCGGCTATATGGAAAAACAGACCCTGTCAGCCGCTGACGTCAAGGCGTTGGCTGAGCTGCCGCCGCTGCCCGTCCTGCGCGCCATACTGCTGGGTGTGATTTCCGCCCCGGCTACCAAGCTGGTGCGCACCCTGTCTGAGCCTGGTCGCCAGGTGGCCCGCGTTTTTGCGGCATATTCCGAGAAGGCTGCCGCCCCGGCAAGCGCCTAACAACCGATAAATTATCACTCATCTTTTTGCAAGTGATAACTGATAACTGATAACTGATAACTGATAACTGATAACCTTATAAGGAGATTTACAATGGCTGATTTAGAAAAACTGGTTGAAGAGCTGAGCAAGCTGTCTGTTCTGGAAGCTGCTGAGCTGGTGAAGAAACTGGAAGAGAAGTGGGGCGTTTCCGCCGCCGCTCCTGTGGCTATTGCCGCCGTGGCCGGGGCTGCCCCCGCCGCCGCTGCCGAGCCAGTTGAAGAAAAGACCGAATTTGATGTCGTCATCAAAGATGCTGGTCCCAAGAAGATCGAGACCATCAAGGTCATCCGCCAACTGACCAGCCTGGGCCTGGTTGAGGCCAAGACCATGGCCGAGACCGCCGGAGCCAAGGTGCTCTCTGCGGTCAGCAAAGAAGCTGCCGCAGACGCCAAGGGCAAGCTGGAAGCCGCCGGCGCGGTCGTCGAAGTCGTCTAGTACTGCTTCACTATCCGTAGCGTCTGAAACCTGCCCTTTCCGCGGGAATCACCGCTCGGCGCAGATAACCTGTGCGTTGGCTGTGATTTCCGCGGAGGCATTTAAAAAAATTCCTCCCGGTCACCAGGATACCGGGAGGGAAAATTCAGGAGGGGGCCTGAGGTAGCATGAAGTGATTAGCGGTTTTGGGGTTTCACCTGGCGGATGACCATGATCACCTTGCCCATGATGCGCAGCCGTTCCGGGTTGTCCACATAGATGGGGCCCATGGTCGGGTTGGCTGGCTGCAGGCGGATGCGTCCGCCCTCCAGGTAGAAATATTTGAGCGTGGTTTCGTTGGTGTCATCCAGCCAGACCGCCACCATTTCGCCGTTCTCAGCCTGCTGGACCTGTTTCATGACAATGATATCGCCGTCGTTGACCATCGCGTCGATCATCGATTCGCCCTGCACTTCCAGAGCGAACAGTTCGCTGACTTTTTCGCGCGGGGGCAGCAGGCTGCGCGCAATTTCCACCCCCGACTCGGCATCATAGTAAGCCAGGTCTGAGGCTGGCACCGGGATGGGCGCGCTGGCCACAATGCGTCCCGCCAGCGGCAGGGTGATCATCTCGGCGGCATTGGTGATCTTGCGCACAAAGGCACCCTGCGGGCTTTCGCTTTCGTGGATGGGGCGCAAGATACGGATGCTGCGCGAGATGTGCTCATCGCGCTCGATGTAGCCCATCTCTTGCAGTTGGTTGAGATAATAATCTATCAGCGAGGTGGAATCCACGCTGATCCGTTTGCCAATCTGACGTATGGAAGGGGAGTAACCTTTTTCTTCCTGAAATTCGGTCAAAAATTCCATAATCTTTCGGTGGCGTACCCCTAAACCTGCTGTTCTGCGTGCCATCATTGTCTTTCTCCTTGAGTCGAAAAAGCCGACCGTTTAATTAGTTCATTTGTCCTATGACATTATAATACACGAACTTACGTTCTATGTCAAGAGATTTATCGAACGAATTTTCAAGATTTCAACCTTATTTGTGGCGAATCTATGAGCTAACCGGGTTTGCGGACTGTCGGCTGCAGCCGGTAACCTGTTGTTTGTTTGCATGAACGCCCACCCGAAGCCGACAATCAGATACTGCTGCTGATCAGTTTTGATTAAAGCCGCCACACGTGGTTCAAGATACCTACGCAGGCTCCATTTATTCCGAGCATGGCAACGAACATGCGTGGGATCAGGAAAATCTATAAATACAACATCCCCCTTGAGGGCTCATAGTGGGTTATTTTGCAAGATGCCTTCGAAAAGAATTGTTTGTTTTCGGCAGTCCGCTTTTTACCCTGGATGTGCCAGCATCAGTGATTTCGCGCTTGTTTGAATGCGCTCGACATTTGGCAAGGCCTGTTCCTCCCGTGCGCGCGCATAAGGGATGGTGGTCCGGGTACAGACACGGGAGAATTGGAACGGGACGCCACTTTCCAACACAATTGCAGATAGCTCTCCGGATAGACCAAAGCCTTCATAATCTTCATCCACAACCAGAAGGCGGCCAGTCTTGGAGACGGAATCACACACGGATTGCTTATCCAATGGCGAAACAGTCCTCAAATCAAGTATCTCTGCGGAAATACCATCTTCCTGCAAAAGATCCGCCGCTGTCAAGGCGCGGTGGACACCGACGCCCACGCTTGCAATGGTGATATCGCTGCCCGCCCGACGAACCGCGGCTTGTCCAATCGGAACAGGCGCCCATTTCTTTGGCACCAGACCCTTGGCTCCTTCCGGGGGAATATCATATTTCACCGTCCGCCTTCCCCCTGATCCGAGGAAATCCACCCACATTTCCGAGAGCAATTTGGGCTCCAGAAAAACGACCGGCCCGTCGCACTCCAGCGCGGCCGTCATCAAACCGCCGGCATCCGCAGGTGTGGACGGCACGAGGACGGTCAAACCGGGGATGTGCGCCAGCCAACCCCACAGGGATTGTTCATGTTGGCCTCCATCGCCATAACCGCCGCTGCAAGGCGCGCGCACCACAAGCGGTGCTGTCCATTTTCCTCCTGAAAAGGCTTCGACCTTGGCTGCATGGTTCAGAAGCCCGTCAATGCATACCCCCAGGAAATCCACCATATACAACTCGACAACCGGCTTCAGACCCGCCATGGCCGCTGCCACGCCTGCCCCCAAAAATGCGCTTTCGCTGATGGGGGTATTCCGGACGCGCTTCGATCCAAAGCGGACCAATAGCGCCCGCTGCATCAACTGGATATCCTCGCCGAGAAGGATGATGCGCGCATCTCTTGCCATGGCTTGGGCAAGCGCATCGTCAATGGCTTTCGAAAATGACATGATCTTCATGATTCCACCTCCGCCAGCGCAGACGCCAGGAGCGCGTCCATTTCCTTGCGCATCTGGTCCTCGAATTCTTGGAGGCGCCCCGCTTCCGACTGCAGGAGGAAGCGCGTTCGGCGTAATGGGTCGTTGTCCGCATCCCGGCGTGCATCCCGCAGGGTGGCGATGACCGCGCCGAGTACCATTGCAAGTCCTTCCAGGCGTTCCCGCAGGGGTACCCCGCCGGGCTGGAGAGTCGCTTTGATCAGCGGACCGGGAATCGGGGGAATCTCGCGCAGCGGGTCTTTCAAGATGCGGATCAGTTGCAGGCCGAGGAAGTGCCCCTCCAGGTGCACACAGCGGGCATGCAGGAAAGCCGGCCCAAGACCAGATCGGGCGCGTTCGATGGCCTTTCCAGCGGCTTCCCAGACGGCTGTCACATCGCATCCGTCTGCCACCATCACCGGTACACCCAGGCCTTGTGCTCTCTGATCCAGGTTCACCGCCGTGGATTGCTTCGGTTCTGTGGTAATTGCCCAGCCGTCGTCCTTGCACACAAACAGCACGGGCAGATTCCAGACCGCCGCCAGGTTCAATGATTCCATCAGCATGCCCTGGTTCATGGATCCTTCCCCGAAGAAGGCCACGGCAATGGAATGTGGGCGAAGCATCTGAGCAGCCAGCGCGAATCCGGCGGCGGCCGGGCCGGCTGCCCCGACAATTCCAGACGAGGCTGCCAGGTGTTCCTTGGAAAACAGGTGCATGTGCCCTCCCATCCCGCCGCACAGCCCATCGGAACGACCGAGGCATTCACGGAGGAGGAGCAGCGGATCAACGCCGCGCAAGAGCAATGCCGCGCTTCCTCGATGGTCCAGGGCCATGGCGTCCCCTTCTCGCAGGTGATCCACGACGCCGGCGAGGATGCCTTCTTCCCCTGTGCCAAGGTGCATTTCGCCGGAAATCTTGCCTTCATGCCACAGACAGGCAATCGCTTCTTCAAAGAGGCGACTTTTCAACATCATGCCATAGAGCGACCAGAGATCAGGCTGCATTTTCACCTCACCCGGGCGTGCTATCTAAAAAAAATAAGAAGGTATGTACTCAGTATAGGACAAGATATGGCTAAATGCAATGACCTACATTCATGCCAACCGAGGACACCACCTCTCGACCCTGGATTGTGCGGATATACAGCAACCCATCGTAGAGGTGTACCCCCTCAACAGGTGCCGTGTGCCAGCAGTGCGACCCGTTTGCCCTGCTGATAGAGGCGATTGAAGACTTCGCAGGCTTCGGGGGTGGCGGCGACGATCACCTCGCTGATCCCCCGCCGGCGGATTGCGTCGATCACTTCTGGGCTGACCCGAAGCAATTGACCTGCACCGTTGCCGATCACCAGCACTTCAATTTGTTGGTCAAAAACGCCGGTCACCTGCTCCGCCAGCAGCTCATGCCCTTTGCGCTCCTTCCAGCGCGTCACCTTGAGTCCGATCATGCGGATATCCTTGCCCGCGCCTATGCGCTGTTCGCCGCCGCCGGAATGCTCTTCTCCGCGAATGATGAATTTACCAAATTCGAAATGCTCGATGGGTTCTGGATGGTCGCTTTTCTTCTCCATTTGGCACCTCGTTTTCATTATATAATACTTTCACCATGCTGTCCTCCCGCGAAAGGATGCTGGCTGCGCTGCGCTGCCAGAAGCCTGACCATATCCCCTTGATGTTCAACGTGTTCGGCTTCCAGCCCCCGCCCCACCTGGCCTGGACGAACCAGGGGGAACAGGCGCAGCGCTGGCTGTCTTTGGGAGTGGATGCCACGCTGCAGATTTCCGTGCCGCATGTTTTTCATCCCGATGTGCAGGTGCGCGAATGGGTGGAGCAGCTCCCCGGTGAGCGCTGGCCGTTGATGATCAAAGAGTATCACACCCCGGCGGGCGTTCTCCGCCAGGAGGTGTACCGCACGGATGATTGGATTTCGGCGGATTGGCCTTCGCACAGCAGGCTTGATTCGGGTGTTGAGTTGTTTGACGATTACAACGTGGTTCGCTCGCGCAAATACCTGATCGAAAACGAGCAAGACCTGGCAAAACTCAAATACCTGCTGCATCCTCTGCCGGATGATGAAGTGAGTGCCTTCCGGCAATCCGCCTTCGCGTTGGCGCAATCCGCCGCTGAGCTGCAGGTAATCCTGGAAGGCAACGAATCCAAAGGCACCGATGCGATCACCTGGCTGTGCGGCGTGGACGGTATGCTCTTCATGGCACTCGACCAGCCGGACCTGTTCACTGCCCTGTGCGACCTGATTCAGGACTGGGACCGCCGTAACCTGGAAATCCTGCTGGATACGCCGGTGGACCTGGTCAACCGCCGTGGCTGGTATGAAGGGGCGGCTTTCTGGTCGCCGGCTTTGTTCCGGCGCTTTTTCGCCCCGCGCATTCAGGCCTTGACCGACCTGGTGCATCAGGCTGACCGCCTGATGGCCTATAAATTGACCACCGGTTTCATGCCCCTGCTGGATACGTTGTCCGCAATAGGCTATGACGCGCATTATTACATCGATCCGCTGATGGGTGGGGCTGGGGTGGATCTGGCTCTGGTCAAGCTAAAATTTGGTGTTCGCACGGCGGTGATCGGTGGGGTGAATTCGCCGGTCACGCTCGAGCGCGGCAGCCGGGCTGAGATCCGTGAGGCTGTGTATGAGGCGGTGCGCGTGCTGGGGTCGGGCGGCGGCTTCATTTTGACCCCGGTGGACTGCCTTGCTGCCAGCACGCCGTGGAAAAATGTGGAAATATTGATCGAGGCTTGGCGCGAGGTGTGCGCATTTTGAATCGCTGAGCGCATTCTATTGACAGTTTACCTGAATGGATTATAATAGTGTCAATTATACACAAAGTGGCTTGGAGAACAGTATGAGCATTTTTGATGGGCAGCGTCTGGATAATACGGTGTTCAAGCTCGACATCGAGCGCATGCGCCGCGGCTGGTACACCGATAAGTATTTCGTCAATATCGCCAATATGCTCAATGCCCTGAAAGGAATTGGCTACTGCTACGGCAGCTCGGTGCAGCGCCTTCCGGCCGGTCTCAGCGCCGAGGGCTTGTGCGCTGGCGATATCGAGGTCGAAATGCAGTGGTTCACCCGTCACAACGGCCACACCCTGGTGGTGGGGGTAGACAAGTCGCTTGCCATGCTGCGTCATTGCACCGGACATCTGGAAAACGGCCGTTTTGTGGACACTTCTGACGAGCTGCAAGTTTGGGCGGTGCATGACGGCGCGATGGTGCACAGCAACGGAGATCCCTTCAATGTCCAGCCGGTGATCCGAGTGCGCGGGCGCTACCGGGATTTTGCCATGCTCGAAACGCCCACGCTGGGCATTCTCACCCGCGCCAGCCGCGTGGCGACCAATGTCTACAATACTTTCGTCGCCGCTCACGGCAAGCCGATCCTCTTCTTCCCGGCCCGCTTTGATTTGCATGAGGTTCAGGCGGCAGATGGCTATGCCTACAATATCGCCTTGCAGCGCTTCAACATGGATTATGCCAGCAAACTGGGGCCGTTTGTGTCGACTGACGCCCAGGGCGACTGGTGGGGTGGGGCGGGGGGCGGCACGGTGGCTCACGCGGCCATTGCCTGTTTCTTTGGCGATACGGCTGAAGCCATGCTTGCCTTTGCCCAGGTGCTGCCGGCTTCCATTCCGCGCATCGCCCTGGTGGACTTCAATAATGATTGTATGAACGATTCCCTTTTGGTGTGTCAAGCCATGTTTGAGCGCTACCGCAACCTGGTTGATGCTGGTCATCTCGAGGAGGCCGACCGCTACCGGCTGTACGGCGTACGCCTCGATACCGGCGCCACCCTGCGCGATCAATCCATCACTCCACTGGGTGACCCCAGCCTGGATTTGGGGGTGAACCCGCGTCTGGTCTTTCAAACGCGCCAGGGGTTGGACAACGCCTGGAAGGGTTGGAATCTGCCCCCGGCCTGGACCGAGCGCGCCCGCCAGTTTTGCCAGGCGGTGAAAATTGTCGTTTCCGGCGGATTCAATCCCGACAAGATTATCCGTTTCGAAAAGCTGGGCGTGCCGGTGGATATTTATGCCGTCGGCTCATCGCTCTTCGACAACCACGGAGCGACCGTCACCGATTACACCGCTGATGTGGTGCGGATCAAGGTCAACGGCGAATGGATTGACATGGCCAAGGTTGGGCGCAGAGCCTGCGACAACCCCGAACTCGAGCGAGTCTGGTAATTTAGGTTTTCTGCAGCGCAATCGCCACCCAATCCAGGATGTGGCGTGTTTCCAGATGCCGCAGACCTTGCTTCTGAGCCGCCTCCAGCACGCCGGCTGCCTGCTCGTCCAATATACCCGAAAGCACCATCACCCCATCCGGCGCGGTCAGGTCGGCCAGACCCGCGTCGAACAGCCGAATGATCACCGGCGCCAGGATGTTGGCCAGCACCAGCGGCGCCTGGCGCAAGTTGAACTGCCCGTCTTGGATTTCCTTGACTGACCCGACACCGCATTCCAGGCCGTTCAAAACCCCGTTGGCCTCGGCGTTTTCACGGGTCGAGTGGATGGCCGCCGGATCGATATCCACGCTCAGAACCTGGCTGGCTCCCAGCTTGAGCGCGGCGATGGAAAGAATCCCCGACCCGCAGCCGACATCGATCACCTGAAATCCCGGTCGCACATAGCTTTCAACCATCTCCAGGCAGAGTTGGGTGGTGGGATGTGTCCCGGTGCCAAAAGCCATGCTCGGGTCGATGCGCACCGCGACGCGGTCCGGGTCGCTCTGCTCGATCCACGCCGGCAGCACCAGCAGTTTGTCCCCAATCCTGATCGGCTGGTAATGCTGTTTCCAGGCTGCCATCCAATCTTCATCTTCGATGCTGCGGAAGGATGGCTCGGGCAGCGGGCGGATGCGCCCCAGGTACCAGAGCGCCTCGCTCAGCCGCTGGCGAGTCTCCTCCAGATGTTCATCCACGATGATATACCCGTATACCCGCAGCGGCCCAAAGGGGGTGCCTTCATCTTCGGCGTCGTTGTAGATCACGCCGCTTTCGGTGACCACACCCTGGGAGACAAAGCGCGCCAGCACCTCGGCTACCGCCTCGGCCAGCTCGCCGTCCACACTCAATGAAACTTCCAACCAGCGCGCGCTGGCACCCGGCCCTTTTTGTGCTGATGCCATGTTCACGCTCCGTATTTTTTATTGGGTAGGCGCTGGGTGTCAGCCACCCAGCACGTCCTTCAGCCGGTCGAAGAAGCTGCGCTCCTGCGGGCGCACCTCGGTGCCCATGGTGCCAGCCAACTGCTCGAATAGCTGGCGCTGCTCTGTGGACAGACGGGTGGGGATTTCTACGTTGACCACCACCATCTGATCGCCGCGCCCATTGGCGCGCAGATGCGGCACCCCCTTACCCTTCAAATTGAAAATTTTACCCGGCTGGGTTCCGGCGGGGATGTTCAGTTTCATCGGCCCATCGATGGTGGGGACATCAATTTCGGCTCCGAGCGCCGCCTGGGCGATATTGATATTTAAATCCAACAGAATGTCGTCTTGATGGCGGCGGAAGAATTTATGTGAACGCACCTGCACTTCCAGATACAGATTGCCGTTCGGTCCACCGTTGCTGCCCGGTTGGCCTTCACCTGCCAGGCGGATTTGTGTGCCGTTATCCACCCCACCCGGGATGGAAATCGTTTTGCGCACTGTGCGCCGGTCCAACCCGCTGCCGCGGCATACCCGGCAGGCCGAGGTGATCACCTCGCCTTTGCCGTTGCAGGTGGGGCAGGTGGCAACCTGCACCATCTGGCCGAGGAAGGTCTGGTGCACCTGGCGCACCTCGCCGTGACCGTTGCAGGTCTGACAGCGGCTGGGGCTGGTGCCGGGTTCTGAACCGCTCCCGCGGCAGGCGGTGCAGATTTCATTGCGGGTGATCTCGACTTCCTTGTCAACGCCGAAGACGGCTTCTTCGAAGGTCAACTGCACCGAATAGCTCAGGTCAGCCCCGCGGCGAGGCGCATTGCGCGGACGGCGCCGCGCGCCGGCGCCAAACCCGAACAGCTCCTCGAAAATATCCGAGAAGTCGATGGTGGTGTAATCCGGCACGCCGCCCATTGAGCGCAGACCTTCCATGCCAAAGCGGTCATAGGCGGCTCGTTTTTCCGGGTCGGACAGAACGGCATAGGCTTCATTGATTTCTTTAAATTTCTCTTCAGCATCCGCTTCTTTGTTGACATCCGGATGGTATTGACGCGCCAGACGCCGGAAGGCTGTCTTCAGCTCTTCCGGCGTGGCGTTGCGATTAACACCTAAAACGTCGTAATAGTCGCGCTGGGCCATGGATTAGGATGCGTTGCGGAACTCACCGTCCACCACATCGTCTCCGCCCGTGGGTCCGCCGCTTTCAGGCCCGGGCCCAGCGGTCGGGCCGCTGTCGCCCATGTCGGGCGCACCGGGTTGTCCGGGTTGGCCGTACATGCTGCCGCCGACTTGCTGGATCAATTGCCCCAACTCCTCGGTCGCTTTGCGCATCTTTTCAAGGTCGGTGCCGTTGAGCAGCTCGCGCAGCTCGTTGGTCTTGCTTTCCAGTTGCGATTTCAAGCCAGCTTCGATTTTGTCGCCGTAATCTTTGATCATCTTTTCGGTGGTGTAGATCGTGCTGTCGGCGTGGTTTTTCACCTCGACCATTTCCTTGCGGCGCTGGTCGGCCTCGGCGTTGGCCTCTGCCTCGCGGCGCATGCGCTCCACCTCGGACTCGGACAAACCGGAGGAGGCGGTGATGGTGATATGCTGGCTGCGCCCGGTGGCTTTATCCTGCGCGGTGACTTTGAGGATGCCGTTGGCGTCGATGTCGAAGGTCACTTCGATTTGCGGCATTCCGCGCGGCGCGGGCGGAATGCCGTCGAGGATGAACTTGCCCAAGCTCTTGTTGTCGGTTGCCATCGGGCGCTCACCCTGCAGAATGTGAATTTCCACCTGGGTCTGGGCGTCGCCGGCGGTGGAGAACACCTGGCTCTTGCGGGTGGGGATGGTGGTGTTGCGCTCAATGATCGGCGTAGACACACTGCCCAGCGTCTCCACCGAAAGGGTCAGTGGGGTCACATCCAACAGCAGGATGTCCTTCACTTCGCCGCCCAGCACGCCGGCCTGGATGGCAGCGCCCACCGCCACCACCTCATCCGGGTTGACGCCTTTGTGAGGCTCTTTGCCGAATTCGCGGCGCACGGCTTCCTGCACGGCGGGCATGCGGATCATGCCGCCCACCAGTACCACTTCGTTCACCTCCGAAGGTTTGAGACCCGCATCCGACAGCGCGCGGCGCACCGGTTCGAGCGTGCGATTGACCAGGTCGCCGGTCAATTGTTCCAGCTTGGCGCGCGTCAGCGTGCGCACCATGTGCTTGGGTCCGCTGGCGTCAGCGGTGATGTAGGGCAGGTTGATTTCGGTCTGCACCAGCGAGGAAAGCTCGATCTTGGCCTTTTCCGAGGCTTCCTTCAAGCGCTGCAGCGCCTGGCGGTCATTGCGCAGGTCGATGCCGGTCTCGGCTTTGAACTCGCTGATCAGGTAATCCATGACGCGCTGGTCGAAGTCGTCGCCTCCCAGGAAGGTGTCGCCCGAAGTGGAGCGCACCTGGAAGACGCCTTCGCCCACGTCCAGGATGGAAATGTCAAACGTGCCGCCGCCCAGGTCATACACGGCGATGACTTCATTCTTTTTCTTGTCCAGCCCGTAAGCCAACGATGAAGCGGTTGGCTCGTTGATGATGCGCAGCACTTCCAGCCCGGCGATCTTGCCCGCGTCCTTGGTGGCATTGCGCTGGGCATCGTTGAAATAAGCCGGGACGGTGATGACCGCCTGGGTCACGGCCTCGCCCAGGTAGGCTTCGGCATCCGTCTTGATTTTGGCCAGAATCATCGCCGAAATTTCTGGTGGGGAATATTCCTTGCCGTCCAATACCACACGCACATCGCCGTTGGGCGCTTTGGCGACTTTGTAAGGCACACGGCTGATCGTGCGCTGCACTTCCGGGTCATCATACTTGCGACCCATGAATCGCTTGATGGAGAAGACGGTGTTCTCCGCATTGATCACCGACTGGTTGCGGGCTACACGCCCCACCATGCGCTCGTGATTTTTGTTGACCGCCACCACCGATGGCACCAGGCGCTCGCCCTCAGCCGAGGGGATGACCACCGGCTCACCGCCGACCATCACAGCTCCCACAGAGTTGGTGGTGCCCAAATCAATTCCGATTATTTTTCCCATTGTTAGCCTCCTATCGTGCGACTCTTACCAGCGCCGGGCGCAAGACCCGGTCGCCAATTTTATATCCCTGTTGGATGACTTCGATGATCTCGCCGCTCTCATGCGCGGGGCTGTCCTCGTGAGAGATGGCTTCATGCAAAGTCGGATCAAAGAATTGAATGTCCTGCGGAATGGGTTGGATGCCCTCCTGTTCCAGGATGTAAAGCATTTTCCGGTAGATCAACTCGACGCCTTCCGACCAGCTCGCGCCGTCGCCCTGCGGCGGGCGAACCTTCAATGCCCGCTCCAGGTCGTCAATGACCGGCAGCACCTTTTTAATAAAGCTGCCGGTGAACAGAGACTGGCGTTGTTCCTGTTCGCGGTCGATTCGCCGGCGGAAGTTGGCGAAGTCAGCCCGCTCGCGCTGCCATCCGTCTGAAAATTCCTGTGCCTGCTTGCGCGTTTGTTCCAACTGCTCTTTGAGTGACAGATATTCCTCCTTTGCGACCAGCATGACTTCAACGGGGGTTTCTGCCTCGTTGGCTTCTGGTTTCCCAGCAATATTCGTGCCAGACTGTTCGCTTTCCCCACCTGGGTTGGCGGGTTGTTCGGGTTCCGGGTTGGGATTTTTTTTATGCCGCTTTTCACTCATAGGTTGTCATTCTCCAGCTTTACAGGTGTCCCTCATGGATAAAAATGGCTCTATTCAGCCAGTGTTTCTGCCACCATATCGCTCAAAAGACTGGCGATGAAGCGCACGGTGGAAATGGTGCGACCGTAGGGCATGCGCATCGGACCCAGAACACCCAGGGTGCCGGTGACCAGGCCCGGAGAGCCGTAGCGTGCCAGCACCATGGAGCATTGCCGCAGGTCCTCCCAGGTTCCTTCGCCGCCGATCACCACCTGCACCGCGCCCACCGTATTGCTTTGCACCATTTTTGAGAGCAATTCCTGCAGCGCCGAACGCTCTTCCAGCATGCGCAGTGCGCGCCGCGCGTCCTCTGAGCCGGCAAATTCCGGCTCGGCCAACACGTTGGTCAATCCGTCCAAGTAAATTTCGCCTGCGCCCATGCTACCGGTACGGCGCAATTCTTCCAGCGTCCAGTTGACCACTTCCAGGTCCAATCCATTGAATTGCGGGCGGATGGCCTCGATGGCTGTAATTTCCTTGTCCTGTAAACCCATGGTCACCCGGCCGGCGGTCGCAGAAAGCTGCTCCTGAGGAACAATCTCGTCCAGCGTCAGCAGCCGCTGGTGAATTTCACCGCCCATCATCACCATGATCATCAGCACCTGGCGCCCGCGGGTTGCGATCAACTCGATGTGCTTAACCCTCACCTGTTCATGTTGGGGTGCGGTGTCCAGCGAAGCGGCCCGCGACTGGGTGGCCAGCACCGAGGCTGCCAGCCGCGTCCACTGTTCCACGTCATTGCGCATCTGGTAGAATTGGTGGCTGATCATGCGCCGGGTGGTCTCGGGCAGTTCGGATTCCTGCATCAGCCTTCCGACGAAATAACGGTAGCCCTCTTCGGTGGGAACCCGTCCGGCGGATGTGTGCGGGTGGCGCAGATAACCCTTGTCTTCCAGGGCTGCCAGCTCATTGCGCACCGTCGCCGGGCTGATGTCCAGATGGTAGCGGTTGACCAGAGTCTCAGAGCCAACCGGCGCCGCCGAGCGGATATGCTCGTGGATCACCAGGGTGAACAGAAATTTTTGGCGTTCGGTCAGCGCTTCCATCGTTATCCTTTTAATTTTATTAGCACTCTCGACCTTTGAGTGCTAATCTACCGGCTTTCATCATACCATTTCCATATTTGAGCGTCAAGGCGCACAGCAAAATATTTATAAATTTCTTACAGAAGTCGCAAAATTGGGCAACTTTTGTTACAATCGCCTTGGTGAATATTTCTATTACTGGAATGGAGTTGAACCATGCCTCTGCCTGTTTTCCCTTCTAAACGCGCCCCCTGTTACCGATCGGTTCCGGATGACAAATGGAATGACTGGCGCTGGCAGCTCAGCCAGCGCTTGAATACGGTGGAGGACTTCGAAAAGTTGTTCCCACTTACTGAAAGCGAGCGAAAAGCGCTCAGCACTCCCGGCTTGTTCCGGGTGGATATCACCCCATATTATGCCAGCCTGATCAATCCCGATGACCCGGCTGATCCCATCCGCAAACAGGTGCTGCCCACCGCCGGCGAGGTGGCGCCTTTCACCGGCATGATGGAAGACTCGCTGGCTGAAGACCGCCATTCGCCCGTCCCCGGGCTGGTGCACCGCTACCCTGACCGCGTGCTGATGCTGGTGACCACCCAGTGCGCTTCCTACTGCCGCTACTGCACCCGCTCGCGCATCGTCGGCGACCCCAGCGCCACCTTCTCGCGCCAGGAATTCGAGATGCAGATCGAATACCTGCGCCGCACCCCACAGGTGCGCGATGTGCTCCTTTCCGGCGGCGATCCGCTGATCCTGGCGCCCAAGCTGCTTGAAGAATTGCTCACCCGCCTGCGCGAAATTCCGCATATTGAAATCGTGCGCATCGGCAGCCGTGTGCCGGTCTTCATGCCCATGCGGGTCACGGATGAGCTGTGCGCCATGTTGGAGCAATTCCATCCGCTGTGGCTGAACATCCATGTCAACCATCCCAACGAAATCACCGCCGAACTGGCTCAGGCCGCCGACCGGCTCAGCCGCGCCGGCATTCCGCTCGGCAACCAGGCGGTGCTGTTGGCGGGGGTCAACGACTGCGTGCATATTCAGCGTAAACTGGTGCAGGACCTGCTGCGCATCCGCGTGCGCCCCTATTACCTCTATCAGTGCGACCTGGTGGAAGGCGCCGGGCATTTCCGCACCCCGGTGGCCAAGGGAATTGAGATCATTGAAGGGCTGCGCGGCCACACCAGCGGGTTTGCCGTGCCAACCTTCTGCGTGGATGCGCCCGGCGGCGGGGGAAAAATCCCACTGATGCCCAATTATCTGGTCAGCTTCTCGGATCACAAAATTGTCCTGCGCAACTACGAGGGCTATATCACCACCTACGAAGAACCACTGGATTACAAACCCCATGATCCGCAAACCTGCTCCTTCTGCCGCAACAAGCGTATCGAACCCGGACAGGAAGGTGTGCACGGTTTGCTGGATGGGCAGGAGATGTTCATCAAGCCGGAGGGCTTTGACCAGTTGCACAATCGTGGCGGCGGCGCCCACCGCCTGCGCGCGGATGGCGACAAGTGGAAGCCGCTGGGGATTGGATCGGGCGAGCCGGAGCAGTAGATTCGGATCGCGGTCAATTACCTGTTAATCATTGAGGAGGCTGGCATGCATTATCGCAGATTGGGCCGTTCCGGTTTGAAGGTGAGTGAAATATCCCTGGGTGCGTGGGTAACCTTTGGCAACCAGATCAGCGAGCAGTCCGCGGTCAGCCTGGTGCATGCCGCCTATGACCACGGGGTCAATTTCTTTGACAATGCCGATATGTACGCCAATGGGCAGGCTGAAACGGTGATGGGGCAGGCCATCCAGGGGCTGCCGCGCGAGGCGCTGGTGCTGTCCAGCAAAGTCTTCTGGCCCACCATGCCCGGTCCCAACGGGCGAGGGCTCTCGCGCAAGCACGTGATGGAGTCGATTCATGCCTCGCTGCGCCGATTGGGTACCGATTATCTCGACCTTTATTTCTGCCACCGTTTCGACCCTGACACGCCGGTCGAGGAAATCTGCCAGACCATGGATATCCTCATCCGTCAGGGCAAGGTGCTGTACTGGGGTACCTCCAAGTGGGAAGCCTCGCAGGTGATGCAGGCCATCGCTGTCGCCCGCCAGTACAACCTCATCCCGCCCAGCATGGAACAGCCCAAATACAATATGTTCTTTCGCAAGCCGGTCGAGGTGGAGTTGGAAGGTCTGGTGCGCGAATATGGCCTGGGGCTGACCACTTTCAGCCCGTTGGAATACGGTATCCTCTCAGGCAAGTACAATGACGGCATTCCGCTTGCCAGCCGGGCTGCGCTGCAAGACATGGCCTGGATCCGCGATCAGCTTACCCCGGAGCGGCTTGCCAGGGTGCGCCAACTGACCGCATTGGCTCAAGAACTGAAGCTGACCACTGCCCAACTGGCGATTGCCTGGGTGTTGCGCCGCAAAGAGGTCAGCAGTGTGATCACCGGCGCCACCCGCGTGGAGCAGTTGGATGAAAACCTGGGCGCGGCCGCAGGGGTGGCGCTGCTGACGGATGAAGTGCAAGAGAAAATTGAAGCCATCCTCGGCAATACGCCGGAATAGACGGCCCGAATCTTGTCATTCATGAGCCGGTACGCCCAATTGCCTGGTGATTTCGATGTGCTGGTATCCCGAATCGGACGGCACAAAAAAACTGCGGTCTGGTAGCAGGGGATAGTGTGTTCCGAAATAGGTGTTGAACATCACCCGCAGGCTGTTCACAGGAGTGATTGTGGGGTACAGACCTGCGTCGCCGTGATTGGGAAAATAATATGCATTCAGAATGGCATAGCGCTCCCACACATGTGTGTTCTCCAGACTGTTGCGGTCAAAAAATAATCCTGAGCCGTGGTCGCCCTGCAGGATGATGATCGGAGGCTGGGCTGAATTATCCAGGATGCGGTCAATTGCATCCTGGACCCGGCGATTCAGGTAGATGATCTCTCCGCGATAGCCGTTGATATAGTCTCGAGAATCGTCGACCATCAGGAAATCGCTGCCGTCTCGAATGGAATAGTCGCGAGGTGGGTTGATGGGTTTTCCATTCGCGTCGAACACAAAGGGTGGATGGGGTGCCAGGATGTGGATGAACGCGAGAGTCGGTGCGGGGTCATTAGCTATGTCGGGCAAATGGGTCAGCGCTTTGCTGATTTGCTCGCGTTGGATGTTGTAATTGCGGCGGGAAAATACGGACAAAGGGGTGTTGCTGAGGAGGATGTGATGAAAATCATGGAGAACAACTGTTTCCTGAAGATATTCATCTGCATTGGAAAAACTGGCCAGCTCATACCCGCTTGAGTTCACCACGAGGCGGTAACCCAAACCGCGCAATTGTTTGAAGGCCTGATTTTCAGAGATCAAAGCTTTGAACAGATTCAGGTCGTTGGTGCCGTCCGGCAAACTGGCATCCAGCGTGTCGAGGTAGCTGTAATTCAGGAGGGATGCCAGCGAAAAAAGCGTCGAGCCGTAATTTGAGTGACTTTTAGTCGCAATATAAAATCCGCGATCCGCCAGGTGTCCCAGGAATTGGTTGTTATCCACCTGGTACAGGCTATACAGGATATCGGCGCGTACATAGCCGTCCAGAACGATCAGATAGATGTCCGGCAGATTTGGCATCGATGGGCTCAGGGGTTGTGCTTGCTGTTCAAGGTCTGCCAGCCAGGCAAGGGCACGGTCATTGGGAACGTCGATAAGCTGCGTGGTAGGGATATTTTTCTGGGGTAAAGAAAGGAGCGTTGAGAGAACCAGAACACCGCCGGCGATGTTCATGAAAAGGTTGGTGTCCACTTTGTGTCGCAGTCTGCTTAGCGAGCTGACCAATGCGTATCCCAAGGCAGACAGGGACAAGATGAGCAAGAGGTTGGCTGCCCAGGTTTCGAAAAATCCATTGATCGAGAAGGCTGTTTTCTTGTTCCAGTTGTAGGTCGTCACCGAAAGCAGCATGGGGATCAGCTGGTAGGAAAAGAAAATGGTGATGGCCACGGATACGATATAGGCTGCCTTCTGCTCGTCTTTGAGCAGGCTTTGCAGAATTAACCAGCCCAGCAAAGCCAGGGCGAGGTTGGCCAACAAGGCTCCAAGCATATCGGTGAATTGAACCGCGTTAAAATTGCTCAGGTAGAGAGACAGGATTGGAAATCCTGCAAATGCAAAAAGAAAAAAAGGAGCTTTAAAAGAAAGTTTACTCACCGGACCAAAGTCAACCAACCAGAATAAGGGTTGTCGTGTGGGGCGACCATTCGTAGATGTTTTCCCTGAGTATCCACAGGCGAAAACCCTATAAGACATCTCTCCCAAGATGCCTGTTTTGCCGACAGATGCTTATTATACCCTGTATTAGCTTGGCTAACTGCGCAGTTTGGCGCCCAGTTCCTGTTCTAGCGCCCGAATGATGCGGTTGCGGATCTGGGTGGCTTCCTTGTCGGTCAGCGTGCGGTCGGGCGCCTGGTAGGTGAGGGCATAGGCCAGGCTTTTTTTTCCTGCGCCGAGCTGCTCGCCGCGGTAAATATCAAACAACCGCGCCTCCGCCAGCATCCGCCCGCCGGCCTTGCGAATGACCGCGTTCACCTGGGCGGCGGGGGTATCTTCATCTAAAATCACGGCGATATCTTCCAACACCGGCGGGAAACCCGGCACTGAGCTGGTTTCGTGTCTGGCTGAGGAGACCGCTTGCAGCGCTTCCACGTCCAGGTCGGCTGCCAGCACCGCTGCCGCTCCAAAATCATAGCGTTCTTTGACCAGC
Organism: uncultured Anaerolineaceae bacterium; assembly: GCA_964496705.1. Classification (GTDB taxonomy): domain Bacteria; phylum Chloroflexota; class Anaerolineae; order Anaerolineales; family Anaerolineaceae; genus CAZCBJ01. The sequence continues at coordinate 25,981 of CAZCBJ010000007.1, read as the reverse complement.
GGGTGCAGCTCGCCGAAGATGCCCAGCGCCGTTGCTCCTGAGCTGACCAGCGCGCATTTTCCCGGATGATAGGTCGGCCAGTTGTCAGGTTCGTAACGGATATCCGGCACGTGCAGGCTGGTGAGTATTGCTTCCAGGATACCCTTCAGATCGAAGAAATCCAAATTTTCCTTGCCGGCTCGATCCCAGGCTGGCGTGTGGCGCAGGCCGGTCAAGGCGATCACCAGGCGGCGCTTCTCTTCCGGAAGGCCCTGCTCTTGCGGTGGGAAGACATGCCCTATCTCGAACATCGCCATCCGGCTGTTCAGACGGCTGTTGCTTTCCAGCGTGTCCAGCATGGAAGCCAGCAGGCTGCGCCGCATCACCCGCCGTTCGGGGGTGATCGGGTTGATGATTTGGATGTATTCGGTATCTTCGCGGGGTGTGCCGACTGGCAGCAGTTTCTCTTCGCGTTCCGGGGAGGTCATGCGGTGGGTGATGATCTCCTGCAAACCGAGGCTGACCAGCATATCGCTCAACCGGGTCTCAAATTCAAAATCCGGATAGCTGCGTTGTTCCGGCAGGCTGTCGGTCAGCCGGGTGGCAGGGATACGCTCATAGCCGTATAGTCGGGCAATTTCCTCCAGCAGGTCAGCCTTGCCGACCACGCCCTCTCCAATGTCCAGGCGGATGGGCGGCGGGGTCACCTCGACCTGGTCGCCGTCCACGCGGCAGGAGAATTCCAGACCGCCCAGCAGGTGGGCGATCTCTGACGCGCTCAGCTCAACACCCAGCAGGCGGCGGACATCTTCCGGCTCGATGTGGATGGCTGGATGAACCGGCATTTGGGGATAGTTGTCCACCAATCCGCTGGCGATCTGCCCGCCCGACCATTCGGCCATGCGGCTCAGGCATAAACGCACGCCAGTTTCAGAGAGCGCCGGGTGGACGCCGCGCGCGTAGCGATAACCCGCTTCTGAGTTGAGTTTCTGCGCGCTGACCGTCCGGCGGGTGTTGATGAAGTTCCAGGTCGCACCTTCGAGCAGGATGTTGGTGGTGTTCTCTGTGATCTCGCTTTCCATGCCGCCCATCACACCCGCCAGTGAGAGCGCTCCAGCCGTGTCGCATACCAGAATGGTGAATGGGTCCAGGTTGCGCTCCACACCGTCGAGGGTGGTCAATTTTTCACCGGGCTGCGCGGCGCGGGTGATGATGGTGGGTGGTTTCCCGCCGGCGCGTTTGATCAGCACATCATAATCAAATGCGTGCAGCGGCTGGCCAATTTCGAGCATCACATAGTTGGTTGCGTCCACCAGGCTATTGATCGGACGCATGCCCGCCAGGCGCAGGCGTCGCTGCACCCAGTAGGGGCTGGGCTGCGGTCTGGCGTCCTGTACCAAACCCAGCACGAAGCGTGGGTTCAGATCAGGGTCGTTGATTTCCAGGAAGGCTTTTCCGCTGATCTCAGGCCCATCCATGGGCAGGGCGGGGGTGGGTCGGCGCAGCGGCTTGCCGGTGGCGGCCGACATCTCACGGGCGGCCCCCAGCACGCTGGCATTTCGGATCATGTTGGGCAGAATCGAAATCTCGAACACGGCATCGCCCATGTAATCCACCAGCGGCATGCCGGTGGGCGCGTCGTCGTCGAGGATGATCACGCCCTCGTGCTCGTCCGAAATGCCAAGTTCTTTTTCGGAGCAAACCATCGAATAGGAATCCACCCCACGGATTTTGGCGCGTTTGAGCGTGGTCAGCACCTGTCCGGGTTGGTGTCCGTCATAGATTTGCGCGCCTTCTTTGGCGTAGGCCACTTTGAGCGGCGGGTTTAGCGGGCCCTGGCCCTTGTAGGGGAACAGGTTGGGCGCGCCGGTCAGCACGATATGCTCCTGCTTGCCATCCAGCAGCCGGCACAGCACCAGCCGGTCGGCGTTGGGATGCGGCAGCACTTCGTCTATCTGCGCCACCACGATTCTGTCCGCGTCCCAGGTCAGACCGGTGAATTTGATGCCGCGGCGCTCCGCCGGGATGGGCAGCCCAACCACGCGCACCTCGTCCACCTCCAACCCGAGCATGGTCAATTGGTGCGCCAGCTCTGCCAGAGGAAGTTCAATATCGACGTAATCTTTTAACCAGGATAAGGGGATTTTCATTCTGGAACCTCATTGTAATTATGATCAAATTGGTTTCTCTTGCGATGGGTGATGTGTACGAAGTAAAAAGGAAAGATTTCATTCAAAGGATCAAGAATCAAGCGCAGGATCAATCATCCCATAGCGTTCATCACCCCTCAGCAATATTTGCGGGGACACTCTGAACTGCCCGGCGAAGTTGCATGCTCAGAGCATATTTTTCCTCGGTCGGCAGTTTGGGGATTCGAATTTTAATAAGATGGACAGCCAAATCCATAGCTTCCTTCCATACCATCAAATTTTCTAATCCCTTTCCTGTTTTCTCATCCATTTGTAGTCTCTCTTCACCGATTCTTGCTGCTGCCTCTTGCCTCTTGCCTCTTCACTCGTTACTCATTACCCATTCACCACTCACGCTCTTCTTGGCTAGAACTGCTCCAAAAAGCGCATATCGTTCGCCCAGAAATAGCGAATGTCCTCGATGTGATAGCGCAGCATGGCCACGCGGGCGGGGCCGATGCCAGCGGCGAAACCGGTGAACTGGCGCGGATCGTATCCGCCGTTTTGCAGCACGGTGGGATGTACCATCCCGCAGCCCATGATCTCCAGCCAGCCGGCCTGCTTGCACACCACGCAGCCTTTGCCGCCGCACAGGAAACACTCCACATCCATCTCAGCGCTCGGCTCGGTGAAGGGGAAGTAAGAAGGTCGCAAGCGAGTGCGCACACCTTCGCCGAACATGCGCCGCGCAAAGTCGTCCAGCGTGCCTTTCATATCGCCAAAGGTGATATGCTGCCCCACCGCCAACAGCTCCACCTGGTGGAACTGGATTTCATGCCGCACGCTGACCTGTTCGTAACGGTAGCAGATGCCGGGCAGCGCCACGCGCACCGGCTCAGGCGCGTAAGCGCGCATGGCGTGGATTTGTCCGGGCGAGGTGTGCGTGCGCAGCACCACCCCAGGGCGGTCGGTGTGGAAGGTGTCCCACATGTCCCGTGCGGGATGGTAGGGAGGGATGTTCAGCAGGGTGAAGTTGTAATCATCCAGCTCCACGTCCCGCGATTGGAAAATCTGAAAGCCCATCTCGCGGAAGATGGCGTACATCTCGCGCAGCACCTGGGTCAAGGGGTGCAGGCGCCCCTGCACAGACGGACGACCGGGCAGGGTGACATCCAGCCGGTCGCGCAGCAGCGAATTCTGCAGGCTGATCTGTTTGATGTAGCCGTTGCGCTCGTTGTAAGCCGCCTCCAGCGCCAGTTTTACCTGGTTGGCGCGCTGACCCACCTGCGGGCGAAGTTCCTTGTCCACCTGCCCCAGGCTGGTGAAGACCTGCATCACCGGCGCATTGCGGCCCAGGTGCGCCGTGCGCCAACTTTGCAGACCATTCTCATCCTGCACGGCGTCCAGGGCTGCCATTCCGTTGCGTTGATATTCTTCCAGTTGTTGTAACACATTATCGCCCATAGGTTCTCCAGTTAAAAAACATACCCGTCCCTCAAGGGACGGGGTTGACCGCGGTACCACCCTGATTGGCTGCCTGTGCAGCCCACTTAATCCAACGGCCCGATCCAATTCTGGCGATTGGCTGCGCCCTGATAACGCTGCGCTTGCGGCCCGGACTACTGGTCCCGATATGGGACGTTCCCCCGGGCGGCTCTGGAGGGAACTTCAGCGGGTTTCTGCCGGGCGCGGGTTTCAGTCTATGCCTGCGCTTCCCTGGCGGCTTCCGCCGGCTTACTTTCCTCCTTCACAGCCGTTTGCTGTTGATATGCCTTATTATCGGCAATTCGGCTGAATTGTCAAGAGCGCGGTAAGAGGAGGAGTCGGTGATCAGTTTTCGGGCGTGCAGCTGGGTGCCTGCTTAAAAGATCAGGCCGCCCCATATAAAATCTTTAAATCCTGGCGTTGGATATTTCCCAATAATCCACGACTCCGAGATTCCTTTCTTTGCAACGATCCGTTTGATTCTTTGCTCATCCACCCGTGTGGGGTGATATTTAACTTCCAAGGCTCTGGTACCCGCATGGGGAGTGGTTAAGATAAAATCAACTTCATATTCTGTTCCCTTGGATAAATACGCCAGTTCTCCATATTCACGCAACTGGTTGAAAATGGCATTTTCAAACAATGCCCCCTCGCCGGGATTAGCCAGGACATTTGCAATTCCGTTGTCGCGGAAATAAAGTTTTTTTCCTAACACGGCGGCTTTATCTGGCCCCGCATAGGCAGGTAGACGGCGGATGATATAGGTTTTTTCCAAAAATTCCAGATACTCACTCAGCGTTGGTCGGGAAATACCGACAATTTGACCTAGTTTGGTAAGATCGATCTTATTGCCAATTCGCATGGCCAGCAGTCTGAGCAACTGCTGCAACTCACCCATTTTCCTGAAATCAACCAACGTTCGAACGTCCATGTTGATATAAGAAGAAAATATTTCCTGCAGGATTTCCTGTTTTACTTGCGGGTTCGGCTCAAGCACAACATTGGGTAGTCCGCCATAAGCGAGATACTCTTCATAAAAATGTTTCAATCGGTCATACTCATGCGGGTCATACCGCATATACTCCATCAAGTTACGTTGGCGGTAGGAAATACCGCGAAAATCCAGAAATTCGCCGAAGCCAAGCGGGAACATTTCATAAACCACCTTGCGGCCGGACATAGATTCACTGAAATAATTTTTTAAGTAGAAAGAACTCGAACCGGTCAAAATGAATTTGATCCCGTAATGGTCAAAGAGGTATTTAACCACGCTGGGCAGGTTCGGCGCGTATTGAATTTCATCCAATGCCACCGTTAGCGTTTGGTCGGGATTCAAGCCAAGGTTTCGGAAGTATTGCACGACCAATTCATAATTCTTTTCAGAAAACACCGCGCGTTGGTCGAGCCTTTCCAGGTCTATGAATATTTTGTTATTCGAATTCACCTGTTCCAACAACCAGCGGAGAGTGGTTGTTTTCCCCACCCGCCGCATTCCGGTGATGACGATTATCCGCTGGTCTGCCAATGCCCGGTTTAACGCAGGAAATATTCTTCGCTCGAGAATTTTCATGATTATATTTTACAAAATTATGCTTATTTTGTAAAGAAGTATTTTACAAATTTCTATTATTTCGTAATACGAAATCGGACAACCTCGCGACTCGCACTTTTTTTCTTGTTCACTATATTCCTCTCCATTTTTGCGTTGCCTCAACATGCTTCAACCATTCCTGGTTACATTCCCATCTTCCGCTATAATTCCACCGTATTATTATCCCTACGGAGGCTCGCATGAAAGTGCTTCTCACCGGCATCAGCGGACGGCTTGGGCCGTATGTCGTCCAGGATTTAATCGACAGTGGCCATGACGTTTATCTTTTTTCCCGCAAACCACCCGCCCCGCCCTTCGAGCGCCTGCCACTGGTTCTGGGGGATATCAACGATATGGAAGATTGCCGCCGGGCTTTCCAGCAGGTCAGGTTTGACGCGGTGCAGCACCTGGCCGCCCAATCCTGGCCCACCGATCATCCCGCCGAACGCGCCGAGGCCGAGAAGCAGGGTTTGCCGCTGGATACCACGCTGCGTTCCAACCTGCTGGGCACGCATCATCTGTTACAAAGCTGCGTGCATTTCGGGGTCGGGATTTTCGTGATGACCGGCAGCAATTGCGCCCTGGGGCACGGCTATCGCATCAGCCAGCGTCCCTTCCCGTTTCGGTTTTTACCTGTCGATGAACAGCATCCTTCGGATGTCGAGGATTCTTATTCCTATTCCAAACTGGCTGGGGAGGAGCTGCTGGCTTCCTACACCCGCGCCTACGGTCTGCGCACCTATGCCGTTCGCGCCGCAGGTATCTGCAATCCGCAGGAACGGCGCCAGATTGCCGCCCATGCCCATCCGGCGCGCGGGTGGAATGATTGGCTGTGGTGCTGGGTGGGCAGCGAGGACGTGGCTTCAGCCCACCGTTTATTGATGGAGAAATCTGCCAGTATTGAGGCTCACGGCGCTTATTTTTGCAATGCGGATGATACCACCGCGTTGGAGCCCAGCCTGGAGTTGGTGAGGCGGTTCAAGCCCGACCTGCTGCCTCTGGTCAAAGATCTGCCCGGGCATGCCTCTTTCCTGTCCAATCAGCGTCTCAAGGACGTGGTCGGCTGGCAGCACCGCACGCAATGGAGAGAAGCAGAATTGGATTGATCAATGGATCGCGCAGGCGACCACGTCGCCGCTGCTCAGCCCAACCAGCACGCGGCAGCCGGGGTCCAGGCCCTCAGGCGCCAGCGCGGTGGACAGCTCAGCCGGCCAGCCTTCGGGGCGTGTCTGTTCCTGCCAGGTTTGACCGTTATCACGCGAGAGCAGCAGGCTGAGGGGGGTGAGGATCAGGATATCCGCTTCCAATGGGTATTGCGCTGAAACCAATACGCAGTTCACCGGCCCCTGCGCCCCGTCATACCCGCTCGGTCGCCAGGTTTTCCCGCCGTCAGCAGACATGAACAAACCGCTGAATTCAGTGCCAGCCAGGAGAGCCGTCTCGGAGGAAGCGTCAGGGGAGAGCGCCAGGCTGATCACCGGGGCAAGCTCAGTCGGTAAATTCAACTCGCGCCACGAGCGCCCGCCGTTGCGGCTGACATAGATTGCGCTTTCGGTGCCGGCATACAGCTTGCGGTCGTTGGCGAAGTCCGGCGAAACTGCCAGACAGAACACGTTGCTGTCGATCAACCCGAAGTTCCACACCACGAAACTCGCCCCTCGGTTTGTGGAGAGAAACACGCCGTCTTGTGTGGTCGCCGTAAACAGTGCGCCGTCTTGGAGAAAATTGGGCGAAAGCGCCAGCGCGGACACCACCGGGATTGGCGTGGGCAGCACGGCTGCCTGCCAGGTTTCGCCGCCGTCCTGCGAGCTGATCACCCCACCCGGCAGGCTGGCGAAGACGGTGCGGTCGTGGGTGAAATCTGGCGAAATGGCCAGGCTGGTGACCATCACAGGCTCGCCCGGTTTTTCACTTTGCAGAACCGCCGTCCAGGTTTGCCCGCTGTCGGTGGAGCGGAACAGGCCGTGTGCCCGCGCCGCGAAGAGGATGCCATCCTGGCGAAAATCTGGCGATGCTGCCAGCGCATAGACAAGGTCTTGGGATGAAAGTGTCGCATCGTTCATGGTCAGCTCACGGGTTGAAGGATAGCTGCGGTTTTTTCTTGTGGATGAGCACATCCACGGTCAGCGCCAGCGCAGCGCTGGCGGAGGCCTCGAAGACGGCCGCGTTGAGCACACCGGCTGAATCCAGCACGCCGGCTTCGAGCATGTTGACCACTTTGCCCTGTCGAACATCAAAAGCGTAGGCTGAACCGGCCTTGTGGATGGCCTGCATGTAGTTGGCGGGATCGTACCCGGCATTTTGGATGATTGCGCGGGTCGGCTCGCGCAGCGCTTCAGCCAGCATGTGGAAGGCGGCTCTGGCTTCCATCTCTTCTGACTTCGGGACGTTTTGTTCAACAACCCGGGCGGCCGCCAGCAGCGCAGCGCCCCCGCCGGGCAGCACGCCGGTCAGCACCGCGCTGCGCAGCGAGGTGACCGTGCGTTCGGCCATTTCCTTGCGGGTTTCCATCAGCATCTCGCTGACCGCGCCCACCCACAGCACCGCCGAGCCGCCCATCAGGCGGGCAACGCGCTCGCGAAGCTTGCGCCGCGCATCGGCATCATCGGTATGGTCAATGGCTGCTCGCAGGGAAGCAATGTATTCGCGCACAGCGCGCGGCGAGCCTTTGCCGCGCACAATCCCCACGTATTCTTTATTTCCCCACACCCGTCGCGCGCGTCCGAGGTCTTCCAGGCGCAGGCTGGCTGCGCTTTCTCCCGCGCCTTTGAGAAACAGCCGTGCGCCGGTCAGCACAGAGATATCTTTCAACATCGCCGATTGCTCGGTCAGGCTGTCGGGCGCCTTGACGGCCAGGACTTTGAAATGTCCCATCTTGCGGTTGGCGGTCAACAATATGGACATCACCTTATCGGAAATGTTGCCGGCGATGATGATAATTCCGGGAATGCCGGCGCGGTACACCGTATCCAGGATGGGAACGATGTCTTCAGGCTCTTTGAATTCCAGGTCGCTGGCGAAAACAGCCGCGTCTTCCAGTTCCATGCGCTGGTTGGGCAGACCGTCGGCCATGGTCTTCGAGAGCAGCCCGCCCTTGTAAAACGTGCCCTCGATGTATTCGCGTTCCAGCTCCCGACCGCGCCCCATGCGGATGTCGATATCGCCGTATTCGCCCACCATGTCAATCACTTCACCCAGCATCACCGCCAGTTCGTGATCGTAGCACAGCGATTCGGCCAGGTGGGTAATAGCCTGCTGACCTTCAATCGGCAGGGCGCTATCTTTGAGGTATTGAAGCGCCAGTGCCAGTGCCTGTTCCATGTAAAAGCGCAGGCGTTGGGCGTTGGCGCCGGCGGTGATCAGCCTAATCCCCTGGCTGAACATTGATTCAAAAATGACGCAGGCGGTGGCGGTGCCGTCGCCCACTTTTTCATACTGCCGCCAGAGCATTTGACGCAGGAACATGGCGCCCATATCCTGATCGCGGCCTTTGATCTGGATGATGCGCCGGGCGATAATTCCGCCGCAGTCGAGAATTTCAGGCTTGCCGCTGCGGCCGGTCTTTTCGATTGCCACCAGTTTAGGCAACGGTCCCAGGGTGGGCCGCACCGCCCGTGTGATCTTCTGAATACCGCGCTGCATTCCCTGATAAACAGTCGGTTGGAAAATTACTTTTGGAATTCGCGGAGGTCCTTCAAATGAATGGGGTCGTCTTGGGCGTTTAGGAAGCATATTTTGCTCTTTTCCAGAAAATGTCGTTCTATTTTACCTTATATATTTCCTCGATAAAAATAAAAATTTTATAAGAACATTCTCCTGTGCTTGTGTCGGTCGCCTATGACGCATCGAGAACTTACTGCGTTCTTGATATAATGTCCTATCAGGTTCACATTTCCCCCCTTTGTTTTCAATACATGGAGAGTTCCTGATGCTCAAAATCAAGGATTGCATGAAGGTGAATGTCGTATTCATCCCAGAATCGGCGACCATTGCCGATGCAGTCGCGTTGATCGTCGCGCGGCATGTCGGTTTACTGCCCGTGGTGGATGAAGAGACCAGGCTGGTGGGTGTGGTGGGTTTGCGCGATCTGCTCAACCTCGCCTTACCCACTTTCATGCGCCTGGTGGAGGATCTGGATTTTGTGGGTGATTTCGGTGCGGTGGAATCTTATCTGCCCGACGACGCCACCTTAAAACGCTCGGTCAAAACCGTCATGCGCCCGTCCATCAATGTGAATGAAGATTGCCGCCTGTTGCGGGCTTATGCCATGATGGTTAAGCATGACCTGCATGATCTTCCCATTATCGATCAAAACCATCGCCTGTGCGGGATTGCTTCGCGGGTGGACATTGGCACATCCATCCTTTCCACCTGGCAGGCAGTGAAGGGCAAAACCGAATGATGGTGATGATCGTTTCCAGTTTGATCTTTCTCGGTGCGTTGGGGATGATCTTTTCTGAAAAACTCAACCGCACCATTGCCGCGCTGGCAGGCGCAGTGTTGATGCTGGTCGCCGGGAAAATACTCGGTTTCTATACTCAAATGGAAGCCGTCACTGCGATTGACTGGAACACGCTGGGATTGCTGCTCGGAATGATGATCCTGGTGGCGCTGCTTGAGCCGACTGGATTTTTTCAGTATCTGGCAGTATGGGCGGGTCGCCTGTCGCGCGGCAAGCCCATCCTGCTCTTGGTTCTGCTCGGTTCAGTCACCACTCTGCTCTCCATGTTTTTGGACAACGTCACCACGGTGGTGCTGATTGCGCCGGTCACTATTCTGATCTGTGAGGTGCTCGGCTTGCAGACCATTCCGTTTTTGATTGCCGAAGCGTTGCTTTCCAACACAGGCGGTGTCGCAACCCTGGTTGGTGATCCCCCCAACATCCTGATCGCGTCGGCCGCAGGCTTGTCGTTTGTGGACTTCATCACTCACTCGATGCCGGTTGTGGTGGTTTGCTGGTTGGCAGCTTTGCTGGTGTTGACCATTCTATTTCGCCGGGAGCTCAGCATCCAGCCGCTTTCTCAGGAGGCGCTCCTGAGCATGAGCCCAACTGAAGCATTGAACGACCGAAAAACCGCCATCCGCTGCCTGATCGTGTTGGGCGGTGCAATTCTGCTTTTTTTCTTTCAAGATCCACTCGGGGTCAGCCCTTCGTTGATCGCCCTGGGTGCTGCCGCATTCGCCCTGGTGTGGGTGCGCCCCCCGATCCACGAAATTCTACGCGGGGTTGAATGGAGTGTCTTGTTGTTCTTCATTGGTTTGTTTGTGATGGTCGGCGGTCTGGAAAAGGCGGGATCACTGCATGTACTGGCCAATCTGATCACCCACCTGTCCGGCGTCCCGCCCATGCTGCTGGGTGTGGCGGTGATCTGGTTGGTGGCATTGCTGTCGGCGGTGGTGGACAATGTGCCCATCACCATTGCTCTGATCCCGGTCATCATTGAACTGGGGCAGAACGGGATGAATGCCACCCCTTTGTGGTGGGCGCTGGTCTTTGGGGCTGGTTTTGGCGGGAACGGCACGATCGTCGGGTCTTCAGCCAATATTGTGGTTGCCACCCTGTCGGAGAAAACTCGCACGCCCATCACCACCGCTATCTGGAATCGAAGAGGACTGCCAGTCATGCTGCTCACCTGTGTGATTGCCAGCATTCTGTTTGTGCTGGCTTATCCGATTCTCACCCGTTGAAGAGTAGGTTCCTGGGATGCCTGCAATCATCGTTTCGAGCGTCATCTTTGTCGTCTGCCTGTTTCTGATATTTTCAGAAAAGATTGACCGCACCATTGCGGCGCTGGCGGGCGCTTTGGTCATGCTGCTGGCGGGCCGGATATTGCATTTTCTGAATGAGGCTGATATTGCCACTTCGATTGACTGGAACACGCTGGGGCTGCTGCTGGGAATGATGATCCTGGTTGCATTGTTGGAGCCGACCGGTTTCTTCCAATACCTGGCGGTGTGGGCTGGGCGGCTCTCGCGAGGAAATCCGTTGCGTCTGCTGGTTCTGCTTGGCTCGGTTACCACAGTTTTGTCCATGTTTCTCAACAACGTCACCACGGTGGTGCTGATTGCGCCGGTGACGATCCTGATCTGTGAGATCCTGGGTACCAATGCAACACCATATCTGTTGGCTGAGGCGTTGCTGAGCGACATCGGCGGCGTGGCCACCCAGATCGGGGATCCGCCCAATGTTCTGGTTTCCACCGCTGCCGGATTATCCTTTGTGGATTTTATTATCCACTCGGCACCCATCGTGGTTGTTTGCTGGGTGGCTGGTTTGGCTTTTCTGGCTTACCAGTTCCGCGGCGACCTGCGCATTCATCCCGATGTGCATGAGGCCCTCATGCAGTTGGATCCCAACGAGGCCTTGAAGGACCGCCGCACCGCCTTCCGCTGCCTGATCGTCCTGGGGGTCGCCATCGTGTTGTTCTTTTTTGAAGGCGCCTTGCGCATCAGCCCGTCGGCGATTGCGCTGGCTGCCGCGGTGATCATGTTGGTCTGGATTCGCCCATCCATACAGGAGGTCTGGAAACGGATTGAGTGGAGCGTTCTGGTATTTTTTGCCGCGCTGTTCATCATGGTGGGTGGACTGGAAAAAGCCGGCACCCTGCACGTCATGGCCAGTCTGCTGCATCACAGCGTGGAGATGCCGCCCGTCCTGCTGGGCATCATCACCATCTGGCTGGTGGCAGGTCTGTCTGCGGTGGTGGATAATGTGCCCATCACCATCGCCCTCATCCCCATCATCCACGAGCTGGGCGCGACCGGGGTTAACATCCTTCCCCTGTGGTGGGCTTTGATCCTCGGCGCGGGTTTTGGCGGCAACGGCACCATTATCGGCTCTTCGGCTAACATCGTCGTCGCCACCCTGTCGCAGAAGACGCGCAATCCCATCAATTCGCGGATTTGGAACCGCAGTGGTCTGCCGGTTATGCTGCTGACCTGCACCATCGCCAGCCTGCTCTTCGCGCTGGTTTATCCCCTGCTGAGCCGTTAGCTGGTGATCTCTTTTTCTCATTTTCTCGAGGAGTCCATGTCAGATCAACCTATTTTTCAACCCACCTGGGAATCCCTGTCTCAATATCGCGTTCCGGATTGGTATCAGGATGCCAAGTTTGGCATTTTCATCCACTGGGGTTTGTATTGCGTGCCAGCCTTTGGCAACGAATGGTATCCGCGCAACATGTATTTGCAGGAGACTGATGAGTATGCCCATCATCTGCGCACCTACGGCCAGCAGGCGCGCTTCGGGTACAAGGATTTCATTCCCCTGTTCAATGCCGAGCACTATGATCCGGCTGCCTGGGCTGACCTTTTCCGGCGGGCTGGCGCTCGCTACGTCGTTCCGGTGGCTGAACACCACGACGGATTCCAAATGTATGACTCCCGGCTGTCAGAGTGGTGTGCAGCCAGGATGGGCCCAAAACGCGACCTGCTTGGCGAGTTGGCCGGCGCATTGGACGAGCATCAATTGATCCTGGGCGTTTCCAGTCACCGCGCTGAGCATTGGTGGTTTATGAACGGCGGGCGGGGTTTTGAGTCGGACGTTCAAGATCCGCGGTTTGCCGCTTTTTACGGGCCGGCGACCCCCATTCAAACGGAAGAGTGGGACAACCTGGACTGGCGCCCGCGTCCCAACGCCGTATTTCTCGAGGATTGGCTGGCGCGCTGCATTGAATTGGTGGACCGCTACCGCCCGCGCGTTTTCTGGTTTGACTGGTGGATCGAGCAGGCGGTCTTTGAGCCTTATCTGCAGCGTTTTGCCGCTTATTATTACAACCGCGCCGCCGAATGGGGCAGCGGTGCGGCGATCAATTACAAAAAGCAGGCTTTTCCTGAAGCGGCTGCAGTATTGGATATCGAACGCGGGCAGCTGAAGGATCTGCGCCCGCTCTTCTGGCAGACGGACACCTCCATTTCGCGCAACTCCTGGGGTTATGTTCGCGAGCAGGATTACAAATCCGCTGGGGATATCGTTACCGATCTGGTGGACATCGTCAGCAAGAACGGCTGCCTGCTGCTCAACATCGGTCCGAAACCGGACGGCACCATCCCCGCAGAGGAGCAGGCAGTCTTGTTGGAGATTGGACGCTGGCTGGCGGTGAACGGGGAAGCGATTTACGCCACCCGCCCCTGGCGGATCTATGGCGAAGGTCCCACCCAACTGCCCGAAGGTTCCTTCACCGATACCCAGCGTACGCCCTATTGTGGGCAGGACTTCCGCTTTACCTCGCGTGGCGATACAATTTATGCCACAGCGTTGGCCTGGCCCGGCGCAGAGGCCTGGATGCGCAGCCTGCCTCTTGAGCAAGTGAGCGTGAAACAGGTTGAGTTGCTCGGCTGTCCGGCGCCGCTGCAGTGGGGGCAGGGTGCAGACGGCCTGCGGGTGAGTATGCCCGCTGAGCGGCCCGGCCAGCACGCCTACGTGTTCAAAATTGTGACCGTCAATTGACCCGAATTCTTGAATTGCTGATTGGAGAATGGCATGAGCCTTGACCGAAAGTATGACCTGAACATCCCAAGAGACCTCGCCCAGGATGACCTGATTCTCATCACCGGGGCGGGCGGATTCATTGGGGGCGCGCTGGCGCGGTATTTTCATGACCTGGGCTTCACTCGTATCCGCGCGGTGGATAAAAAACCGCTGGGCGACTGGTACCAGCGTGTGCCGGGGGTGGAAAGCCTGTGTCTGGATTTGAGCGAGCAGGAGAATGCTGTACGCGCTGCTGAAGGTGTGGTGGAGGTGTACAACCTGGCCGCCGACATGGGCGGGATGGGTTTCATCGAAGCCCACCGCGTGGAGTGCCTGCGCAGTGTGTTGATCAACACCCACATGCTTGAGGCAGCGTACCGGGCGGGAGCGCGGCGTTATTTTTACTCCTCGTCTGCCTGCGTTTACAACACCCTCTTGCAGCAGGACCCCAACGTCCGCGCGCTCAAGGAGTCGGATGCTTACCCAGCCATGGCTGAGCGCGGCTACGGTTGGGAGAAGTTGATCAGTGAGATGTTCTGTGAGGAATACTGGGTGGAACGCGGGCTGGAGACGCACATTGCCCGCTTCCACAATGTTTACGGACCGCACGGCACCTGGTTTGGCGGGCGTGAAAAGGCTCCCGCCGCCATCAGCCGGAAGGTGATTGAAGCCAAGGACAGCGGCAGGCTGGAGATCGAAATCTGGGGAGACGGCACCCAGACGCGCAGCTTTATGTTCATCGAGGACTGCCTATACGGGATTGACCGCATCATGCATTCGGATCGGTTGATCGCCACACCGATCAACCTGGGTTCCAGCGAGCTGATTTCGATTAACGACCTGGTCAGCATGGTCGAAACCATCGCCGGGGTGAAACTGAAGCGTCATCACAAGCTGGATGCGCCCAAAGGCGTCGCCGGGCGCAACAGCGACAACACCTTCATCCACTCGGTGTTGAACTGGGAGCCGTCCATTCCTCTGCGCATTGGCATGCAGAAAACCTATGCCTGGATTGAGGAGCAATTCTACCTGCGCAAAGCCGGCAAACGGGTTGTGCATGACTGATCCCGCTGTGGGGATCGTTTCGGTCATCGGTGCCATTCCGTACCGTATGGCGCTGGCCGGTGGATGGATTGACCAGCCCTTCCTATCGAAGATGAATCCAACCCCGCCCGGATCGATGGTGGTGGTCAGTCTGCAGCCGCAATTCCATTTCATGGAGCGCTGCGGTTTGGCCAGCGGAACGCGCAAGGTGGCTCAGCGCGTGTGGGGGCAGCGCCTTCCGGCAGGAGAGCCCGCCGCTCTGGTGCGCCAATTGTATGCCGCCGAAAATGAGGGCAAATCTGAGCCTTCGGGTTCACAGGATATGATCGGCCTGATTTATCCCGGTATCAGCCGGTTGGATTACGACGCTGCGGTGGAAGGCGGTGTTTTCCCGGCACATATTGAATCCTGCACCGACCCGCGAGCGGCCGCCTGGCTGGAAAAGGTGATCCATTTTTTACCGGTCATGCAGCGCCCCGCGGGTTACAATCCGCTGGGAATCAAGAATCTTGTGCCTGATTGGGTGGCGCGTCTGGGACGCAGCGGCAGCGATTGCTTCCGCGCCATCCTGGCGCAGGATGTCGGCGCGCTGGGGGCCAGCTTCAACGAGTGCATGGTGTGCTGGGAAGCGCTCCTGCCCCAGGTGGTCCGCCATGATGCCATCCAGATTGACCTGATGGCGCTGTTGACCTGGTACCAGCGGCGCTATCCCGGCGCGATGTATTCCGGCTGCGGGGGTGGCTATCTGTTGGTGTGCTCAGAGCAACCCGTCCCCGGGTCATTTCAGGTGCATATTCGCTTGAAATCGGGGTAAAATGCCTGTGCCAGGCGTTGCCTGCCGTGCGCTGTGCGGTTGGCGTATGCCTGTTCGACCGCGCTGCAGATGCGCCATTCTCTAAGTAATCGAGGAGTTGTCATGTATTATGCTGTCATCATGGCCGGCGGCTCCGGCACCCGGCTGTGGCCGTTCAGCCGGCAGAAGCATCCCAAGCAGGCATTGAAACTGACCCTGGTCGGCGAGCGCACCATGTTTCAGCACGCTGTGGACCGTCTGCTTCCAATTTTTGCCCCCGAACACATCCTGGTGGTCACCGGCGCAGATCATGCCGACCTGCTCGCCGAGCAGGCGCCTGAGCTGCCTGCGGCTAATTTTTTGATTGAGCCAGAAGGGCGCGGCACCGCTCCTGCCATCGGACTCGCTGCGGTGCATATTCACCACCGCAACCCGGATGCAAGCATGGCGGTGGTCACTGCGGATCATTTCATCCGCGATACAGACACGTTCCGCCGCGCGTTGGAAGCTGCCTTCCACGTGGCGCAGACCGGCGCGCTGGTGACGCTGGGCATCCGCCCGGATTATGCTTCCACGGGTTTTGGTTATATTCATGCCGGGCAGGCATTGGGCGACTTTGAGGGCATGGCGGCTTTCCAGGTGCAGCGTTTCATCGAAAAGCCAGGACTGGAACGCGCCCAGGCCATGCTGGCTGAGGGCGGTTTTTCCTGGAACAGCGGCATGTTTATCTGGAAGACCAGCCGTATCCTGCAAGAATTTCAAGATCAGATGCCCACCCTTCACCAGCAGCTTGCGCAGCTTTCTGCTGCACTGGCCTCCTCCACTTATTCCGCTGTGTTGGCGCGCGTCTGGCCGTCGGTGCAAAAGCAGACCATTGATTACGGGATCATGGAAGGCGCCTGCCAGGCGGCGGTCATCCCGGTTGAGATGGGCTGGACGGACATCGGCAGTTGGCGCAGCGTGGATGATCTTTTGCCGGATGATGAGCAGGGCAACAGCTTCACCGGTCCGCAC
>CAZCBJ010000007.1:2269-9466 GCA_964496705.1 uncultured Anaerolineaceae bacterium | reverse complement strand
CTTAACACGCTCATCTTCAGCGAAAAAAAATTTGTCGCGGCGGTCGGGCTGCAGGGGATGGTGGTGGTGGTCACGGATGACGCGGTGTTGATCTGTCCCAAGGAGCGCGAACAGGAGGTCCGCTCGGTGGTCGGCTGGCTGCGTGAGAACAACGGCGCAGAATGGTTGTGAACCTGGCGAGGTTTGACGACTGCACCAAGCAAGATTTTATTCACGGAGGTAGGCATGCTCAGACAAGGCATTTTGAACCCGGCAATTCTTTCTCTGCTGGCGCGTGTGCGCCACACCAACCTGCTGGTGATTGCCGATCGAGGTTTCCCCTGTTTTCCACAGGTTGAAACGGTGGATATTTCACTGGTGGACGGCGTGCCCAGCGTTTTGCAGGTGCTGGATGCGCTGCGTCCCAATTTTGATGTTGTCCGCTTCTACATGGCGCAGGAATTCCAACTGGAAAACACCCCCGAAACTCAGGCTAAATTCGCCTCATCCATGCAGGCAGCCGAGGTCGTCTTTGAGCCGTATCTTGAGATGAAAAGCCGCGTCCCGCATGCCCTGGGTTTGATCCGCACCGGCGATACCATCCAGTATGCCAACATGATCCTCGTATCGGGACGCCCGTAGACTCGCATCATCGCCTGTGCCGCTCACTTTCTGGCTGACCCTGAGCATTGTCGCCGTCACCTATGTTGGGGTGGCGATTGGTCGTTTCCCGCTGCTGCTCGCCAACCATGCCACGATCACCTTCGCTCAGGGCTGGTGATCACCCCGCTCTCGTTGGTTGTCGGTACGCTGTGGATCGCCGCTTTCATCTGGCGCTAATTATTCTACCTGTACGAATCTGAGTTAATGATGCACAATGCATCCCGTCCTAACATAATTTTCATCCTGCTGGATGATTTTGGCTGGCGCGATCTGGCCTGTTACGGTTCCACGTTTTACGAAACGCCCCACCTTGATCGCCTGGCTTCACAGGGGATGGGTTTCGACCACGCCTATGCAGCCTGCCCGGTCTGCTCGCCTTCGCGTGCCAGCCTGTTGACCGGCAAATACCCCGCGCGGCTGGGCCTGACGGATTGGATCGATTGGGGTCTGAACATTCACCCCAAGCGCGGTCGGCTGGTTGACGCCCCTTATGTGGATCATCTGGCGCTGGAAGAGACCAGCCTTGCCGCAGCCCTGCATCAGGCAAATTATCAGACCTGGCATGTGGGCAAGTGGCACTTGGGCGGCGAGGCTTTTGGCCCCCTGCAGCATGGTTTTGACCTCAATTACGGCG
The DNA here is from genome assembly GCA_964496705.1 of uncultured Anaerolineaceae bacterium. Classification (GTDB taxonomy): domain Bacteria; phylum Chloroflexota; class Anaerolineae; order Anaerolineales; family Anaerolineaceae; genus CAZCBJ01. The sequence goes on along the minus strand of CAZCBJ010000007.1, from coordinate 8,190 downwards.
GCTCGCACTACGGAAGCCCTCGCCAGGGCTATTTCAGCCCGTGGAATCTCCCCCATCTGCCCGAGGGCCGTCCCGACGAATACCTGACCGATGCGTTGACCGATCAGGCCATCCGCTTGATTCGCGACCGTGGCGACCGCCCATTCTTTTTGAATCTGTGGCACTATGCCGTCCACACCCCCATCCAGGTCAGAGCGGACGACCTATCGCGTTTTCAGCAAAAGGCGCGCGACTTGGGACTTGATCAGCAAAACCCCTTTGTGACCGGCGAACCCTTCCCCACTCAAGACCGCCAGCATCAACGCGTCACCCGGCGGGTAATCCAATCCGATCCGGCTTATGCTGCCATGATCTGGAATCTGGATTGGAACATCGGGAGGCTGTTGGCCGCGCTGGATGAAGAGGGGTTGGCGAATGACACCCTGGTCATTTTCTCTTCGGACAACGGCGGTCTGGCAACGGCGGAAGGCTCGCCCACCTGCAACGCTCCGCTGACCGAGGGAAAGGGCTGGATGTACGAGGGTGGCACGCGCGAACCGCTGCTGGTGCGCTGGCCGGGGTGGATTGCCTCAGGCAGCCGCTGCTCTGTGCCGCTGACCTCCCCCGATTTCTATCCGACCATTCTGGAGCTGGCCGGATTGGAGCCGCTTCCTGACCAGCACTGCGATGGGGTCAGCTTCGCGCCGCTGCTTTTCGGTGCGGATGGATGGGAGCGCGAGGATATTTTCTGGCATTATCCTCACTACGGCAACCAGGGCGGCACGCCGGGCAGCTCGATTCGATCCGGGGATTTCAAATTGATCGAGTTCTTTGAAGATGAGCGGGTCGAACTATATCACCTTCCAAACGACCCTGGCGAGCGCAACAACCTGGCTGTGGAATTACCTCAACTGGCGGCTGATCTGCACGCCAGGTTGGTCGATTGGCGCAGCCGGGTGGGGGCGCGTCTGCCGTCGAAGGGATGATACCGGCTTAGTGTTCGCGGGGGAGCGGACTAAGGCGGCGGATAAGGCACCAGGTTGCCGTCGCCGCTGGAGGGTGTGGGGGTGGCTGCCCAACCGGAGAATACCGTCGGTGTGGGCGAAGGCCCGGGCGTGGGTGTGCCGGTGGGCTCGGGCGTGGCTGCTGCTGTAGAAGGCGTCGTGGCTGCGGTCTGGGTGCTGACATCCAGATAAGCTTGCATGCTTTCGTAGCTGACCGCCTCGAGGTAAGTCAGTCCGGCCTGGCAGACCGGGTCCAGATTACCCGCCACTTTTTCCCAATCCAGTACCCCGCTGGGCGACAATCCCTTGCGCATGGCATTTCCCAGACAGCCCGGACCGGCGTTGTAATTGAGAATCGTATAGCGCCAAAGGTCGAGATAATTGCTCGCTTGGACGGGGGTCTTGCGGGTCACATTGCGGATCAACTGGGCGGTCTGCTCACAGTTGGCGCGCAGCGTTTCGGCGAAGATGCGCACGCTGTAGTTGGCTTTGTTCAGGTCAATGCCGCTGGGGCAATCTGCACACTGCGCGTTCACCTTGCTGACCAGCGCGCCTTGCAGCAGCGCCCGGGTGTCGCTTTTCAGGTTGCCAAAACCCAGCTCGCAGACGCTCTTGTCCAGTACCAGCGGGCAGAACTGGGCAAAGAAGTGGGGGTTCCACAGCAGGACGGTTTCGGCGCCCTTTTCGGTCAATTGCCCCAGACCGATTTCTTTTTCATCCATCATCACACCCGGCCAGAACTGGCTTTCGCGGCTGAAGACGTTCTTGATCAAGAAGGCGGGGATACCTGTGGAGCGGGATGTGGTCAGGATTTCAGCGTCGAACAGGTTTTGCCACTCCATGACCTTGTCGCGCGCTTTTTCTGCGCCGCAGTTGTTGGGGATCACGCCTGTTTCCAGCCCGCCTTTGTCGCACGCGCTGGCATCCACGATGCCGTGCTTGATCAACGCCCCGGCCAGTAAATAATAGGAATAAGATGATTGCAGATCGGCCACTTCCTCCGGTGTGCTCAGCCATTCCGGCGGACCGCCAATGTCGGGGAACACCTGCCAGCTCGCTGCGCAGGCATCCACTCCGCTTCCCTTCCATTGCGAGGAGAGCACGTCCACATACCACAGGCGCTGATCGGTGTTCTTGTCATCCGGGTTGGCGAAATCGCCCCATGGCACCACGCGCAGCAACCCGCTGTACAAATCGGTTGCGTCGCCCAGGCTGGAATCGGCCCAGAATTCAAGCAGCGTGCCCTGCGATCCGGTCGGCTTGAGCGGCAGGGTGCACAACCCGCCGGGACAAGTGAAGGGCTGCCCATAGACACTGCCTTGAATCTGGATGATGGTTTCGTTGGGCAGCGGCTCTTCGCCTTCCAACAGCAGGCTGGGGAAGGTGGTGCAGGCGTGCTTCAGAGGGTCTGGGTTGCAGTTAACCAGGCTCAGCCATACGGCTGGTTTGGGCAGTTCCACATCCACCTTGCGCTTACTCTCGTCAATGCCCGCCAGGTGCAGGTACATTCCCTGGCACTGATTGTTGTCCTGCGAGTTGGATTGTGTACAGGCGGTGGTGTCGTACCAATCTTCGTGAATATCCTTGCCGCACTGTTTGTAGATTTCGGTGCTGGACGGCTGGGTGGGATGGTCCACAAAAATCTGGCAGACCACTTGATTGGTGGACCAGCGGATCAGCCACCAGGCATAGCGGGTGTAGCCGGTGTCAATGGTCTGGATGCGTTTCTTGGGCAACGGGGTTGGCAGCACCGCAGCCGCATTCACCGGGTGTTCCCAAGTGAAAACCTGGGTGAACAAGCACCCGATCAGAAAAATTACCAGTCCCACTGTGAGCGTTTTTTTCATGACCCGGTTAGAGCAAATTCAACCATTAACTTCCGCAAGTTCATTTGCGGCTCAATGCTATAAGTGTAGCATAAAATTTCGGCCTTCGCGCTTGCAGTTTGCTTGCGGGCGACTCATACCCTGCGTTTCATGAAGATGGCCATCTCGCCGTCCGGGTAATCCTGGTTGGTGTAATAGGAGATGTCAATTCCCTCGATGGCGAAACCGACCCGGCGGTAGAAACGGATGGCCGGCAGGTTGGTGCTCTGCGTTTCGCAGATCAGCGCGCGCAGCCCACCCTCGCGCGCCCGCTCAGCCAGCGCATCCATCAATTGCCGCCCAACATTGTGACCGCGGTGGGCTTTTTCGACGTGAAATTCCCACACCCACAGCGTATGGTTCCAATATCGCGGTTCTGCGATAGCCACCGCAACCATATAGCCATCTAGAAAAGCGCCCAGACTCCAGCCCAGTTTGACCACCGCATGGTAATGTTGCACATCTTCCTCGGTGGGGCTGAAGTCCTTTGCATACGGCTGATCCAACTCCACCAGCTCCAGCGTGATGGCTGCGGCGCGCTCATTTTCACTCTTGTGAATCGCGTATTTCTGGGTCGAAGTGTAGCCGGTTAGCATGATCCGGCGGAAGGCGTTTTCATCCAGTTCCGCCAGTGTTCGTATCTCAAGCACGTCGTATCATGATCCCGCGCAACAGCAGGATGATCCCTGCCAACAGCAGCAGGATGGGACTCACGATTTTCAATAGCGGACTGCCGAAGATGCCCGCAAAAAGGGCAAAGAACACCAGGCTGCCCAGCAGCATCCACACTCCCACCCAGGTGGTGGTTGAACTCCACCTGCCATAGGCCGAAGCCAGCGCCAGACCCATGCCGACCCCCGCTACAATCAACACCCAGGCGAATGCCCAGGCTGACCAGTCGCGAGTCCCCACGTTGTAGGAAAAAAGGATCCCCAGGGTCAACAGGATGGAGGCGGGGATGATCAATCCAGACAGGCCGCGGCGCTTCTCCGGCCATAGAATGGGCGGCAGGAAGAACGCGGCTGAGAGGATATAAAAAATAACCGGCCAGGTGTTGGCGATGGTCAGGCGTGGGGCCAGGTTGATCGCCAGCAACAACGCGCCGCCGACGATCAACAGGATGGCAACATAAACAGCTCCTCGATTTTGCATATTTCCTCCGATGATTGGTATGCCTGTCCGTCTTTCAAAGGGTCGGATTAATCTCGCAGGAATCTGGATTGACAACCTTCATGCGAGTCCCGGCGATCTCCTATTGGGTGTTGCCGAACACCACCAGCGCTGCGATCCCGGCAATGTACAGCACGGCGATGAGGATGCCGAGGGCATTCAGCGCGATGCCGCCGTACGACCAGGCGCGCATTTTGGTTTTTAGACCCATGATGCCCAGCACCAACCCGATGATGGCCAGGGGCACGCCGCAGAACGGCACGCAAGAAAACAGCAGGCTGAACACACCCAGCGCGATGGAGGCGATGGCCAGCACGGAACGATCGGAAGGGATGGCAAATGCCGGAGCGCTGGGCGCGGCGGGCTGCAGAATCTCGACGGCAGGTTGCGGCTCAGCCGCCGCGCTGGGTTCGGGCTTGGGTTCGGGCGGTTTGACGGGCGGCGAGGGTTCAGCGTTTGGGAAGGCTTCGGGGATGGACTCGGCCTGCGCTACTCCAGGGCTGATCTTGTCCAGCGGGCCGCCGCAGCTGGGACATTTCCTGGCGTCTGCTTTCACATCTGCGCTGCAATAAGGGCATTTCATTTGGTTTCCTCCGTTGTCAGGTTGGCTTCATGGGATCAGCCGGGCTGGATGATGAATCATACTGCCAAATCACGGATTTGTGGTGGCAGAAGCGGTCTCGGTGGGGGTTTCACTGGCGGTGGGCGACGAGGTAACCGTTTCGGTGGCTGTTGATGTCGGGCTTAGGGTGGGCGTCGGCGTCCGCGCGGGCAGGCGCGTGCGGGTGGGTGTGCGCGTGAGCGTGGGGGTCGGGGTCTTGGTGATCGTCCCGGTTTTCGTCACGGTTCTGGTTTTGGTGACCGTGCGGGTGATGGTGGCGGTGCGCGTCAGGGTGATGGTGCGGGTTTTGGTGATGGTCGGGCGCGGGGTCGCGGTGCGCGTGTCAGTCGGGGTGATGGTGGGGGAGATGGTCATCTGGTATTCGAGGGTCGCCAGCAACTCACTAAACGGCGCGTCCTCCAGCACAAATTCCACTGCGTCCTGCAATACAGCGCGGATGGCTTTGCGCTGCGGCAGGAACACGCTGGTGCGCAGCGGATCGTCTGGTATTTCCCACAGCCTGAGCTCATCCTCACCCAGATAATAGATCGCGATGCGCCCCGTGTCGGCCAGGCGCACCGCCAGCGGAACCAGCCCCAGCAGGTCATCCAATGCCAGGTTGCTATCCACATTTTGCCGGAAGGCATCATAGAAGGACGGCAGCCGGACCAGGTTGCCGCCGCGCGCCATGCGCAGGAAGATTTGCCGCGCCACCTCGAGCTGACGAATGTTGCGACCGCCCTCGTCGGTTCCCCTGCGCAGCCGGGAATAGCACAGCGCCACCTGCCCATCCATCATTTTTGACCCCTTGGGCAGGCTGCCGCATTGATCCAGGATGGCCTGCGTCACCTCCACCGGCACGCCTCCCAGCGCGTCCACTATGCGGGTGAAATCGTCCATGTGGAAAACCGCCCAGGAATCCAGGCGCAAGCCGAAGTTGTATTCAACCGCCTGTCGCACCAACTGCATCCCGCCCAGAGCGTAGGCGGTGTTCAGGCGTTGCATGGTGATGCCCGGCAGGTAGACAAACAGGTCCGGAGGAATGGAGATCAGGCTGGCGCGGGCAGTGCGGGAGTTGTAGAAAACCAGCAGGATGGCATCCGACCGCCCTTTGAAAGGCGAGGGCTGATCCATACCAAGCAGCAACCCCACCTTCACCCCATCGGGCAGAGTCCAGGGAAAATCGGGGTAGGGGATGGCGGTGGGGGGAGTCTTCTGCGGGCCGGGGTAATTCTGCCAGGGTGGCAGGTTGGGGTCGGGGAATGGGCCGGGGGTGGGCGTCAGCGTGACCGTCGGGCTGCT
>CAZCBJ010000007.1:0-2259 GCA_964496705.1 uncultured Anaerolineaceae bacterium | reverse complement strand
GCGCCCGTTCGCGTTCTTGCCGGGCTGCCCCGGGCCGGGCTGGGGCTGGGCGAGGACTGCTCTGCGGTCGGAGCTGGGGCGGTCTGTAGACCCAGGCAGCCGGCCAGCAGGCAGATCAGGATGACCGCTGCACACCATGCCTTGAGTCCGGAGAGATTATTCATTGGGAATGGGTCTCTTTGACTCCAATTCTACCCGTCTTTTGACCGGATGGGCTAATTATTCAGAACCATCCTCGAATGATCCGCCAGACTTGGTTGAGAGATGTTTCAATGATTACGGCGGTGGCCAGAAGATGTTGGTGATGTAGAGGAAGTGATCGCTGAACAGGTCCTGGCTCTGCTCCAACACGCTTGCCTGGCTGGTCAACGTGTCCAGCAGTTGGAAATTGACCCGGAATCCACCACTCTTCACCGGCTGGGTGGTCAGCAGCAGCAGCCAACGGCTGTCGGGCGCCCACACTGCCTGGGGCAAATCGCCGGTCATGCGTTGATATTCCCACAGCCAGGAATTGTCCAGGGTGATCACGTAGGTGTGCAGCACCAGCGATTTCTCAAAATAGGCGCTGTGGTCGTCAATGAAGGCGAATATCTTGCCGGAATCCGGCGAGAAGGTGTAATTCACCAGCCGGTTGCGCACTTTGTAACCCTCGGAGGGTGGGAAGACGAACAGGCGGCGCGATGGCAGTCGTTCGGGGATGCGCTCGATGATCAGTTTATCATTGTGGGCGATATCCTCCAGCGCGTCGTATTGCGGGTCCATGAAGGCAAACTGGATGCCGTCGTTGGCGAAGACCGGCTGGACGACCCCGTCCCAGGCGGATGCCGGGCTGCCGTCCAGCGGTGAGAACCACACGCGCTGCGGCTGGCAGACCGCCCGACCCGAGCAGCTCCCCTGCTGCCAGTAGATACGCTGCAGGTCAGGGGAAGGGAAGAGCACGATGGGAGATTCGCCAGGGCGTGTGATGGAGGTGTTGGTGCTGGATTGCATGTCGTATAGGTACAGCGCATTCCCACCTGTATCGGCGCCAATCCAGGCCACCCTGCGCCCGTCTTTCAAAAAAAGAGCGCCCTGTTTGCTCATATCGAAGAATTTCTCGCTGATCGTCACGGAATGTGTGCCGTCCCGTTTGACCAGGATCAGGCGTTGGTCCTGGTTGACCAGCAGCCATTGACCGTCTGGAGAAAGATGCTGCAGGTTGGTGCCGGCCGGGGCGGCGAGTGATGCGCGCTGCGAGGTCAGGTCGAACCAGTACACGCCGCGGTAACGCAGCTCGCCGTCCAGCGACTCCATCATGCCGAACAGGACGCACTCGGGGTTGTCCTTGCAGAAAGCCGGCCGGGCGGCCAGCGCCGGGGCAGGGGTGGCGCTGGGGGTGGGCGTCTGGCTGGGCTGCAACGCAGAGCTGTCCGCTGCTTGATTGCCGGCGCGCCAGGCTGTGTCCAGCGCCATCAGCGCCACAAAGCTCTTCAACCGCCAACCGTCTTTGGTCAAATGAAATCCATCCCGCTCAGGGTCAATCCCACCGTTGGGCAGTCCTTGCGCCGCGCGCCAGAAGTTCCACATCGGCAGGTCATATTCATAGGCCAGTTTGGCGATGATCGGGTTGATCACATGCCGTCCTTTGCCCACCTCAGCCACATCCGCCTTGGTGCCCAGCAGCGGCAGCGCACCCTGGTCTATTGCCCGCTCGATGATCTTGCGCAGGTAATCCTCGTAACGCTCCACCGTCTTGGGGTCTGCCCAGGTTTCCAGACTGATGATCAGGATGGAGGGCTTGTGCAGCCTGAATTCGCAGGTCAGCGGGGTTTCGCCTGGCTTACAGAATTTCGGTTCGGCTTGGATGGGTGAGAGTAGACTGGCAGCGGTGAAACCACCGCGCACCGCCATCCCTTCGCGGATGAATGAGCCTTTGAATTGGTCAATGCTTTCCTGCAGCGGTAAATAAGGCGCAGACAGGGAGTAATTGCGAGTGTCATAATCGCCAAGAAACACGCCCGGGATCGATTGGCAGTCGCCAACCACCGAAAAATGGGTCGGATCATTGCCGTTGGCGAGTCCGCGGCGATAAATTTCCACCGCGCGGGCCGAGATTTCCGGCACCACCGGCCATCGCTGCCAGTCTTCAGGATTCAAGCGCATATCGGGTGTGGCGGTGAGGGTGGGGCCTGCCGGGCTAGGGCTGGGCGGAAGCGCGGTGGCTTCTTGAATCTCGCTGGGTGTTGGCGGGTCAGGCTGGTTGGTCAGCGTGGGGAGGAC
>CAZCBJ010000006.1:0-47044 GCA_964496705.1 uncultured Anaerolineaceae bacterium | reverse complement strand
CCGGCGGCATCATATTGGTTGTACTGGTCAGCAGAAAACCGGATACAATTACCAGCGATTGGATTCCCGCCGAAATTGAAGGGATCCGCATTGACGTGCGCGTCGTCGGCAACATCACTGCGCAATAATCCCATCTCTTAGGAGAAAGCATGCACCCCATCCAGGAAACCAGCCGTAAAATATTGGATAATGTAGAAAAGGTAATCATCGGCAAAAGATCGGTGATCGAAATGCTGATGGTCGCCTTGCTGTGCGAAGGGCATGTGCTCCTGGAGGATGTGCCGGGGGTGGGTAAAACCATGATGGCGCGTTCGATTGCCACCAGCCTGGGTGGGAAGTTCAAGCGGGTGCAATGCACGCCCGACTTGCTGCCCAACGACGTGACCGGCGTTTCGGTTTACAACCAACAGTCCAACAGTTTTGAATTTCACGAAGGACCCATATTTGTCAACATCCTCCTCGTGGATGAGATCAACCGCGCCACACCCCGCACACAATCTTCACTACTGGAAGCCATGCAGGAGCAGCAGGTGACGGTGGATGGGGTGACCTATCCGCTGCCGCGCCCTTTCCTGGTGCTGGCTACGGAAAACCCAATTGAATATGAGGGCACTTTTCCGTTACCAGAAGCGCAGTTGGACCGCTTTTTGATGAAATTGACCGTCGGCTATCCCTCGCTGGCGGATGAAAAGTTGTTGCTCACCCATTTGCGTCGTGAGCATCCCATCAACCAGTTGCGAGCAGTGGAAGATGGCAGCCAGTTGGGCGAGCTGCAGCGCCAGGTCTGGGACATCTATGTGGACGATACGCTGCATGACTATATCGTCCGCTTGGTGAACAGCACCCGCAACCATCCTGAGCTTTCCCTGGGTGCCAGCCCGCGCGCCAGTCTGGCGCTGTTCCGCGCTTCTCAAGCCCTGGCCGCTGTGCGCGGGCGCGACCACGTACTGCCTGACGATGTGCAGTATCTGGCGCTCTCCATCCTCACCCACCGCTTGATACTATCCCCAGAAGCCGAGCTGCGCGGTCGCAAGACCCAGTCCATCCTGCAGGAAATCATTGACCAGGTACCCCTCGAGTTCGGCAATGTTGGCTGAACGCGCTGACAGTCGTAGCCAATGAGCGATACGCTTCTGGTTTACATCACTATTCTGATTGCCCTGGCCATCACCACCCAGGATTCATTTGTGATGATCATCGTCTACATTCTGGGCGGCGCTTTACTGCTCGGGCGTTGGTGGAATGATCAAACCATGAAAAAACTGGAAGTCAAGCGCAAATATCCAGAGCGCATCTTCCTCGGAGAAGCCATCCAGTTGAAGCTGGAGATCAAAAATCAAATCCGCCTGCCAATTGTGTGGATGCGGGTTCAGGATTCCCTGCCCGTGGACCTTTCAGCCGGCCCCTTTTTCCAACAAGTATTAAGTATGAACCCGCGCGAATCCCTCTCCCTATCCTATCCACTGACCGGACGCAAACGCGGATACTACGCCATAGGACCGCTGCAAATTTCCTCCGGTGATCTGCTGGGGCTGAACCGTGAGCGGGTTTTTGACGGCGTGGTGAATAACATCATCGTCTATCCGCGCGTCATACCGCTGCCGAAATTGGCGCTGCCGTCTCACTCGCCGCTCGGTTCCACCCGCCATCACCTTCCAATTTATGAAGATCCCAGCCGCCCGGCGGGCAAACGCGATTACAAATCCGGTGACTCGCTGCGCAGAATTGACTGGAAGGCTTCGGCGGCCGAGGGACGACTGCAAGTGAAATTGTTTGAGCCGACCGTCGAAGTGGAAACTGCCCTTTTCTTGAACCTGAACAGCGAGGAATACCATTACCGCACGCGCTTCGATGCGACTGAGTTGGCCATTGTGGTGGCGGCGTCCATCGCCAACTGTTCAAGCAGCCACAAGCAATCCGTCGGCCTGTTCACCAACGGCAATGACCCGCTGGGCAGCGAGGGTAAATCGCAGCCCATCCTACCGCGCAAAGGCCGCGGGCACTTGATTCGCATTCTCGAGACCCTGGCCAGAATTAAAATCCGGGAAACCACACCGATTGCCACCTTAATCCAACAGCAGCGGGTCAACTTGAGCTGGGGTACTACCATCGTGGTTATCACAGGTGGAGTGGACCAGGGCTTATTCGATGAATTCTTCCGCACCCAACGGGCTGGGATGGACATCGTCCTGATCCTGTGTGGCAATGTTGCCAACCTGCAATCCATCCGCCAACAATGCCACCATTTTAACATTCAACTGTATTCATTTATGAAAGAAGACGACCTTGAAATCTGGCGAAAGTAAGCGAAAAAGCTACCCTGCCTGGATGAACATCATTCGCTCCAACCGGCGGGTCGTCCTCTGGGTGCAAAAAATTCTTATAGTCTTCATGATGGGCTCACTCAGCACGGCATTGATGTACCTGGGCAGACGCCTCGCGCCTTCCTGGAATGGGGATTATCTGCCATGGTTGTGCATGGCGGTGGCAGTCGAAGCGATCATTTCGCGCAGCGTCACCAGCGATCGTTCAGGGCGAGACAAATGGATATACATCGCCTCAGAGCTTCTGTTGATCGCCATCCTAGTTAAAATATTGCTGTATGTGATGCGCGGATTGGATCAAATCTTATCGGACATCCCGCGCTGGCAGCAGGGTTTTGAGACGTTTTTCGAAGGCGAATATTTCTTTATCCTTTTCCCGATCTTCATCATCTGGCTGCTGAGCGGCCAATTCAGCGGTATGCTGGAATATCTGCACAGTGACGACGAAGATTTCTTTGCCGAAGAGTTGGGCATCGTTGGACATTTGGAGCGTGACCGCTTGAACACACGCCAGAGGGTCACCGAGCTGCTTTTCTTGAACGGCGTGATGATTGTATTTTTGACCGCACTGGCGCGGGTGCGCACACCGGAGGGCTGGGGGATTCCAGATGCCGTGCAGGCGCCAGTTTTGAACGTTATTTTGTATTTCGTGATGACCTTGATCTTGCTGGGAATGACCCAATTCTCATTGCTGCAGGGGCGCTGGCTGTGGCAGCGCGTGCCAGTCAGCCCAGGTCTGGGCGCCAATTGGATTCGGTATACATTGGTTTTCTTCCTCGTCCTCGGCGTGGTAGCCGCGATCCTGCCTCACCGTTTCACCGAGGCAATTTTCGCGCCTTTGAATATGCTCTTCGGGTATATCGTTTCCTTTTTTATGTTCTTGATGACCCTCGCCTTGATGCCACTGGCTTATCTTTCCTCACTGCTGTCGGGGTGCAATCAGACTCAAGGTCCCAGCCCGGTGGAAAATATTGAGCCGCCGCGTCTGATTCAACCAGAGCCCAGCCAGCCCATTCCCTGGCTCGAGCTGCTGCGGATGATTTTGTTCTGGCTGGTGTTCCTGGCGGTGATCATTGCGGCTGTGCGGTATTACCTGATCAGCAACCGCGCCCAGTTGAAAAGCCTAAGACGCTTTCGACCGCTGAACTGGCTGGCTAATATACTGAGCGCAATTTGGAACTGGCTGCGCGGGGTGAATCAACAACTGGCAGCGGCAATTTCCGATGGGCTGCAGCGGCTGCGCCCCGCGCGAACTTTCAGTTCCACCCATTCTCCCCATCGCATCAACTACCGCAATCTGACCCCGCGCCAGAAAGTCATTTTCCTTTACCTTTCGCTCCTCAAGCGCAGCAGCGAGCGCGGTGTGGGGCGGAAACCCGCCCAGACTCCGACCCAATTTGAAGGCGCGCTGGATGAAGCCATCCCGGATGCCGAGATGGAGGTTCACACCATGACGGAGGCCTTTCAGGAAGCACGTTACAGCCCTCACCCGGTGGAGGACGACCAGGTCAATAACACACAATCGGTGTTGCGCCGTATCATCAAAGCGTTGCAAAACAAAAAAAACGCGGGAACTAATCCATCATCACCGGCGTCTTTTGAGAAGAATTGATTTCGGCTGCTGTTTGGTTTAAAATTTAACCGATCCCAGGCATTTCGGAATCATCCAAAAGGAGCAACATGCAAAAAAAACCTTTCCTTTTATCCGCTATTTTGGGGCTTGCCTTGATCCTGGCTGCCTGCAACATGCCAGTCACCCCCACGCCTACTCCCGGCATGAGCGACGATGCCATTGGCACCGCCGCTGCACTGACCGTGCAGGCTTTGAGCACCCAGCTTGTCAGTCCAGTTCCCCCCACCCAACAGGCCACCCAACCGCTTCCGCCCACCTCCACCCTGCCGCCCACCAGTGCGCCGCCGACCAACACCCCCAATCCGCCCACCAACACGCCGCTCCCCAAGCCAGATGATATTGCTGGATTTGTAGCCGACACCACTGTTCCGGATGGGACGGTGTTTGCTCCAGGGACAACCTTTGTCAAGACTTGGCGACTTAAGAATGTAGGCACCTCCACCTGGACGACCAGCTACTCGCTGGTATTTGTGAGCGGTGATCCGATGGACGCCCCGGCATCAGTGCCGCTGACCAGCAGTGTTTCGCCCGGCAGTGAGGTCGATATTTCGGTGACCCTTAAGGCGCCCGCCACACCCAAGTCGTACGAAGGCCACTTTAAACTGCGTAATTCCGGTGGGGTGTTGTTCGGGCTTGGCCCACAGGCCGATAAAACCTTCTTTGTGAAGATCACCGTAGGAAAACCCACCAGTTTACCTTTCGCGGTCATCTCCGTGCCGACCACGGTGGATGTTGAAACCTTCTCAGGCGCCTGTCCCACCACCTTCAACTTTGAAGCCAAGATCAAGACCAGCAACGCCGGGTTGGTCAAGTACCACTGGAAATTTAGCGATGGATCTTCCAGCTCGGTCAAATCATTGACTTTCGATGAAGCCGGAACAAAAACCGTAACCACGACCTGGACACTCGGAAGCCCAAGCATGAGCTACGCCGGATGGGCGCGGATATATATCGATGAACCCAATCATCAGGATTTCGGCAAAGCCACCTTCACCATGAATTGCTCGCCGTAAACCAACCCGAGCCAACCAAACAGCGTTCTGCAACGGGAACGCTGTTTTTTTATTCCTGCCGGCGCACCATGGAAACAACCCACCCGACCATAACGATCGCCAGCAATGCCACTACCACCACCAGGCCAAAACCCAACCGCGGCCGCGTGAACAGCGCTAACTCAGAGACCAGCAAGCTGACCAAGCCAATTAGCCCCAGGCGAAACAGATGCGGGTGAGCGACCTCGTCGGACCCGCCGCGGGATAGATAAGGCTGCCAGCGCCAATAAAAATGATGCAGATCCCAGGCGCCCAAAGCAAACACCACTCCAAACAGCGCCAACCTGGGGTCCATCTGGCGTAGGATTCCCACACCTGCCGAGACCGCATAGAGAGTGAAAAACAACGAAGCAAGCCAGGACCACCCGCGCCAGGCTGCCCAGATCCAGATCACTCCCACCAAACCAATTCCGGCGCTCCAAAGAAACTCACCGGTCTGGTAAGCAACCGTTCCCAACACCAGGGTGGCAATTGTAATACAGAGGAAAAGAAATCCCCGCGCAATTTTCATTTCATCATCCCAAAACGGCGCAGCCAGCGCGCCTGGGTGTTAAGCGTGTCCTGTAGCGCGCTGTCCAGCGACCGATCCACGCGCCAGTCCACCACCTGGCAGCCAAGGCGCCTGGCTCCTTTGAGTACCAGCATCCGCTCCAAACGTGAGATACGCCCTGCCAGGTCAACATGCAAACCGGGCGGCAGACTGGAAGCCTCAAAAGCCACCTCATCAGGGCAAACGATCATCACATCATATCGATTGGCGCGCAGACGTGTGATGACTTGCAGGTCTTCATGAATCAAAGGGCTGACCAGGATGATCTGAGAATGAGCCGGGAAGAAACGGGTGGGCAAATAGTCCAGCTTCTCAAAGGCGTAACTGGATCCGGTTCGGGCGCGTGCCAATGCTTGAAAGATGCGTTGGCGCTGGATTTTTCCGTAACCTGCAAAGGTGAATTCCAATCCGCGCCCGTAGACCAACAGACCCACACGGTGACCATCAGCCAGGCAGGCATCTGCCAGTCCCGCCGCCGCGCGCACCATATATTCAAACAGGCTGCCGGCGGAAGTGTGAAAATCATTCTGATGGCGGGCATCCAGGATGATGCCAATATCTGCAATGCGATCCATCTCGAATTCATTGGTGAACAGGTCCTGCATGTGGCGCGCACTGACCCGCCAGTTGATCGCCCGCAACGGGTCGCCGGGTTGGTAATCGCGCAGACCGAGGAAGTTGACCCCGCTGCCGGCTTTACGTGAAGGGATCGGTCCGCTGAAGCCGTGGGTGCGCAGCGGGCGGATGGCTAACCGTTGAAGCGGGATATACTCCGGCATCATCCAGATATGCCCGTGGGCGGGGATTTTGACCTTGTGGCGGAAAAGTCCAAAAGCACCCGTGTTGGTGATTTTGATCGCATCGAAAGTATAACTACCGCGGCGCGCGCGAATGGTATATTCCAATTCAACGCGCCCTCCATTGGGGATGGCGATCACCAGGCTTGGTTCGCCCTCCACAACCTCCATGTCTGGGGGAAGGATATCCTCGATGCAGACCTCCTCCAACATCGGCCCGGAATTAAGAATGTCCAGATGAACTTTGACCAGACTACCCTGGGTGACATAACCGGTGTTAAACGTTCGGGTGACAACCACCTCCGGCAGGCGCGGCATATGGATCAACGCAGCGGTCAGGTAAATCACCAGCGGAAGGAGCATCGCCACCTCTCCGCCGTTGAAGCTGAGCAGCCCTGCCAGCAGAAAAGCGTAGATGATGATCGCCAACAGCCAAAGTCTGGAGGTCATCCGCCTTCCTTGCTTACCGGCACAGGAACGCTGGCAAGAACATCTGAGATGACCGCATCCGATGCCTGACGGTCAGTCCACAGGTCTGGTTCAAGGATCAAACGGTGAACATACACCGGACGGGTGAAGAGCTTGATATCATCCGGAAGGACATATTTTCGGCTGTGCATGGCCGCCCAGGCGCGTCCCAACTTGAGCAGTGCCAGTGTGGCACGTGGGCTGGCTCCCACCACCACCTTCCGATGGATGCGCGTTTGGGCTGAAAGTCCAACAATATAACGCTCAATATCCTCATCGAGATACACCTCCTCCACCGCAGCGCGCATCGCCAATAATTCCTGAGCATCGGTTACCGGCTGCAGGTCGAAGGCATCCTGCCGGCGCTCCCGCCGGCGGTGGAGGATTTCCTGTTCTTCCTCGGCAGTGGGGTATCCAACCGACAGCTTCATGATAAAACGGTCAAGCTGAGCTTCTGGCAGAGGGAATGTGCCCTCGTATTCAATTGGATTTTGGGTGGCGATAACAATAAACGGGTCCGGCAAGCGCATGGTTTCGCCTTCGAGGGTCACCTGGTATTCCTGCATCGCCTCCAGCAAGGCTGACTGGGTTCGCGGGGAGGCGCGGTTGATCTCATCCGCCAGAATGATGTTGGCAAATAATGGCCCTTGCCTTAAGATGAATTGGTTTTGCGAACGATCGTAGATATAACCGCCGGTGATGTCCCCGGGCAGAAGGTCGGGTGTGAATTGAATTCTCTTAAACGATAGACCCAACACAGTGGCAAAGCTGTTGGCTATGAGCGTCTTGGCCAGCCCGGGGTAATCCTCCAGCAGGATATGTCCCCCAGAGGCCAAGATTCCAGCCATGATCTTCCTCAGCAGGGTCTGTTTACCAATGATGGCTTTCTCCACTTCAGCGATAATTTTTTGTGACAGGGCGGCCACATCGATGCGGTCACTGCTCATGATCAACCTCCAATTGGCTTTCAAGATAAGAGAGTACAACTTCCATTTCGTCCAGGTGACGGTTGCGTACCAGACCCGGTAGCTGCTCCCATTCCCTGCGGCGAGAGTTATCCCATACCTGGCGTATCAGGCGTTTGATCGATTCCTTCCAACCCACCCGATTGATGTAGATTGGCCGATAACGCATCTCAAGACACTCACGCACCGCATCGGGCATGTCGGCTATCTTCTCGCGCTCTACCATCAGCCGCGCTTCACGCAGGGTGATGCGCTGCTGGTGGGCAACCACACGGGCGGACAGCTCACCCAGGCGCTCGCCTATACTCAACCAGGAAAAATGATTGCCGCGCATGGCACGTTGAACGTGTCGACTCCACAACCCCACTCGTTCGCGCGTGGATAATTGAATCAAGCCTGCGGGGCGGGGCGGAGGTTGTTTCTTTTCCACAGACAGGCTTTTGTAAATGACCACCCCCAATACGAAAATTAACCACGCCCAACACACCACCTGTGGCATGCTCTTCAGGAATAAATCAACCACCCAAAGGATATATGAAACCCTGACCGCCAAAATTTCGCGGATGTAATTACGCAACAGCAGGCTAACGAGAACGGTCAGCGCAGCCATACCCACCACAAGCGCCAGTGAAATCCGCAGCCGGCGGCTCATCGCATCCCCCGGCAAAATTCCACGATGGATTGCAGACTGTCGATTGCGATGCGCTCCTGAAGTGGTGTGGGGTCCTCTGCGCCGTATCGCACGTTTTCAAACAGCCCAGTCAACTGTTCAACCGGGCCTTTTGGCAGCCCATCTGCCTGGAGGAAAGCTGAAAATTCATGCGGGGTCATCGCGCTGGCTCGCCGAATGCCGCGTAGTTGTTCTGCGGCGCGGGTCATGTCCATGTAACAGCGGATGATCACATTGCGGAAGTTTCCGCCTGCCTGCAGATCATTGAGTGCGGTTTGCGCATGCTCGGCGAACTGCTCCATCGATGCACGCCTGCGTTGACTGCGTCGCCATAGCCACCAACCTACCCCAAACAATATCAAGACGATTAAAATTGATATTCCAACGGTCAAAAAGGTCACCAGCCGCTCTGAAACCTGTGGAGAAAATTCTGGTATCTGACCCACGGTGACATTTTCGGGAGTGGGCATCATGCCCATTTCGGCCCCGGTTTCTGTCTTCTCCTGCTTGAGGCTGCTGATCCAGCGAATAATCAGATTGATCAAGATGAAAATCGGGATCATGCGCAGGATGAAATTGAAGAAATATTTACGTGCCTGCTTGGAAAGCAACAAGTAGATAAGCGCCAATGGCAGAAAAATGAATGCCGTTAAGTATAAGAAACGAATGAGTTGGAGTAGAAACGATCCGCCCGGGATGTCGATGGGCGGTATGGGTCGGAAATTCCAATCCAACCAGAACGGCAGACTCCCTCCCGGGAGTAAATCTGATGACCGGAGCGCAGACGCCAGCAAAATAACGGAAACGACCGCCAGACCGGCAATCACCAGAATATAAATCAACCTTTTCTTCTCCATCGCAGACCAATTGTAAACCCAAACCAGACCCAATTTTGATGAAAAAGTCCCGCCGCAGCGGGACTCATCGAAAATTAAGATAAGATTAATGAAACCGGGATTTACGCGCCGACTGCCAGCCTGCCGAACAGTGCAGCCATCAAAGATCGGATGCCTGGTACGCGTTGAGCGGCAATATGCCGGGCACTTTCACGGCTCAGACTGGCAATGGCGTGCATGATCTGCTCGGTCACGCTGTGAACAAGGTGGCGGTCTTCGGCTTCACCGGTGAAAAACATCGGCTCGCCAATCGTCATGGCATACGGGCCGAAGAAATACCAGTTGCCCAGCTCCAGCTTGCCCTCCACACGGGTCAGCACAGGGTGGATGAAATCCGGGTGCACGGCAATTCCCACCGGTACCACCGGAGCGCCGGTCAGCAGCGCCAAACGCGCCGCCCCGGAATGAGCTTTGTGCATACCCCCCTGGCGAGGGCTGATCTCGCCTTCAGGGAAGATCATCACTGCGCGGTCTGCCTGCAGGCGCTGGACAGCTTCTTCCAGTGCCAATTTCCCCTTTTCAGCCAGCACCGGTATGTGCCCGGCTGCTTTGAGTGACCGTCCAAACAGCGGAACTTTGAAAAGCGTCTCTTTGATCAGGATGCTGGTATGCTCACCCAGCAGGGTGGTGACATACGCCGGATCGGCGGTGGTGGGATGGTTGACGGCAATGATTTTGGCGCCAGCCGGTATCGGCATGTCACGGTTCACTTTTACCTGCATGACAGTTCGCAGCCATGCGTCCACTATCATTCTCCCCATGCCATACCAGACTTCTTGAAACATGCTCTTCTCCTTAGGCTACCGATAAATTTCCTCTTGACCGGTATTTACCATGTACAACACCAATTCTGATCGAAGGTTATTGTAAGCGAGATCAACCGTTGACCAACTTACAGAATTATCGATTCGTCCAGTATAATCGCACCTGCTTAAAGAAACCTTAAAGCCCATGAATCTCTACTTTTCTCATCTCATCGATAACTGGCTGGAATACACGGTCGGTAGCGTTCGCGGTTGGGTCACACCCAATCAATACAAACCTTTCCAGCTGGAAGAAATGCCTGGGCTGGATGAGTTTTACGCTATTCCGAATGATCCCCCCGCTGTCCAATTTACGCCAACCCACCCCATCCGCACATACCGCCAACGATTTCATTTCAAATTCCGCAGCCCTCTCACATCGCCACATCCACGGAATAACATCGTATACGGTCTGGCGGACCTGACCACCGAAAAAGCCCAGGCTGTGCTGGTCTTTCTGCATGGGCATTCCATGAACAATTTTGCGCCCATTGAATGGGTTGCCAGCCACATCCTACCCGGCGGGATTGATGTGTACTACCTGAGCCTGCCGTATCATATGCAGCGCGCCCCGCTGGGTACCTGGAGTGGACAGTATTCGCTCGGGGCGGATGTGGGACGCTTCATCCAGGCTTTTCGCCAGGGAGTGATGGACACGCGCATGTTCATCTCCTGGCTGCAGCAAAATCGAGAACTGCCCATTGCCGTGGCTGGCATCAGCCTGGGCGGATTCACCGCCAACATGACCGCCGTGGTGGATGAGCGTATCTCAGCAGCCATATCCATTCTGGGCGGCGCCAGCCTGGCGCAGATTCCCTGGGCAGGCCCCTCCTACGCATACATCCGCCGCGATTTACGCCGTGCGGGCGTGGATCTGAGCACGCTGGAGAAATATTGGTCGATCCTCTCCCCTGCCCAATCCAAGCCGCGTATCCCTATGGAAAGGGTTCTCCTGCTGGGCGGGTTATACGACACGGTGGTCACACCAGATAACATCCACCAGTTATGGCATGCCTGGGACCATCCCACGCTGGAATGGTATCCGTGCGGTCATGCCAGCCTGTTCCTGCTGCATAAACGTGCGGGAGAACGCATCGCCGATTTCCTTCAGCAGGTGATCTTGTAGATCATTCACCAAAATCGCTAGACAGGAATACAACGCCTAAAGCCTGTGCATCTTTGCAGGTTGCACAGGCTTCAAAATTTCGGCTGTTTGGCAAAATTTACTTCTTCTTGCCGTTGTTGGATTTCTCTCCGCCCTGACCGACCGCCTTGCCGTTATTGGATTTCTCTCCACCTTGACCAACCGCCTTGCCGTTGTTGGATTTCTCATCCGGCTTATTACCGTGTTCCGATACTTCTCCGGCAATTGGTTTCAGGTCGGCAATTTTCTTCACCTCGCCCCATCCCATACCGCTGGAGCGCAGCGCCAGGAGCATGGCGGGAGTGTATTCACTGCCTTCAGCGCTGCGGTACGCCTGCTTGACCTCACCGAGTCCAAAGCCCAGGCAGAAGAAAGCCTCCACCTGTTCGGCATCCTCACCGATTCGGACTGCCAGTTTCAATGCGCCGGGATGCTCTTTGGTGCGGTTTTCACAGCGGTTGGATTCGGTCTTTGGTGGAACGTGGGTCTCCACCACCTTGACCGCAGTGGCCACATAATTGCCGCCGACGATGATAAACGTGACTTCAACAATGTCCTGGGCGGCGAAATATGGCGGCAGCGTGACACTGCTGATGTTAAAGGTGTAGGCATCCACGTTCCATTCGCTGCCCGTGAAAGCTGTCAGCACACCCTGGTAGGTGAAGGTGTTTCCCGATCCGCTGTCCAACACGCGGACCTGCGTCGCCAGGTTGCCCAGCGCAGCATCCACCACGTAGGTTACCTCGACAGAATCACCAATGGCATAGAACGCCGGCTTGACAGTGGTTTCATTAACGGCGAAATTGGTGCCCTCCACTGTCCATACCGTATCAGTCACCGTTTGCAGAACACCCACAAAAGGCGCGGGCGGGTCGTCTGCCAACACAGGCCCCGCGGTCATGGCCAGCATCGTCACGACCAAAATTATACTGATTAACAGCTTGTAGAAATTTTTGGTAATCATCGATTGATCTCCCTTCATCTGGAATTACCCAAAGCTTTCTCATCCAGGAACAACATTCCCTAATATTATAAACGCAATACCACCATAAAAAGGTCATTTTTTTGTGAACTTGGTCGGTAGTTTTTTGGTTGACGAAACTGGAAGCCTCGTCTACACTTACTTTATGCCGTCGCGCGTGTATTCCTGTGCCGTCATCGGGTTGGACGGCGTCATCGTCGAAGTCGAGGTGGATACCAGCCAGGGCTTGCCGGGCATGACCATTGTCGGCTTGCCAGACATTGCCGTTCAGGAATCCCGTGAGCGCGTTCAAGCTGCGGTGAAAAACACCGGGTTGGATTATCCGCGTAAACGGGTGGTGGTCAACCTGGCTCCCGCCACTGTGCGCAAGGAAGGACCCGCCTACGACCTGCCCATCGCGCTGGGAGTCCTGATCATGCACGGCTCGCTGCCGCCTGAAGCCGCTGAAAATGCGCTGGTGATTGGTGAGTTATCGCTGGATGGAAGTGTTCGCCACACGCGCGGGGTGCTGCCTATGGCAGCCATGGCGCGCCAGCAGGGTTTTAAGCGCATCTTTGTCCCCACTTCTGACGCAGCCGAAGCCGCCCTGGTGCCGGAGCTGGAGGTTTACCCGGTCGAATCGCTTTCCAGCCTGTATCTTCACCTCATTGGTAAAGTACTAATCCAGCCCCACCCTCCGGTGACGATTGAAGAGATCACTGCAAGCGCGCAGGTGGACTTTGCCGATATCAAAGGCCAAGAACACGTCAAACGCGGTTTGGAGGTGGCCGCGGCGGGCGGACACAATGTACTCATGATTGGCCCGCCCGGCGCGGGAAAGACGCTGCTGGCGCGGGCGCTCCCGGCCATCCTGCCCCGCATGACCATCGATGAAGCCCTGGATGTGACCCGCATCTACTCGGTGGCCGACCTGCTGCCACCGGATGTGCCGCTGGTGCGCACACGGCCTTTTCGTTCGCCGCACCACACCATCAGCCATGCTGGCCTGGTGGGCGGTGGAAACTGGCCACATCCAGGCGAGGTATCCCTGGCTCACCGTGGGGTGCTCTTTCTGGATGAGCTGCCTGAATTTGGTCCGCGCGTGCTGGAGGTGATGCGCCAACCGATAGAAGACAAACTGGTCACCATCAGCCGGGCGCAGGGGTCGCTGACCTTCCCGGCCAATTTCATGCTGGTTGCATCCATGAATCCCTGCCCGTGCGGATACTTCGGCGATCCGCTGAAACCCTGCACCTGCGCAGCCGGGACGGTGACCAAGTATCAAAAGCGCATCTCCGGCCCGCTGCTCGACCGCATTGACATCCACATGCAGGTGCCACGTGTGGATTATGACAAGCTCAGCGACGCGCGCTTGAGCGAGCCCTCGAGCAGTGTGCAGCAGCGTATTGAAACCGCCCGCCAACGCCAGCGCGATCGCTTTTCCAGCCTGGAGGGAATGAACTGCAACGCAGATATGCACCCGGCCGAAGTCCGCCTGTTTTGCGAGTTGGACGAAACCAGTCGAGCCTTGATGAAAACCGCCATGCAGCAGTTGCATCTGTCTGCCCGCGCTTATCACCGCGTGCTCAAATTATCGCGCACCATCGCCGACCTGGCCGGTAGCGACAATATTCAACCTGCCCACCTGGCTGAAGCGCTTCAATATCGGCCAAGAATCGAAAATCCTTGATCGGGTGACCCGTCAGTCGTCTTAGCAATGTCCACGAACCGCCTGCATTGGCTGCTCTTTACCCTGGTATTATCCGGGATCACCCTGTTTACGTTCCTGACCGTTCAACCCGGGCATGATTGGGGAGATGACTTTGCTCAGTACATTAGACTGGCAGCCAATATCGCTGATGGTAAACCTTATCGCGAGACGGGCTATATTATAAATCCCGATAACCCTGGTATTGGCCCGGATGCGTATCCACCCATCTTCCCCCTGATCCTGGCGCCGGTGGTTGCGCTGTTAGGTGTAAATTTGGTGGCTTTCAAATATGTTGAATGTCTGTTCCTGTTGGGTTCACTGGTGGCGTTCTACTTTCTATTTCAACCAAAATTGGGGTTTCCAGCGTCTCTCACTGCAATGGCAATCCTCGGTCTACATCCAGTGATTAACAGCTTAAAGAACCAGGTGCTGTCGGATCTGCCTTTCCTTTTTTTCCTACTGGCAGCCTTTTGGATAGTTAATCAGATTCTTATTCAAAAAAAACCCCGTCAGTGGTGGCAGATTGGTCTGGCCGGTTTGATTATGTATGCTTGTATCGGTTTAAGGAGCATCGGATTGGTGCTGCTGCCTGCTGTAATCTTCGCCGAATGGTCAGCAAGCCGAAAATTTCCAGCAACAGCACTCGCCATGTCATTCATCGCCGGTCTCTTAATAGTTGCGCAATCGATGATCCTGCCGACGAACTCACAATACCTTGGAATGTTTGTACTCGATCCTGGGATATGGTTGAGGAACTTCGGGTCTTATGCATTTGGTTTATTAGTTATTTGGAACATGAATTGGGGCTTGGTGGGTAGCGGGTTGGTGATGGCAGTGATATTCTTTTTTTTTCTGATTGGTTTTTGGACTCAACTGAAAACAAAACCAACCCTGACGGATTACTTTTTCGTTGCCTATTTCCTGGCACTGGTTATTTGGCCTTTTTTCCAGGGTATTCGGTTTCTTTTGCCATTATTGTTCCTTTCCGTATTTTATATCTTTCGAGGGATCGAAAAGGTCAGCCAGCGGTTAAATCATCCTATCGGTACCAAATTTATGTTGATCTTTCCATCGATTCTTTTACTGGCTGGATACGCCAGCAATTTTCGCATGGTTAGTTACGCCCCACAGGATATTGGTGTAGAGTCTACAGATGCAAAAGCTTTGTTTTTAGAAATTCGCCAAAAAACCTCGGATAATGATGTACTGATATTTTTCAAACCCCGCGCTTTGGCATTATTTACCGACAGAAAGGCCAGCGGTTTCGCAGTCTACACGGAGGACAGCCGGTTCCTTTGGTGGATCGACCAGATCGAGGCAAAATACCTGATCGCAGAATTATTTGAAAGTGAGTACAATTTCCGCGACGGTCAACTGGAATTTTATGCAGATCAATTTGCCCGTCGTCATCCAGAACGCTTTCAATTGGTTTATACGAATCCATCATTTAATATTTATGCCATCTTGCCTGTCAACCATTGACGATTCCACCTTATATCGTATAATTACGATATAGGCACGATGAAGCATACCCGAAACATCAGAAATTTAGCACCAGATCACCAGCGCCTGGCGCGGATGTTAAAAGCTTTGGGAAATCCGGTCCGCTTTTATATGGTTCAGGTCTTGGCTGAAAGGCGAGCCTGCATCACGGGTGAAATCGTCGAATTCACCCAACTGGCCCAATCCACCGTCAGCCAACACCTGAAGGTTCTGCGAGAGGCTGGGATCGTCAGCGGTGAAATTGACGGCCCTGCCACATGTTATTGCCTGAACGGCGAAGGTATCCGTTGGCTGAAAAGCCAGGTTGAGGGATGGCTGCCTGATTGTTGCTCGGAAAACCACTCGACCATCACTTAATAAGATATGGTAATTTTTTTTACCAATCCCTAAATTTGCGAATATATAAAAGGAAACAACCTTGCATTCCACCAATCCTTCTGCTGATTATTTCGACCAAGTCGCTGCACAATGGGACACGATCCGCTCAGGTTATTTCAATGAGGATTTGCGTGAAGCGGCTGTCGCCAGGGCATACCTCCACCCGGATATGGTAGTAGCAGATATGGGATGTGGCACTGGTTTTATGACATCCGGGCTGGCTCCACGGGTAAAGCATGTGATTGCATTGGACGGTTCGCAAGCAATGTTGGATGTGGCGCGGGAAAAACTGGCTAGTTTCTCCAATATCGATTACCGCCTGGCCGACAGTCTCAATATTCCAGTAGAGGACGAAACCGTTGAGGCTGTGTTCGCCAACATGTATCTACATCACTGCCCAGATCCACTTACGGCGATTCAAGAGATGGTACGTATTCTCACCCCCGGTGGCAGGCTGGTCCTCACCGACATGGAATCTCATCCTCACACCTGGTTCAAGGAGGAGATGGCGGATGTCTGGCTGGGTTTCAGCCGCGATCAGATCATCTCTTGGTTTGCTCAAGCTGACCTGGTGAACAAGATAATTAGATTTTCTGGTATCTGCTGTCAGGCAAACTCGAACGGCAATGAGGCGCCTGAACAAGCCAAAGAAATGGTCAAGGTACCGGTGTTCCTGGCTGTCGGCACAAAGCGAGTGCGGATGATTGAAAATGTAAAAGCTGCCTATTCGATGGCGATTGGATGTGACTGCAATAGCCAATCGAACCAGGAAAGCACCTGCTGTTGCGCCAGCAAGATGAATTCGGACCGGGCTTTTGAGCTCGGCTACAGCAACGATGAGTTGTCCTCCATCCCGCAGGAAGCGCAGGAGGTTATTTTCGGCTGCGGGAATCCCTCTGCTTTTGCCAATCTGATATCAGGCGAAACAGTCTTGGACATAGGCAGCGGTGGAGGGCTGGATTCATTTCTGGCTGCAGGTAAAGTGGGGGCTGACGGATATGTCATTGGGGTGGATGCAACGCCAGCGATGATCGCGCGCGCCCAAAAGACGGCCGAACGCAACGGAATTCAGAACGTCGAATTTCGTCTGGGTCAGGCAGAATCACTTCCGGTGGAAGATAATTCGGTTGATGCTGTGATTTCCAATTGCGTGATCAACCTGGTGGAGGATAAAGGCAAGGCATTTTCGGAAATTTTCCGCGTGTTAAAACCTGGAGGCAGGTTGGAGATCAACGACATGGTGACCGATATTTCATTCAATGCAACTGCAAGATTGGATGAAGGTGCCTGGGCCAATTGCATTTCTGGTGCGTTGCCTGAAAAAGAATTTCTAGACTTGCTCGCTGAATCAGGTTTTTCCCAAATCGAAATCCACCGCAGCACAGTTCAAAGCGAATGGGAAGGAACCCGGTTATTCAGTATGATCGTATCGGCGCGGAAAGTACGCTGCGGATGCGGATAACCCCAATACGTTAGCTGCTCAGATCTGGCATTCCGGGCAAAAATAAGCCGCACCGCCCATGAACGAAATTTTTTCTATCAACGTTCCACAAGTCGGGCAGGGCTTGCCCACCGCGCGCGTGTCCAGGATTTTTGAGTACTTCCCGGTACGCCCATAAAGGTCTGTTTCGGTATCCCGCCCGCCTCCATCCACCATGGCTTGAAGGGTCTGTTGAATGGAGTCATAAAGCGCCTTCCGCTCGTCCAAACTCAGTTGAGCAGCCCGCCGGCGTGGATGCAGCTTTGCGTGGAAAAGGATGTCCTGCAGGCAGCCGTTGCCCACTCCGTAAGCCGCCTGCTCGGTGATCAGGAAGTACTTGAGAAACTTGGCATCGCCCGGCTGTAATTTCTCAAACAAACCGTTGAAATATTCGAAAGTATATGCTTCGCTCAGCGGCATGACCGAGTTCTTGCCCAAATAGAAATGCTGGGCAATCTCTGCTCTCGGCATCAACTGCGCTGCGCCCCAGCCCTGGACGGTGACACTCAGATAGCTCCCATCATCGAACCCGGCCAGAAAATGATGCCTGGCAGGCAACCTGGAAGCGTCGGCTTGATAGACGATCTTTTCGCCTCCCATGCCCAGCACCAGCACATAATCCGGCTCCAGCGACAGGAGGATACAAAATCCCTCGGCGACGGATTTTCCTACCAGCCTTCCTATCATTATTCGCTCATAATCCTCCGGCGAACCGGTATAAAACGCAAATTTATGCGGCGTGTTGCCGCGCACAACAGAATGCACCGTTCGTCCGGCGAATTGCTCGCTCAGTTGACGCGCTAGAACGGTCGCTTCAGGCAGTTCGATCATTTTTCCTCCTTGGACCAATTAGACCAAAAGTTCTGTTTTTGTGAATATAATCCGGTTTAATCTGCGTGTCAATAGGTAAACTCACCACCTGCCAAAACACTTCCAGGTTGGGTTTTCCCACTTCTCCCCTTACAAAAAGAGCATAATCGGATGTGATGTATTCACGGGTGCCTTTATAATCAAGGTTGGAGGAACGCCATATGGTCACCATCAAACGTTTGGACCTGAAGGATCACCGCTTGGTCAACCAGTTTGTTCGCCTGCCCTTCCGCTTATACAAGGACAACCCGCATTGGGTGCCGCCCTTCGATGTGGATGTTCGTTTGATGCTGAACAAGGTCAAGCATCCCTTCTATGAACACTCGGATGCCGAATTTTTCTTTGCGCATGAAAACGGACGCATGATTGGCCGGCTGGCCGTCCTGGAAAACTGCCTATACAACCAACATCACGGCACCCGCCGCGCCAATTTTTATCTTTTTGAATGTGAGAACAACCTGGACGCTGCGCGCGGATTGTTCGATCGAGCAGCCGAATGGGCAAGTCAGCGCGGATTGGATGAGATCAATGGCGCCAAAGGTTTTTCGGCATTTGACGGCTACGGCGTACTGGTCAAAGGCTTTGCGCACCGCCAGATGATGAACATGACCAACTATAATCCGCCTTATTACCCGGATTTGCTTGAAGCACTGGGGTTCGAAAAAGAGGTGGATTTCGTTGATTTCTACCTGAAGGCAGATGATTTCCGCATGCCCGAAAAAGTCCATCAAATAGTAGAGCGTGTGCTTCAGCGTGGCACATTCCAGGTGGTTAATTTCCGCACCAAGAAGGAACTGATGAAATGGAGCCGCCGCCTGGGACAGGCGTATAATAAAAGTTTCGTAAACAATTGGGAATACTATCCTTTCACTGAGCGCGAGATCCAATTCATCGCCGACAACATCATGACCGTGGCAGTCCCAAAACTGATCAAGATTATCACTCACGGCGAAGAGGTGGTCGGTTTTTCGCTTGGTTTCCCGGATGTTTCCGAAGCAATGCAAAGGGCGAAAGGCCGCTTGAACCCGATTTCGCTGATTGATTTTTTATGGGAGCTGAGGCGCACAAAATGGATTTCTCTCAACGGCGGCGGCATCCTGCCGGAGTACCAGGGGCGGGGCGGGAACGCGCTGCTTTACGTTGAGCTGGAGAAGACTGTGCGCTCGATGAATTTTGAGCATGCTGAAATGACCCAGAACGCCGACACAGCCAGTATGATGCGACAGGACATAGAGCGGCTGGGCGGACAAGCTTACAAAGTACACCGTATTTACTTAAAACGACTGTAGACTAAATCGGCAACTATTCGCCAGAAGGGGCAGGGAACATGATCCACATTGTCGCTGACACACTCGCCGGGCTTCCCGAAGAAATCTCCACCAAACTGGGCATCACCATCCTACCCCAAATGATCGTTTTTGGCGACCAGTCATTCCGCGATGATACCGAGTGTCGCACCGAAAAGCTGCTGGATAAGATGCAAGAATCATCCAACCTGCCCACCACAGCCGCTCCTCCACCTCACTTTTTCTATCCGATCTATGAACAACTGGACCATGCAGGCGACAGCATCCTGGTCGTCGCCCCGTCGAGTAAATTAAGCGGAACCTACGCCAACGCAATGGCTGCCCGCGCAGAATACCCACACCTGCATATACATGTGTTTGATAGCCTCGCTTTCTCTGCCCCGCAGGCGGTGATGGTGCTGGAGGCGCAGCGAATGGCCACTTCAGGTGCAGATATTCACGCGATATTGGCGACATTGCAGAGTCTGCGCAGCCGGTTCAGATCATATATCATCCTGGACACCCTCGAATATCTCAAAAGGAGCGGGCGCATCGGCGGGGCGGCTGCCCTCGCCGGTAGCCTGCTGCGAATCAAACCCATTCTCACCGTCCGTGACGGCGCGATTAAGGTGTTTGAAAAACACTTCACTCAGCGCAGGGTGGTCGAACGCATCTTCTCGTTGGTGACTCAGGAATGTCCCAACACACCTGATGCCCATTTGTGCGTGATGCAATGCCAGGCGGTGGAACTGGCACGAGAACTGGCAGCCAAGTTATCCGCCGTGACCGGCATCGAAGAGGTACCCGTATACGGTGTATCCTCCGCCATCGTGGTACATGGCGGACCTGGGATCCTGGCGGTGACCTACTTCGTTGAGCCGTAAACCCAAATAGCCTGAGCATACAACCTCAGGCGAATTGGATGGTCTACTGCGTTTACTTTAGGTGGCGATCCGCCCACCCTTTAGGGAATCTTTCAATTTCTCCAAACCTTGCATGTCGCCAACTGCCACCAGACGGGCCTGCTCAGGCCATGTAGTTGGATCGGTCATATTCAAGCCGGCTTCGGTGAGAATTTTCTTAAGATCATCCACATTGGCAGCGGCGAGCTGCGTAAAGGTGCTGATGCCATGTTGCGCGAGAATTTGTTTGATCTTGGGACCAATCCCCTCCACAATCGCCTCGCGCACCACTTGGGCTTTGGTCTCTGACGCAGCTTTGGGCTTGCGCCGGCTTTCCAGCCACCATAATATCAGAAAACACAGAATGAGAAGCGCAAAGAACAGAATGGTACCGATGACCTGCCTGGATGAACCAGACGCGGCTTGGGCGCTGACAGATGACATGAATCCAAACATAGCCAACCTCCCCCCCTTTTTATTCTAGTAGGAGACTTTACGCGGCAAAGACTTCGCCTGTTCGATCCACTCCGCAACCTGTTGCGCGGTGGGTAAACGACGAACCAACTTCTTGGCCTCGTTGACCTCGACCATTTTGGCGTGCAGGTTCTCAGCATTCCGCTTCGCCAGCTCCACCACGGTGTCCACACCGGCTTCCTCCAACAGGTCGGAGAATTCCTCGCCGACGCCCTTGATGCGGAAGAGGTCTGCCAGGTTGACCCATTCAAGGATCAAACTTTCGCTGATGCCAGCTTTTTCCGCCAGTGCCTTACGGTCTTTGGGGGTGGCGCCTGCCTCCAACAGCGCTTCCACGCTGCCAACGCCGGCATCTTTCAACTTGGCTGCATACTTCTCCCCAATTCCTTCGATCGTGCTTAACGCCGTCATGATATCCTCTCCTTATCATTGAAATGTGCTTCTACAAATATTGTAACCATTTTTAATATTCGGTCAAGTACAGGTGCGATAAAAAGCAAAGCTGATTTCCATATGACCAAAAAAACACATACTTTCATATCCTTT
This sequence comes from uncultured Anaerolineaceae bacterium, assembly GCA_964496705.1. Taxonomy (GTDB): domain Bacteria; phylum Chloroflexota; class Anaerolineae; order Anaerolineales; family Anaerolineaceae; genus CAZCBJ01. The sequence goes on along the minus strand of CAZCBJ010000006.1, from coordinate 25,631 downwards.
TTGCTTTACCCGAGTGGGGTATAATTTTTTCTTAATCTCCGTTTTAAGCTGACTTCAGAAAGGCGGTCTTCATGGACGATACAATGATTGCCCGCGATATACTCCTCCAAGCTTTCCCCGGCATTCACGAACTGGACGCGCAGGAGACTGTTGCCGCAGGAAAGGTCTGTCAATTCCCTGCTGAGACAGTCCTGTGTCATGAAGGAGCCTTGGAAACGACATTTTATATTATCTTGAATGGAGAGGTGCGGGTCACCAAGACTTTTAATGAACAGCAGGATCACATATTAAAACACCTCGGCGCGGGTGATTTTTTCGGTGAAATGGCCATCATTCAGAACGCCCCGCGGGCAGCCACCGTGACCACCACCCAGCAAACCACCGTCCTGGAGATCCGCAAAGAAGCCTTCACCCGCCTGGTGGAAACCAGCAGCAGTGTATCTCTGGCTATGGCACGTGTGGTCAGCCGGCGATTGACTGAAAATGACGAAATGGCCATCGAAGACTTGCGCCTGAAAGCCAGAGAACTTGCCCAGGCTTATGCTCAGCTGGCCGAACAGGAATACGCTCGCTCTCAGTTTTTGACCACCATCGCCCACGAGCTGCGCACCCCGTTGATGACCGTCAATGGTTTTTTGCAGATCATCAAAACCGGCATGTTGCAAGGGGAAGCGTTGACCTCTGCCTTGAATGCGATGAGTCGCAACCTGGAGGATATCACCAAACTGGTCAATGATATCCTCTTTCTGCAAGAGATGGATTTGATACTGACCGAGTTCACCCCCACCGACCCGGGCAGTGTGGCCGCTGCTGCTGTGGAACAACATCGCGAAAAGGCTGCCAAGAATCACGTTGGGCTGCAATTGAACATCGCTCCCAGCCTGCCGCGCCTAGAGGCTGACGCGAAAAACCTGGAGCGCGCACTGACCGCCATCCTGGACAACGCCATCAAGTTCAGTCCCGATGGCGGCGAGGTGCAGGTCAACGTGACCTGCACCCCGAGCCATGTGTGTATCAGCGTACAGGATCACGGCGTGGGCATTCCCGAGAGCGCGTTGCCCAAAATTTTTGACCGCTTTTTCCATCTGGATGAAGTGCAGGGTCACCTGTTCCGCGGCGCAGGGATTGGATTATCCATCGCCCGTCAGGTGATTGAACAGCAACACGGGAAGATAGAGGTCGAATCTCAACTCGGCCAGGGCAGCCGCTTCACCGTCCTGCTGCCAATCAAATAAATAGAGCCAGTCAGGGGTCAGATGGTCAACAGAATGATCCCCCCGATGGTCAAGAGCATGCCCAGCGCAGTTTTAAGGGTCAGCGGTTCGCCGGCGAAGATCAAACCCATCAAAGCGCCAAACAACGGCGAAGTAAAAGCGATTGGCATTACCCGGTTGAGCGGCGCACCTTTCAGCGCAGTATAGAAGCACAGCATCCCCACCGCACCCGCCAACACGCCCCCGCCAATCACCATATAGAGCAGCGCTTTCGAGCCTGCCTGCGGGATGGTCTTCCATTGCGGAAAACTGACCGCGCCGAGGATGATCAAGGCGGTCACCGTGCGGATGGTGATGCCGACCTGCGGCGAAAGATTACCCAACTGTAATCCTTTTTTCTCAAAGTAGCCGCCCACACCCCAGGCAATGGCGGTCAATAAAGCAAATATTTGGGCGTTCATGTGTGCCTCCCATCGAATGAAAAATACTGATCATAATCCACTTGCCAGCCTTGTGGCTGGTAGGTTCCTTCTGCGATACTCTGTTCGTAAACACCCTGATATTCTCCCCGGCAAATCGCCTGCAACGCATTGATCAAAGCGTCGATATCGGCAGTGATGTTATAAAGTCCAAACGATATGCGCACCATTCCCGGCACATCACGGCGATCATTCTCATTGATTGCCCGACGCACCAATTGTGCCTGCTCTTCGTGAACATTTAACAATTCCAACAGATATGGATGAGCACAAAAACACCCATTGCGCACGCCGATCCCAAATTCATACCCAAGAATGGCAGCCACCAGAAAATGGTTCATCCCGCACAGGTTGAACGGCACAACCCCCAAGCGCTGGGAAGCTCCATGCGGCTTACGATCGCCATAGATGGTCACCATGGGCAATTCGCTCAGACGTGACAAGAGGTATTCAGTCAACTCAGCTTCGTGCCTGGCGACCACATCCATGCCGATCCTATCCAATTCGCAAATGGCAGCCGCCAGCGCTATCGCGCCAACCGTGTTGGGGCTGCCGGCTTCTTCGCGGTCGGGCGGTTCGCTCCAGTACACGTTATCAAGGGTCACAATCTCCACCTGTCCCCCACCGCGCAGGTCAGGCTCACCCTGTTCAAAGGTATCCCGCCGGCCAATCAAAGCGCCGGTGCCGTAGGGAGCGTACATCTTGTGGGCTGAGATGGTCACATAATCGTAGTGAGCCGGATCTTCCAGAGGGAGCATGTCAATCTTTCGATGCGGCGCAAGTTGGGCGCAATCCACCGCGATCTGGGCTCCGGCAGCATGTGTTTTCTCGGCCAAGCGGCGCGCCGGATTGATGATTCCAGTGACGTTGCTGGCGCCGGTGATTGCCACCAGGGCCAACCGGCCGGCATAACGCTCCAACAAAGCGTCAAAATCGTCCTCATCCAGCGAACCATCCGGGCGCACTGCGATGTGAACCACGTTGGCGACTGCGCGCCAGGGAAGGTCATTGGAATGATGCTCCATTGTGCTCACCAGGACGGTGTCCTGCTTGGGTGTGAAAGGAAACCGGCGCGCCAGCTTGTTCACCGCTTCGGTGGTGTTTTTGCCAAAAATGCACACATGCTGGCTTAAATTTCCGCCAAGGAACTCGATCACTTTCTGGCGGGCTTTTTCAAAGGCGTGGGTTGAGAGCTGGCTCTTAAAACCAGTGCCACGGTGAACGCTGCTGTAATACACCCCGAATCGGTCAACCGCGTCCTGCGCCGCTTTCATCGGCGGGGTGGAAGCGGCGTTGTCCAAATTGACATAAGGGCGCATTTGACCGTCCAGGCATGGGGTTGGCACTTCCATGCCAACAAAATAATCCCTGAAAGATTGTGTGGAAGAAGATTGAGCGAGGAAAGTTGAGCTGGAACGCATGATCACCTTACAAATATTAAAGGTTAAAACAGGCTAAATCACTTGCATAAACTGTGAGAATCCTGTATACTGGTGTCAAATAGTGGTGAATTGTGGGTGATATTAACATCCCGCAATCGATTGACCAAGCGCCGGAGCCTTCCGGCGTTGCGCAATTATAAGACAAGTAGAACTTTTTTTCTAGGCGGCAGCATGATCGATTTTGTCGGACACCACGAGCAGAGCATGGATGAGAAGGGGCGGATCACCATCCCAGCGCGCTATCGCGAACTGCTGGACGAGGGCGCGCATCTGACTCTCGGTTTCGACCAAAATCTTATGGTGCTAAAAACCACCTCCTTCGACAAAATTTTTCAACATATCAATAAAATGAGTCTGACCGATCCGGTGGCGCGGCAATTGAGACGATTGATCTTCTCCAATGCCTCACGAATGGATTTTGACCGGATGGGCAGGATCCTGATCCCGCAGCATTTACGCACAGCCACCCAGTTGACCAACTCGGCGTTGGTGATCGGTGCCGGCAGTTACTTCGAAATCTGGGCACCGGCCCTGTGGGCAGAACATGAAAAAACCTTCATTGACACCAACCTGAACGCCCAGCTATTCGCCACACTGCAGATTTCATTCGATTAATCCATGTCCAATTCCGGTGAAGCTTCTTCCACTCACCAACCAGTACTTTACCATGAAATTATACTCGCGTTACAACCGATAAGCCCAGGGCACTATATTGATGCGACAGTCGGAGCAGGCGGCCACGCCTGGGGGATTTTGAAGGCTTGCGAACCCGAAGGGATGTTGTTGGGACTTGACCTTGACCCCCAGGCGCTGGAACTGGCCCACCAGCGCCTGGATGCTTTTGGAGAGCGGGCGGTTCTGATGCAAGCTTCTTACACCACGCTGCAGGATCAACTTCGGCGACTCGGGTGGGAATCAGTCCAGGGCATCCTGATTGATCTTGGGGTATCTTCCATGCAGCTGGATACACCCGCGCGGGGATTTTCCTTCCAAAGCGAAGGTCCGCTCGACATGCGCTTCAATCCCAACCAGCCAATCAGCGCGTCAGAACTGGTCAACAGGCTTTCTGAGGCCGAGCTCGCTGAGCTGATCTGGCGGTTGGGCGAGGAATCCCAATCCAGGCGCATCGCGCGGGCAATCTGCCAGGCCAGACCCCTGCAAACAACCAGCCAACTTTCCGAGGTTATCATCCGGGCGGTTGGTCGCCAGGGCAGGCTGCACCCGGCAACCCGCACCTTCCAGGCGCTCAGGATGGCAGTCAATCAGGAGCTGCAAGCCATCGAAGCGTTCATGCCGCAGGCCATCCATGCGTTGTCACCAGGCGGACGTTTGGCAATGATCACCTTCCACTCATTGGAGGATCGGCTGGTCAAGCAATTTCTTCGCCGCGAAAGCCGCAATTGCATTTGTCCACCGCGTCAGCCGGTTTGCACCTGCCACCATACACCCAGCCTGCGAGAAGTCAACCGCCATCCCATCACCCCGGGCGAAACCGAGACCCAAGCCAACCCTCGTGCGCGTAGCGCAAAATTGCGGGTGGCAGAAAAGTTGCAACTGGCATGAGTTTTGCAAGTGTTAATGGATACCATAACGAAAATGTCAACACGAAAGGAACCAATCAACCGAAATAGCAATCACACCGACCAGGCGTACCGACAGGCACCCTGGCGCTCACAGGTCCAATGGATCGTTACCATCCTGATCCTTGTGATCCTGGGGCTGGTGATTGCCGGTTTTTACCTGAACATCAGCGCCCAGACTGTGGAGGCAGGTTTGGCTGTCCAAAAATTGACCAACGACAAAGATATCATGCAGCAACGGATGGCCAATCTGCGCTCTCAATTAGCCAAGGCCACCTCTCTGGAAAACATGACCGCCAGAGCAAAAGAGCTGGGTTTTCGCCCGGCTACCTTTGACGAAATTGATTACATCATGGTCGAAAATTATTCTGGCAGGGATACACCTTTGATGGCTTCACGCAAAACCCCGGGTGAACCCAAGCGGGTGGATATCCATCCCAGCTACACAACTTCTCTGTCGGAATGGTTATTGGAAAAAGTGATCACCTTCAGTGCCACCACCGGAGGATCGAAACCATGAACAACGAATCGTTCGGGCGCTTCATGTTTGTCGGTGCAGTTTTCTCAATCTTGAGCATTGTGTTGGTCTGGAAGATTTTCTTCATCCAGGCCAACGAAGGTTACGGAGAGCTGAATGACAAGGCGAAAAATTATGAAGTCAGCCGCGAATTGATTTACCCGGAACGCGGTCTAATCTATGACCGCTGGGGTCATATTCTGGCAGGCAACAAACAAGTGATTCAACTCGGGCTGGATCTTCAGGATGTGATCAACCCCGTGACCATCGCCAGCGTGCTTGCCTCAGAAGCCGGTCTAAACTATAACGATGTGTTTGCCAAGGCTTCCACCCCCTTTGACGAAATAAACTCAGCTTTCATCGACCTGCGGGTATATGTGGAACCGGAAACATGGCAGCGGTTGCAGGATGTCAGCCAGCAATTGAACTTGCAGGCGAGCAAATATAAAAAAGGGACGGTTTATCCCAGCCTGAGAGGCCTGGTTGGCACCCCACGCCTGATCCGTTATTACCCGGAACATGAGTTGGCATCCAATGTCATCGGATTCTATACGTTTCTGAACAACGATGGCTCTGAGGATATGGGAGCCGGTTTTTATGGTGTCGAAGCGTATTACAACGATCTTCTGGCGGGGAAACCCCAATATGTCACCTTTTCCCTGGACCCCGGCAGCGCTCAGGCCATCCCGGGTGTGATCTCCGGCGCCAGTGTGATCCTGACCATCGATCGCGAAATCCAGGCGATGGTGGAAGAAAAGCTGGATGCGGCGGTCAAAGCCAATAAGGCCGAATCCGGCACCATCGTGGTGCTGAACCCGCGCAACGGCGAGATCATCGCCATGGCCAGCACACCCCGCATGGATCTGAATAAATACTGGAAAGTAAAAGACATTTTCCCCGGTGAAACCCCCTACAATCGAGCCATCAGTCAGGCCTATGAACCCGGCTCGGTGTTTAAGATCCTGACCATGGTTGCAGCGGTTGACAGCGGTGCAGTTCAGCCAGATACCACGATGATCGATTCAGGATCCATTGAGGTGGGCGGCATTCGAATATTCAACTGGGATCGCGCTGGTCACGGGCAAGTATCCATGCAAACTTGCATGGAGCTTTCGTTGAACGTGTGCCTGGCCTGGGTGGCAACGCAGATGGGCAACAATTCATTCTACGAATACATGCAGCGCTTCATGGTCGGCGAGAGAACCAATGTGGATCTTGCCGGCGAAACCTTCTTCCCCATGCGCCTGCCCGGCGGTCCGATGTGGACGCAGGTTGACCTGGGGGTGAATTCATTTGGGCAGGGTCTTTCTGTGACCCCGCTGCAAATAGCCATGGCATCCTCTGCAATCGCCAACAAAGGCGTGATGATGGCTCCGCATGTCGCCAAAGCCATCATTCAAGATGGGGTTCAGCATGAGCGCCCCCCGCAATCACTGGGACAGGTGATCAAGCCCGAGGCCGCCGAGGCCTTGACGCAAATGCTGGCTCAATCCGTGAGAGGGGAGACTTACGAAGCGTTGGATTCACTTACCGAAAATTACAGCGTGGCTGGCAAGACCGGCACGGGTGAAATTGCGCTGCCCGGGATTGGTTACGGCACCAACCTGACCAACACGTCCTTCGTGGGTTGGGGACCGGTGGACGACCCGCAATACCTGGTATATGTCTGGATTGAGCAGCCGCGCACCAGCATGTGGGGCTCTCAAGTGGCCGCACCGGTTTTCCGCGATGTGGTTAAGGAACTGGTGGTTTTATTGGATGTGCCTCCCGACAAAGTGCGAGAGGAAATCAAAAGGAGATGAGCCCATGTTGACCCTGGCAGACATCCTTGAAGCCCTGACAGGCACCCGGCCTGCAGCAGCCCCCCTGGTAATCAGCGAGGCTTCAGTGGATTCAAGGCAATCGATCCCAGGCAGTCTGTTTGTGGCTATCTCTGGCGAACGCAATGATGGCCATGACTTCATTTCGGATGCCTTCAGCCATGGTGCGCATGCGGCTTTGGTGCAACGGCAGCCCGCCCAGGACTGGCCTTTGATTGATCTTCGCCAGGGCAGGCTGGATCCCAACCTGGCCATTCCCAATCCCCCGCTTTGCCTGTATGTCGAGGATACGATCCGTGCATTGCAAGTTATTGCCCGCTTCTGGCGTCGGAAGCATAATTTGAGAGTGATTGGTATCACCGGAAGTGTGGGTAAATCCACCAGTAAAGAGCTGATTGCTGAAGTGCTCAGCCAGCGTTACCGCACCCTTAAGAATCCAGGCAATCTCAACAATGAGATTGGCTTGCCGCTGACCATGCTGCGTCTGGGCGCGGGTCACGAATGCGCTGTACTGGAAATGGGCTTTTATATGCCGGGCGATATCGCTTTCCTGTGCGATCTGGCGCTGCCGCAGGTGGGGGTGTTGACCAACATCGGCACCGTTCATGCCGAGCGCGCCGGCTCTCAGGAAGCCATCGCGCGTGGCAAAAGCGAGTTGGTTCAATCTCTGCCTCCCGCCCCTCACGGTGTGGCGGTGTTGAATTATGATGATCCGTGGATTCGCCCTATGGCCAGCCAGACACAAGCCCAAATTATATATTATGGCCTAAATCCACATGCGGATCTGTGGGCAGACAACATCGAAGGACTGGGTCTGGAAGGAATTCGCTTACGAATGCATTTCCACCAGGAAGTCTTCCACCTGCGCGTGCCAATGATTGGTCGACACAGTGTTCACACTGTGTTGCTCGCGGCGGCGGTCGGTCTAGTGGAAAACCTGAGCTGGCAGGAAATTATCTCCGGATTGCAGTATGGTCATACCCAGTTGCGCCTGGTGGCCGCTCGCACCGAAAACGGCGCGCTGATCCTCGATGACACATACAATGCCTCGCCCGAATCCACACTGGCTGCCCTTAACCTGCTGGACGATATGGATGGTCGCAAGGTGGCGGTGCTGGGTGATATGCTCGAGCTGGGCCCTTACGAGGAACAAGGGCATGTCATGGTCGGCGCGCGCGCAGCTGAAGTGTGCGACCTTCTCATCGCCGTTGGCGAGCGAGGCAGAATCATTTTCGAAGCTTCCCAGAAAGCCGGTCTGCGCGGTGAATCAGTGCAGTGGTTCTCCAGCGTTCCTGAAGCCACCGAATTTCTGCGCGCCCAGATGACTCCCAAAGACATCATATTGGTCAAAGGCTCACACGGCATGCGCATGGACCGCATCGTCACCGCATTGGAGGCAGCTCATGATTGAAACCTCGCTGGCGCTGGCTTTCAGCACTTTGACCTTCATGCTGGCCATTATCTGGGGCGGACCGCTGGTGCGCATCCTAAGACACTTTAGAATTGGAAAATTAATCCGGATGGAAGGTCCCAGTAGTCATTACACCAAAATGGGCACCCCAACCATGGGCGGGGTGATGTTTATCGTCCCGGTCGTTTTGGTGATGATTTTACTCAACGGCGCCAAAGTGCTCGGTTTCAGTGTGATCGGACGCTCGATCCTGGTGCCGGTGGTGGTGATGATTGGTTTTGCGCTACTGGGTGCAATCGATGACTGGGAAGGCATTCGTGGTCCGCGGCGCGGATTGGGGATGCGCGCGCGGACAAAATTCTTCCTCCAGGTACTGCTTGGTCTCAGCGCCGCCTTTGCGCTGCGCTATGTATTGGATGCTCCCGACCTGTACTGGCCAGGAGTGGGTGTGGAAATTGAATTGGGCATCTGGTACATACCCATCGCCACCTTTGTGATTGTGGGAATGTCCAACGCGGTCAACTTTACCGATGGATTGGACGGTCTGGCAGGACTGATCAGCGCAACTGCTTTCGCTATTTTCGGTGGCATCGCGCTGGTGCAAGGGCAGACCTATGTCGCCCGCTTCTGCTTCGCTGTGGTGGGGGCTTTGTTCGCCTTTCTGTGGTTCAACGTACACCCGGCACAGTTAATCATGGGCGATGCAGGTGCTTTATCGCTGGGCGCGGTGCTGGCAGTAATCGGTTTTATGACCGGTCGCTGGCTGATGCTCCCGTTGATTGCCATCATCCCGGTCAGCGAGATGTTAAGCGTGGTTTTACAGGTGAGTTATTTCAAAATCACCAAAGGCAAACGGCTTTTCAAGATGGCCCCCATTCATCATCATTACGAATTGATCGGCTGGAGTGAAACACAGGTAGTGCAACGTTTCTGGCTGATCAGCCTGGTGGCTGGAATTTTAGGATTTGGGATTTCATTGGTGTGAAGGCATGAAGAACTGGCAGGATACCCGCGTTTTGATCATCGGCGCCGCTCGGCAGGGGCTTGCGCTGGCGCGCTTTCTCGCCCGCCGTGGTGCGAAGGTCACGCTGAACGATCAACGCCTGGAGGAGCAAATGCAGGCTGCCCGGGAGGCGCTGGAGGGTCTTCCGGTCGTCTGGGCGCTGGGCGGTCATCCGTTGAGTCTGCTGGTTGATGCGGATGTCATCTGTGTCTCAGGGGGTGTGCCCTTATCCTTGCCTCTGGTGCTCGAGGCTGAAAAACGCGGGATGGTCATCACCAATGATTCCCAGATTTTCATGGAAGCTGCTCCCTGCCGCGTAGTGGGAATCACCGGGTCGGCTGGCAAAACCACCACCACCACACTGGTGGGGCGGATGGCGGAACAGGCGTGTCAACCACCCCAGAAAGCCTGGGTGGGCGGCAACATCGGTTTGCCCTTGGTGGAATACCTGGATGAGATACAGGCTGCAGACCTGGCGGTGTTGGAGTTGTCCAGTTTCCAGTTGCAACAAATGACCTGTTCACCGGATGTCAGTGCCGTGCTCAACATCACCCCCAATCATTTGGACCGCCACGGAACGATGGAAGCTTACACCGCTGCCAAGGCGCGCATCCTGGCTTTCCAGGACCAAGACGACACGGCTGTCTTAAGTCGTGAAGATGTGGGCGCCTGGAACCTGGCTGATCAGGTCAAAGGCAAACTGATCACCTTCGGGGTGAAACAGCCCTCAGTAAATCTGGCGGGGACCTTCCTCCACGAAGAAATCATTTGTCTGCAAGTGGGCAAGGATGTGATCGATCTCTTTGAGCGCAATGAAATCCTGTTGCGCGGCGAACACAATCTGACGAACGTATTGGCAGCCTGTGCAGTGGGCTTTGCCGCGGGTTTCAGCCCTGAAGCCATGCTGGCGGGTGTGAAAGGATTTCGCGGCGTGCCACATCGCCTGGAATTCGTACGCGAATTTCGTGGGGCGGCCTGGTATAACGACTCGATCGCCACCGCCCCCGAACGAAGCATGGCAGCCATCCGCGCATTCAGTGAGCCGCTGGTGCTGCTGTTGGGCGGACGAGATAAAAATTTGCCATGGCAGGAACTTGCCCGGCTGGTGGGGCAGCGCGTGAAACATGTCATTGTTTTCGGTGAAGCGAGCCCAAAGATACTTGCCGCACTGAAAGATGCCTGCATTGTTGATTTGGTACAAGTCCAGCACCGCGCCGGCCTCGAGGAAGCCGTTGCCGCTGCTGCTGATGTAGCGAAGCCCGGAGATGTGGTTCTTTTCTCGCCGGGAGGCACCAGTTTTGACGAGTTTACTGATTTTGAAGAGCGCGGGGAGCGTTTCCGATCATGGGTGAACATTCTTTCTTAATGCAAAAACCAGCCATTCTGAAAAAAGCCACCGCCAGGACCATGAGCGTTAAGCTGGATATTCCATTGCTGCTGGCGGTGGTCAGCCTGATGGTTTTTGGTTTACTGATGGTCTATTCCGCCAGTTGGGGTTACGCCTTCGCCAAAGGGAAGCCACTCACCTTCATGTTGGAACGTCAAATCCTCTGGGTGACAATTGGCCTGATCCTGGCAGCCCTGGCATACTTTGTGCCTTACAAATGGTATCAAAAAATAATTCTGCCTATTCTGGTCATCACCATCATCGTGCTTTTAGCGGTGTTGTTGGTCAACCCCAACAGCGATGCGCCCAACCGCACCCTGCTGGATAATTCAGTCCAGCCGTCTGAGATGGCCAAACTGGTGTTAATCCTCTATCTGGCCGTATGGTTAAACTCAAAGCGTGAAATCTTGAACAGGTTCACCTTTGGGCTGTTGCCGATGATGTTCATTTTGGGCATCATGTGCGGCTTGATCGCGATCCAACCGGATATCAGCGCCGCGGTAACCGTGATCGTCATCGGTTGTACACTGTTTTTCCTGGCCAAAGCCGATTTACGCCAGGTTGGGTTGGTGTTGATTGCTGCTCTCGCCGTGGGTTATTTAATGTATTTGCTTTCTGACACAGCCAAAGGCCGACTGTCCAACTATTTGGCGTCGCAATCCGATCCCAATCTGGCTAACAATCAGGTGAAATTCGCTTCAGTAGCCATCTACCGCGGGCAGGTCTTCGGAGTGGGCATCGGCAAGGGCATCACCAAAAACACCATTTTGCCCGTCGCCTGGACAGACAGCATTTTTGCCGTGGTCATTGAAGAAACCGGCGTGGCAGGCGCGATCATGGTCATTGGTCTGTTCGTTCTACTTCTCTGGCGCGGATTGAGGATTTCCGCCAGAGCGCCGGATTTCACCGGCAGGTTGATCGCTGCAGGGATCACGCTGTGGATTGTCCTGGAAGCATTCATCAACATGGGCGTCATGTTGAACCTGATTCCGGTGGCAGGCAATGCCCTGCCGTTCGTCAGTTACGGTGGATCGTCCATCATCACCACCTTGATCGGTGTGGGTATCTTGATGAACATCCATCGTGCCAGTTTGTTGGATCCTGATTCTCCAGAAGGGAGGTTGTTCAGTGCGGTTGTTGATATGCGCAGGTGGAACCGGCGGCGGAGTTTATCCCGCGCTCGCCGTTCTCGAAGCTCTCGGCAATGAAGCGAACCCGGTTTTATGGGTGGGAGGACAGGGCGGCATGGAAGCCAGCCTGATCCAGCGTAAGGGCATCCCCTACGCATCTATCCCGGCAGCCGGTGTTCACGGCGTTGGCATGCGCGCACTGCCGGGTAACCTGTTGCAACTGGCTCGCGGGGTAGGCGCTTCGCGCAGGATACTTGGCGAGTTTAAACCGGATGTGCTATTGTTCACCGGGGGCTATATCGCTGCGCCAATGGCCGTGGCAGCCGGCCGCACACCGGCGCTTCTCTTTGTCCCCGACATTCAGCCCGGTTACGCGCTAAAATTCCTGTCGCTGTTCGCCTCATGCATCGCTGTCAGCGCAGAGAATTCCCGCCAATATTTTTCCCCAAGCGCGCGAGTTGAGGTGACCGGTTATCCCACCCGCACTGAATTAACTGCATGGAAGCGGGAGCAGGCGCTGCAACACTTTAGCCTTCAGCCGCAGAAGCCCGTTCTGCTGGTTTCTGGCGGCAGCAAAGGCGCGCGCTCCATCAACCGCGCAGTGTTGGCGGTCAAAGAACAATTGTTGATTGCCGCACAGATCATTCATATCAGCGGCTCGTTGGACTGGGAGGAAGTGCAGGCCAGCCACAACGCTTTACCCCAAGAATTACAGGCACATGACCACATCTTCCCCTACCTGCACGAAGACATGGGCGCGGCCCTGGCTTGTGCTGACCTGATCGTCTGCCGCGCCGGGGCATCCACCCTGGGCGAGTTGCCCCTCTTCGGCGTTCCGGCCATCCTGGTGCCCTATCCTTACGCCTGGAAATATCAGATGGTCAATGCCGATTACCTAGCCAGTCAAGAAGCTGCCATCGTGGTGGAAGACAGCCAATTGAGCGCAGAATTGATGCCACAGGTGATGAACCTTCTCAGCGACCAACCGAAGCTGGCTATAATGCGCCGGGCGATGGCAGCGCTAGCGCAACCAGACGCGGCTCGGCGCCTGGCAGGGTTGGCGATTCAAATCGCCAGACAAGAAGGAGGAAGACCTTGATCAGTTTGATCGTCCTCTTCTGGTTATATGTGATTTTATTCGGAATCATCGGCGCCATGCGCGGTTGGGCCAAGGAGCTGTTGGTCAGTGTGTCTATGATCCTGGCCATCTTCTTCATAACCGTCCTGGAATTGTTTGCCCCATTCATCCGCGATGTGCTCACCCTGGGAACGGGTGACGGACTGTTTTGGATTCGCACCGCGATTATCCTGATCCTGGTTCTGTTCGGCTACCAAACCCCCAATATCCAGCGCCTTGCGCAAACCAACCGTTTCGTCCGTGAAAGGCTGCAGGATGTTCTGCTGGGCATATTCATCGGCATGGTCAATGGTTATTTGGTGGTCGGCTCCATCTGGTTCTTCCTGGATTCCGCTGGTTACCCATTCGGTGAAATTTTCATGGCGCCCACCGGAGATTTGGCCGTTCTGGTTGACCGCTACATGAAATTCCTCCCCCCGGCGCTGCTGGGAACCCCGGCGATTTATTTTGCCGTGGCTATCGCATTCGCTTTTGTGTTGATGGTGTTCATCTAATGGATCACGTGCACTTCATCGGGATTGGTGGCAGCGGATTATCCGCAATCGCCCGCTTACTGATCGAAAGCGGTTACTCGGTCAGCGGGTCAGATCGCATGTTGTCACCCATCACCGCAGAACTGACCCGCATGGGAGCCCGCATCACTGCCGGCCACAGCGCTAAAAATGTGCAAGGTGCTGATCTGGTGATTCGCTCGTCCGCCATCCCGGATGACAACCCCGAAGTGGTTGCCGCTCGCGTGGCAGGCATTCAGGTGGCAAAGCGATCGGATGTGCTCTCACGCTGGATGCAGGGACGAACCTGCATCGCTGTGGCAGGGACGCACGGCAAGACAACCACCACCGCCATGACTGCCTGGGCATTGGTCAGCCTGGGGCTTGATCCTTCTTACATCATCGGCGGCGTATCGGCCAATCTGGGCAGCAACGCGCACGCCGGCAAAGGCCAACATTTTGTCATCGAAGCCGATGAATACGACCGCATGTTTCTGGGTCTGCATCCTGACGTGATCATCATCACCCATGTTGAACACGACCACCCTGATTGCTATCCCACTGAAGCCGATTATCTCGCAGCCTTCCGTGAATTTGTGCACAGCCTCAAGCCGGGCGGAACACTGATCGTCTGCGCCGATCATCCGCTGGCATCGGGCCTTGTTGAACACGTTCAAACCGGTCGCGAAGCTGTGCGCTACGGTCTGCACAGCCCGGCTGATTACCGCGTTATGAACATCTCCGGCAACCCATCCTGCTGCCTGGATTGCGATGTGTACGCCGGTGAAAAACCCATCGCTCAGCTCTCCCTGCAAATTCCCGGCGAGCATAACCTGAGCAATGCGTTGGCAGTCATTGCTGCGGCCGACGTGTTGGGCTTGCCGTCGGAACAGGTCAGTCGGGCCTTGTCCTTATTCACAGGCACAGGGCGGCGCTTTGAGGTGCGCGGTGAAGCTTTCGGGGTGACGGTGATTGACGATTATGCCCACCACCCCACTGAAATCCGCGCTACATTGGCTGCCGCGCGCATGCGCTACCCCAGCCGGCGTTTGTGGGCGGTCTGGCAACCGCACACCTATTCACGCACCCTCACCCTGTTGGATGAGTTCAGTCAAGCCTTCGGCGACGCCGATCAGGTGATCGTCACCGAAGTCTATGCCGCCCGCGAGCATAACACGCAATTCTCTGCCGTCCAGGTGGTGCAAAAGATGCAGCACCCGGCGGCGCATTTCATCCCCGGTTTACAGGAAACCGGCGATTTTCTCCTCCAAAACCTTGTCTCAGGGGATGTGCTGTTGGTTTTCTCCGCTGGAGATGCTGACCAGGTCAGCGCAAAGGTTTTGGATAATTTGAGGACTGCTTCAGACCGCAGCCAACCGTTGAAATGACCGCTATGATGACCCGTTTCTCTCCCACCATCGACCTCGAACCTCTGCGCCGCTCCTTTGGCAGCCGGTTACAGGAGAACGTGTTGATGGCCAACTACACCACCGCCCGGGTTGGAGGGCCGGCGGACGGTTTGTTGATTGCCCAAAGCGCCGAAGAACTGAGAGAGTTTGTCTTAAAGCTCTGGGAACTGGATGCGCCCTTCCACATTCTGGGCAGCGGCGCAAATGTGCTGGTCAGCGATAAAGGGATACGCGGTCTGGTGTTGATCAATCGCGCCCACACTGTTCGGATTGACGCCCAGAGTGAACCGCCCAGCTTGTGGGCTGAATCTGGCGCCAGCCTGAGCGGCGCAGCTCGCCAGGCAGCCCTGCGCGGCTTGAGTGGGCTCGAATGGGCAGCCTACATTCCCGGCTCAATCGGCGGCGCCGTGTATGGAAACGCCGGAGCGCACGGCTCCAATATGCAGGCTAACCTGATGCTGGCAGAAATCTTGCATCGCAAAGATGGGTATCAGAAATGGACGGTCGAGCAGATGCAGTACGAATACCGTTCCAGCATCCTAAAACGGGAAATTTCCCCGGCAGTGATCCTGACTGCCAGGCTGCGCTTGTCCAGAAGCAGTGTGGAGGAGGTGCAGGCGAAGATGTTTGAGTTCAACCAGCGCCGCAAGAGCACGCAACCGCCCGGCGCCAACATGGGTTCGATGTTCAAGAACCCGCCTGGCGATTACGCCGGTCGGTTGATCGAAGCCGTAGGACTCAAAGGTGCCCAGGTCGGCGGCGCGCAGATCAGTTCCATGCATGCCAATTTTTTCCTCAATTTGGGCAAAGCCAGCGCCGACGATGTTTTCCAGTTGATCAGCCTTGCCCGTCAAAAGGTGTTCGATCGTTTTCATATCATCCTGGACCTTGAAATTGAATGTATTGGAGAATTTTAGAGAGAGCGGAATCTTTGACCATGAATAATCCACGCATCAACCTGGTAGTTATTTTTGGAGGCCGTTCCGGTGAACATGAAGTCTCGCTCATGTCCGCCCAATCGGTGCTGAGCGTGCTATCGCCAGACAAATACAACCTGATTCAAATCGGCATAGACCACGCCGGGCAATGGTTGACCGGGACAGATGCGTTAGGCGCGTTTCAATCGAACCAATTCGACCGGCTGACCCCGGCTGTACTGCTGCCGGAACCGGGCCAAAACTGGCTGTATGCCATTCATCAGAGCGCACAAGGACAAACGCTTGAGCCGCTGGCCAGCCTGGATGTGGTTTTCCCGGTGCTGCACGGCACCTTTGGCGAAGACGGCACATTGCAGGGTCTGCTGGAGTTGGCCGACCTGGCTTATATTGGCGCCGGGGTGCTCGGCTCGGCGGTGGGCATGGATAAAGCCCTTTTCAAGGATGTCATGCGTGCGCGCGGCATCCCTGTTCTGGATGCGCTGGTGTTGACCCGCCATCAAATCCAGACCGACATGGACGCGGTTCTGAACCTGTTGGGCAATTTCGCACCGTTCCCATTGTTCTGCAAACCTGCCAACCTGGGTTCCTCGGTGGGTATCACCAAATGCTCGAGCCGCTCCTCGCTGATCGAAGGCCTGCTCGAAGCGGCCTCCTACGACCGGAGGGTATTGGTGGAACGCGGATTGGACAAGCCGCGTGAGATAGAGGTGAGTGTGTTGGGTAACGATCAGCCGCAAGCATCTGTGCCTGGCGAGATCATCCCCAGCGATGATTTTTACACTTACAACGCCAAATACATGGACGGCGCGTCTGAGCTGATCATCCCGGCTCCATTAGCCCTGGAAACCGCGCAGACCATTCGCAAGATGGCCGTGGAAGTCTATCGAGCCATCGATTGCGCCGGGATGGCGCGGGTTGACTTCTTGATGGACCGTCAGACCGGTGAACTGTTTGTCAACGAAGTGAATACCATTCCCGGCTTCACGCAGATCAGCATGTATCCAAAATTGTGGGAAGCCAGTGGTATTTCCTACCCTGAATTGATCGACCGTTTGGTTGCGCTGGCGATGGAGCGAAAGAGCGACCGCGATCAAACTGAGCGTCGGTATGGGAGGACATCATGAAAACGACCAAGCAATCTTCGGCTTCCCGCGCTGAACAACTGCGTCAGAAGCGAACCCAGCGCTCACAGCAGCGGGTCGTGCGGGCAGCTTCCAGCGCACGACAGACGCGCAGCTACCAGGCCACCACCGTTCTCTCGCGGGATGCTGTCATGGGACGCCCGATCCTCAACCGCACCACCACCCCCCTGCGCCGGCGGGTATCTGTCCCATACAATAATGGCACAGAATTACTGCTGCGCAACATCCCGGTCGTACGCCCGGGTTGGCGGTTGTTCTCCGGTATTTTGGCTTTATTCCTGGGATACATGATCATCTTTCTATCCAACACGCCGCGTTTGCAGGTGAGTGAACTGAACATCCAGGGCAACCAGCGGGTGACCATCAGTGATATCAGCGCTGTGGTGGATTTGGTCGGGAAGACCTCCTTCACCATTGATCCGCAGTTGGCTCGCCAGCAATTGATCGATTCTTTTGTGGAATTTGAAAGTGTACAGGTGACCATCCTGCCTCCCAATCAGGTGATCCTGCAGGTGGTCGAAAGGGTACCGGTCATCGCCTGGGAATATGAAGATGAAAAGGTGTTGTGGTTTGACTCCCAGGGAGCTATGTTCCCTCCGCGCGGTGAGGCAGATGGTCTTTTGCATATTGTGTCAGAGGGTTTGCCTCCGACCTACCAATTGAAAAAAGAGTCAGCCGGAAATAAGTCCGCCAGACCTGAGGCGGTGAAGAGTGAAGGAGTGGTGGTTGGACCAGGGAGTTTACGCAATCTGCGCGTTGAACCAATTGTTCTGGAAACAGCCGCTAAATTGAGCACCATGCTGCCGGATGGAACGAAACTTGCTTATTCATGGAGTGAAGGACTCGGTTGGCAGGATGGTAAATGGGAAGTCTATGTCGGGTTGGATCTTGAGAACATGGAAGCCAAAATGAACGTGTATCAGGCCCTGGTCAAACGGTTGGACGATCAGGGGATCAAACCGGCTTACGTCAGCGTACAAAATCCTGACTCGCCATATTATCGCACGGAGTGATAAGACTCATGGATGAACCAATTGTCGTCGGAATTGACATCGGAACCACCAAGGTTTGCACCCTGGTTGCCCGCGTGGAAAGCGAAAGAAATCTGCGCATCCTCGGCGTGGGGATTGAACCCTCGCAAGGCATCCGCAAAGGCACCATTGTGGACCTTGCCGCAGCGACCCAATCCATTGCGCGCTCGCTGGAAAAAGCGCAGCGTTCATCCGGGCTGGAGGTTACCGCAGCATTGGTCAGCCTGGCAGGTTCGCATGTTTCCTCCGTGAACAGCCGGGGAGTGGTGGGGATATCCGGTCGGGTGATTGACCAGGACGACGTGGCGCGCGCGCTGGACGCCGCTCAAGCCGTAGCCATCCCGCACAACCGCGAGATCATCCACGTCATTCAACGCGGTTTCGTGCTGGACGGTCAGGACGGTATCCGCTCTCCATTGGGGATGCATGGTTACCGGCTGGAGGTGGAAGCGCATATTATCACCGCCGCGGCTGCGACGGTTGAAAACATACGCCAATGTGTGCAATCCTGCGGCGTTGAGGTGACCCAGTTCGTGCTTAATCCGCTTGCGTCTGGCGAAGTCGTCCTCTCGGACACCGAACGGCAGATGGGCGCGGTAGTGTGTGACATTGGCGGCGGCACCACCGACATGGCCATCTATATCGATGAAAACGTATGGCATACCATGGTGCTGGCGGTGGGCGGCAACCACATCACCAACGACATCGCCACGCTGCTGCGTCTGCCCCCTTCGCAGGCTGAAGAGGTCAAGAAACAGTTCGGCTGCGCTGTGGCCAGCGAGGTGGGCGGCGACGAGTTTTTCAGCGTGCGCGGTTTTGGCGACGAAGCCTCCCAGCAAATCAGCCGCAGAGAACTGGCCCAGATCGTCGAGGCGCGCGTCGAAGAAATCTTCATGCTCCTACTGCAGGAGATCAAACGATCAGGTTATGACGGCTTGCTGCCAGCGGGTATGGTGCTGACCGGCGGCACCAGCAGCCTGCCGAAAATTCGTCAACTCGCAAGCCGGGTTCTCGGCTTGCCGGTGCGTATCGCCAAACCGGAGAATTTGGTCGGACTCACCGACCAGCTCAACTCTCCCGCCTTTTCCACCAGCGTCGGATTATTGTACTGGGCATTAATGATGAACGAAGCCGAAATCCCAGCCATCCGACCCACTCTGAATCAAGGAGGTCAACCGAAATTGGGAAAATTATGGGATTGGATCCGACGTTTGTTACCGTGAGCTGCCTTTCAAGCTGCTTGAAAGTTCATCGTACTCAGCAATATGTATGATCAAATTTTGTGGAGGAGACCATGGATCACAATTTATCACCCCAGCAACAAGAATCATTCGCTCGCATAAAAGTTGTAGGTGTGGGCGGAGGAGGATGCAATGCCGTCAACCGCATGATTGACGAAGGCTTGCAAGGCATTGAATTCATCTCCGTCAACACCGACGGACAAGCACTGCTGCTGTCCAAGTCACCCACCCGTGTGCGTATCGGTGACAAATCAACCCGCGGACTGGGCGCTGGCGGCAACCCCGAGACCGGTCGTAAAGCCGCTGAGGAATCAGCAGAGGAGCTGTATGAAGTCCTCAAAGGCAGCGATATGGTATTCGTCACTGCCGGCATGGGCGGCGGCACCGGCACCGGCGCTGCACCCATCGTGGCTCAGATCGCCAAAGAAGTTGGCGCCCTGACCATCGGTGTGGTCACTCGACCGTTCACTTTTGAGGGTACTCGGCGCGCCACCAGCGCAGAGGACGGCATCTCCAAGCTGAAAGAGCATGCCGACACATTGATCGTCATCCCCAATGACCGCCTGCTGCAGATTGTTGACAAGCGCGCCAGCCTCACCGAGGCATTCCGCGTGGCTGACGATGTACTGCGCCAGGGCATCCAGGGCATCTCGGAATTGATCACCGTCCCGGGCTTGATCAACCTCGACTTCGCTGATGTACGCACGATCATGGCCGAGGGCGGCGCCGCCCTGATGGCGGTCGGTCGCGCTTCCGGCGAAGATCGCGCCCGGATTGCCGCCGAACAGGCCATCTCCAGCCAACTGCTCGACATCACCATCGATGGCGCTCACGGCATCCTGTTTAATGTCACCGGCGCTCCGGGTCTGACCCTCTTCGAGGTCAATCAGGCTGCCGCCATCATCAAGGAAACCGCGCATCCAGACGTCAACCTGATCTTTGGCGCTGTATTGGATGCCAATATGGGGGATGAAATCCGCGTCACCGTCATCGCCACCGGTTTTGACCGACCCAGCCCCGCACTGCGGCTGACCAACCCTCCGATTGCAGAGCGCCGTCCACGCATGGGAGAAGGCCAAACCCAGCGCCCTTTAACGACTGAGAAGCCGGAACAACAACGTCCTGCCCCAGTGCAGCAGGTATTCGAGCCGATCAGCGTTGACACCGATAATCTGGATTTGCCGCCTTTCCTGCGCGGTCAGCGCCGACAGTAGAAACAACATACCAGGTGGCTCCTCCCCCCTCTCTCGAACCCCCTCCCCCCATAAAATGGGGAGGGGGTAGAGAAGATTAATCGGTTAATGAAAAGCCGTTTGGTCTGCGGACCTTATAAAAGATTAAATAGCTTAAAATCTCCTGCACCACCCAAGTTTTAAGGTTTGATGGCTTGTTTTGGCTTGATTCGCTCGAATGTTTGTGCTAAAATTTTTCCCAACAGCAAATGTACTATACAGTTATAGAAATACCCCCATATATGGGGGTAGGCTTTTCTTGAGGCAAATTCATCCCGCCCCTGATCATTACGCCTCAACTTTGGGTGGAGGAACCCATGCGTTGTCCATATTGCCAGCACAACGAGTCCAAAGTTCTCGACACAACCCACGACACGCGCGGCGGGGTACGGCGGCGGCGGGAATGTGAACGCTGCCGGCAGCGCTTTTCGACTTATGAGCGACCGATATTAGCCACGCCTCTGCTGATCAAACGGGACGGCGCGCGCGAAGAATTCGATCGTGACAAATTGGAACGCGGAATCCGTATTTGCTGCGCCAAACGCCCTGTTTCGGCAGCCGAAATAGACCGATTGGTCAGCGAAATTGAAGTTGCCCTGCAAAAAATGGGCCGGGCTGAGGTTTCATCGCGAGTCGTGGGGGATATGGTCATCGCCGGTCTAAAAGAATTGGATCAAATCGCCTATATCCGCTACGCCATCGTTTACCTGCACCTGGATGATTTGAAGGCTATACGAAGCGAGATCGACCGATTACTTGAAGGATAGGAGTGTTATATGGCACAGCCAACTCACCGTGAAGCCTACGCAGGCTCCACTTCTACACCCCCCATTCCAGCCGATCTACCCAGGGTTGAGCTAAGCGAAAACGGCCGCCAGGTGCTGATCAAGCGCTATGTCCGCCGCGGTGATGACGGCAACCCGGCTGAAAGCATCGAAGAGATGTTTTGGCGGGTAGCCTATCATGTCGCCCTGGTCGAAGAAGCCTGGGGCGAGGATGTCATCGCCCTCGCACGGCAATATTATCATCTGTTGACCTCTAAAAGTTTTTTTCCCAATTCGCCCACTTTCACCGGTGCAGGAACACCCCTCGGTCAGCTTGCCGCCTGCTTTGTTCTACCCATATCAGACGATATGGGTCGCAAACCGACTGGCATTTTCCAGACTCTGCGGGATGCCGCCCTGATCCAGCAAACCGGCGGCGGGAATGGTTTTTCATTCTCGCGCTTGCGCCCCAAAGGCTCATTGGTCAAGTCGTCTGCAGGGCAGGCCACCGGTCCGGTCGGCTTCCTGCGCGTGTACGACCATGCCTTCGGTGAGGTGGCCCAGGGCGGATCGCGCCGCGGCGCCAACATGGCCGTGCTGCGCGTGGATCACCCGGATATCGAAGAATTCATCACCTGCAAGACCGATGAAAATTCGATCACCAATTTTAATATCTCGGTCGGCATCACCGATGCCTTCATGCAGGCAGTGGAGAAAGACGAAGATTGGGAACTGGTTTTCCCGGATATATCCTCGCCCCTCTACCGCGGCTTTGACGGCACGATCGAACAGGCTCGTGCGGCAGGAATCCCGCTGAAAGTGTTCAGGCGGGTCAAAGCGCGCGAGTTGTTTTCAAAGATTGTCCACCATGCGCACCACAACGGCGAGCCGGGCATGCTGTTCCTCGACGCCGCCAACCGCCAGAACCCGGTGCCTCATCTCTACCAATTGGAGGCCACCAACCCGTGTGGTGAACAATGGCTGGGCGCTTATGAGAATTGCTGCCTGGGTTCCATCAACCTGGCCCAGGTATGCGGCGCAGACGGCGCAGTGGATTGGGAAAAACTGCGCAAGCATGTGGTGCTGGCCACCCGTTTCCTGGATGATGTGGTGGATGCCAACCATTACGTCCCGGCCGTGCCGGCCTTGAAAGAAGCTGCGCTGCGCGCCCGCCGCATTGGGCTGGGCATCATGGGTCTGGCCGATTTGATGTACCATGTCGGCATCGGCTATGGTTCCGCTGATGGGCAGGAATTCGCTGCCCAGGTGATGGAATTTGTCCGCTATCATGCGGTAGTCACCAGCATCGAACTGGCCAGGCAGCGCGGCGCATTCCCGGCCATCCAGGGCAGTATTTATGATCCCGAAAATTTCACCTGGCAGCCGCCCATGCCGCTGGAACCCTATCAGCATGATTGGAATCGGCCGCTTGTGGATTGGGCCAAAGCCACCCAGGGCATCCTCAAGCACGGCATTCGCAACGCCGCTCAGACCACCATCGCTCCCACCGGCACCATCGCCACCGTGGCTGGCTGCGAAGGGTACGGCTGCGAACCGGTGTTTGCTCTGGCATACGTGCGGCATGTCAACGATAACGGCAGGGATCTGCAGTTGACCTATGCCAGCCCGACTTTTGAGGAAGCCTTGCTGCGTTCCGGCCTGGAAGAGAAAACCCGCCAATCCATCGTGCAGCAAGTCCTGGACGAAGGCACCTGCAAGAATGTGAGTCAGTTGCCCGAGGAGTTGCGCGAGGTGTTTGTCGTCTCACAGGACATCACCGCCGAAGAGCATGTCCGCATGCAAGCCGCCATGCAGGCTTTTGTGGACAACAGCATGTCCAAAACGATCAATTTCCCACCCGGAGCCAGCGAAGAGGACGTGGCGGTGGCCTATTTGCTCGCCTGGCGTTTGGGCTGCAAGGGGATCACGGTCTACGTGACTGGGTCGCGTGACAAGGTGGTTCTGGAAACGCGTTCAACTGCCGTCAAGAAGGAAACCATCCAGGTTGAACCCGCCACAGGTGAAATCGAATATGAAGAAAATGTCGAGCAAGCCTCCTTTTGGGTCGATGCCAAGAAACCGCGCCCGCGCTTCCTGTTTGGGTACACTTACTCGATAGAAACACCCTTGGGAAAGGCGTTTGTCACGATCAACGAAAATGGTGGCGACCAGCCCTTTGAGGTGTTCATCACCGCCGCCAAAGCCGGCTCAGACACGGCAGCGGTTTCAGAAGCCATCGGCCGCCTGATTTCCTACATTCTGCGCATTGCGTCACCGGTGGAACCAGCCAAGCGGCTGCAGGAGGTGATTCGCCAGTTGACTGGCATTGGCGGAGGGCGTTCACTAGGCTTTGGCCCCAAACGGGTGCGTTCGCTGCCAGACGGCGTGGCACAGGTGATCGAGGAATACCTGCTATTCCGTGAGGCACGCGCCAACACTGAAGAAGGTCCGCATAATGGCAAAACCCACCCAGCGGTGATGGAAGAAACCCGCCCGCTCATTAACATTCAAGGAGAGCACCCACTGCTAAAAATCGGTGACCTGTGTCCCGAATGCGGTCAGGCAGCCGTGGTCAACGAAGAAGGCTGCCGCAAATGCTACGCCTGCGGTTTCAGCGAGTGTTAAGCAGCTAGTCTTTAACCTACCAACGCTGCCTGGATGACCTACAGGCAGCGTTTTTTTGTATTTACAAATGCACCGCGAAATTTTGTTTAACTTTTGTACAAGGTTTCAGCGTGAACAGCATAGCTTAATCGCGGGCAGCATGATAAATTACCTGCATCTAATTTGCGGAGTGAAGGTATGGGATTTTATCTGGCTTTCAAGGAAGTTTGGCGCAACCGGGGGCGGTTTTTTCTCTTTAGCCTCGTGATCGCCCTGATCACCATTCTGGTGTTGTTCACCGCCGGGTTGGCTGAAGGGCTGGCGTTTGCCAACAAGGAATACCTATCCAAATTGGATGCGGAACTGATCATATTTCAGAAAAACGTGGACACGTCCATTGCCGCGAGCCGCATTGGGCGTTCAAAATTGAATGATATTCGCCGTGTTCCAGGCGTGCAGGATATTGGCGCAATCGGCTTCAGTAACGGTTCGCTGGTTAACGCGGATCAGGAAAACATCAATGTCTCTCTGGTGGGTGTTGAGCCGAACAAACCGGGCAATCCACTGGTGCTGGAGGGCAGCCCATTAAATACCAGCGGGGGGAATGAGGTGGTGATTGACGGCAACCTGGCCTCACGCGAAGGCATCCAGGTGGGCGATACCATCACCATTAAAACCATCCAGGGCACCCGCGACCAGTTTTATAGACTGCGCGTGGCAGGCCTGACCAGTGGACAGCAATATCTGTACGCGCCCTCGATTTTTATCCCCTACTCAACCTGGGACCGTATTCGCCCTCAAGGCGCCACCAGCTCCGGACTGGTTGAGATCGTCTCCAATATCGTTGCAGTGAAAATTGCCCCCGAAACAACGCCGGATATTGTGCGGGCAAACATTCTCTCCCAGGTGGCAGAAGTGGAAGTGACCGATGTTCAAACTGCAATCGAATCACTGCCAGGCTACTCCGCGCAGCAATCCACGCTGACCACCCAACAAGTATTCACCCTGTTGATCGGCGTGCTGGTGGTGGGAGGGTTCTTCCAAATCCAATTGCTCCAAAAAATTCCGCAAATTGGTGTGCTGAAAGCCATCGGCACATCAAACTTCATCGTTGCCACCGCAGTGGTCACCCAGATCGTAATCGTCACCACCTTCGGGGTGATCCTGGGCGGATTGGTGACAGGGGGTTTGGCAATGGGGCTGCCGGGAACTGTGCCAGTGCGCTTCACTGGCGAAGCAGTCGGGATCGCACTGGGTCTGCTGCTCGCCATCGGCCCTGCCGGCGGGCTGGTTTCTGTTTTGCGCGCCATCACCGTCGAACCTCTCCTGGCGCTCGGACTGCAATCGTGAGGATACTATGACTGACATGACATTAAATTTATCGACGATAAATAGCCAACCAACCCTGACCCCCGTAATTCGAACCGAAACGGTCAGCAAAATATATCGCAGCGGTGACATGGAAGTCCGCGCAGTGGATGGAGTGTCGCTGCAAATTTTGCCGGGTGAATTCGTGGGGCTGGTCGGACCGAGCGGATCTGGCAAGACCACCTTGTTGGCCATGCTGGCAGCATTGCTCAAGCCCAGTCAGGGGCATGTGTGGATCGACGGCAATGAACTGGGTAAAATGGGCGAAAAAGAACGCATCCAGTTCCGCC